>JAPSIT010000016.1 GCA_031178585.1 Arthrobacter sp.
GCGGCGTCCCCGCCCTGCTGGGCGGCAGGAACACCGGCTCTGGCCTGCGCACGCCGCCTGGCGGCATCGAAGGCGACGCTGATCCGTGCCTGCATCGCCGAGAACGCTGACTTCGCGTCCTCGAGCCAGCGCAGCTCATCAATCAGTTCAGCACGTCAAAGGACAACCGAACTGACCCCGCAGCAGCAATCCACTCCTCCACGGTAAGGCCGGAAGCAGGATCTGAGACGGCAGCAGCACCGGGAAGGGCGGCGTCGGGTGGCGTCACCGCCAGAACCACCTGCAATTCCCCCATGCCATTCATGAACACAGTCTTCCAGTGGGGTACGACAATTTGGTCGGAGCTGCGGCAGCAAGCGATGTTGGGGCAAATCATTATTGTTTCCACAAAAGTGGTCCTGCCAAGCTGAATCCAGAACGCCCGGAAAAGAGAGCGGCGCTGGACGGCGTCGTGCCCGCCGGAGCCCTTCCAGCCAGAACAGATCCGCCGACGCAGGATTCGACCATGGCCAATCCTGCTGTTCCAGCGCGCGGCCGCTGTCGTGGTGGACATGGGAGGACTCGGCTCGCACGCTGCGATTGTGGCCAGGGAGTACGGCATACCCCGCCGAGATGGATTAGTCGTCTTCCGGCTCGCCCAGGCCCCGGGCCGCCAGAGCGTCTCCTGTGTGGCGGGCATAGGCCACGGTGGTGATGAAAACCGGCAGGATCAGCGCCCGGGGGTTTCGCTCCAGGCCCCGGGCCCGCGCAGAATCCCGGACGTCCGCGAAGGCGCCGGCGATGAAGGGGATGCTGCGGAGCATGATGGCAATGGTGAGGGCGAAGCGTTCCGGGTCCGCGCCGAAGCGCTTGAAGGGGCGGGCGAGGGAAACGACGCCGTCGAGCAGCCGCTGCAGCGGGGTGGTCGCGGTCAGCAGCGACGCCGCCACCACACACAGCAGCACGTTCAGGACAATGCGGGCAGCCACCGGTGCCCCGAGCTGCCACCACTGAAACAGCCCGATGGCGAACAGGATCGGCAGCAGCGGGCGGACGGCACGAAAAAGCCGCCCAAACCCCGCGCCGCTGAGCAGGAACAAAGCACACATGACGCCAAGGGCCGCGACGGACAGACGCCAGTCGACAATTAGGAACGACGCCATGCCGCAAGCCACCACCACCAGGAACTTCAGCCACAGTGGAGTGCGGTGGAGCAGGGAGGTGCCGGGAACATAGTTCGCCAACAGGAAGCCGTGGCCTCTCACAGCGCGTCCCCGCGGTCAGCGGCGGCCCTGTCGGCAGCTGGGGTTCCGGCGCCGGCACGGTTGGGAAGGGCGCCTCCACCCGCGCACAGCGAGCGGTAATATCCGACGGCGGCGGCAGCACCGCCGTCGAACGCAATTCTGCCGGCCTCAACCACCAGGACACGGTCCATATCCAGGGCGAGCTCGAGGTCGTGCGTGGACATGATGACCTGCTGGCGAAGGCCCGCTAGTGTGCTCCGGAGCAGTTCGCGGTTGCGTAAGTCCAGGAGGGTGGACGGCTCGTCGAGGACCAGCACGTCAGGTTCAACCGCCAGCACCGTCGCCAGCGCCAGGAGCTGCCGCTCGCCGCCGGAAAGCTCGTAGATGCTCTGGTCGGCCAGCGGCAGCAACCCGAAGCGGTCCAGGACGGCATCGGCCTTGGCCCGGCGTTCGGCACCGTTCCGCATCGAACGCCGCAAGGACAGCTCAACGTCCTCCCGGCCTGTCGGCATGACCAGCTGCGACAGGGGGTCGGTGAAGACAAACCCCACCTGCTGCCGGACAGCCCGCACCTTCCGGACGGTGTCCGCGCCGTTGACGGTGACCGTTCCCTCGGTGGGCTCCACCAGGCCGTTCAGGAGCCTCAGCAGAGTGGACTTGCCGGAACCGTTGGCGCCTATGACGCCGATCCTGCGCTCAGACAAATCCAGCGTGACGTCCTGAAGCAGCACTTTGGGGTCCGGGCGGCCGTCTACGGCCACCCGAACCCCAACGCCGGTGAAGGAAATTGCTGTCACTGCTGCTCTGAGTCAGGCTGCTCGGACGTCTTCTGCCCCGAGCTCTGCTGTCCGGAAGGAGCCGCACCCAGCGGGCGGACGCGGCGGACCAGCAGATCCGGGAAGGCCTTGTGCAGGGCCAGTGCCACCGTCACGGCAAGGACGTTCTTGATGATGTCTCCGGGGTAGAAAGCGAGGTCGGCGAGGAACGCCTTGGACCAGTCCAGCTTCGCATTTACCATCACGCCGAGCACGCCAAGACCGTGGATCACCACGATGCTCGTCACCATGGCGGCAGCGAAAAGGAGGGCACCGCGGTACTTCAGCGTGCGCCGGATGATGAGGGCCGCAAGCCAGCCGACCGCCGCAGCAGCAAGCGGGAAGGCGATGATGTAGCCCGCGGAAGGGCCGGCCAGGATTCCCAGGCCGCTGCGTCCGCCGCTGAAGATCGGGAGTCCGGCAAGTCCCAGGAGTGTGTAGAGCCCGACGGCGGCGAAGGCCCGCCCGGGTCCGAGTGCAAGGCCGGTCAGCATGACGGCGAGGGTTTGCAGCGTGATGGGAACGCCGAGCCCGCCGATGGGGATCGCGGCAACGAGGGCAGAACCGGCGACGAGCGCGGCAAAAACGGCGATGAGGCCGAGGTCGGTGGCGTTCCAGCGTGAACGCTTTGCCGGACGCGCAGTTGCGGGATGGGTCTGAGTCATGGGTTGTCCTGTCGGGGAGATACAAACAATTATCTGCTGTGGTTGACGATACTGACCCGGGGGGAGGGGGATTTTGTAGCTGTTCTACAAGGCGCCGTGGCCGGGGCTGAATGCGGCGAACAAATACCGGAAACCAGCAGGGGACCCGGACTCTGCGGCGGGCCATGCAGGTATTGCACCGTCCAGGTAGGGGAGTGGGCCTCTGGCCGGTAGACTTGTACAGGCCGTTCTCTCGGCCGTACCGCTCGGCACGTACATCAATCCCGGCACCTTCATTTGACGCCGCTTGTTATCCCTGTGCCGCTGCGTTCCCTGTTGTGAAAGGCTATACCTGCTTTGATTACCGTCCAGGACCTTGAACTGCGCGCCGGCGCCCGGCTGCTCATGGACCAGGTGAGCTTCCGGATCGACAAGGGCGACAAAGTAGGCCTCGTCGGACGGAACGGTGCGGGCAAGACCACGCTCACCCGCGTCCTCGCCGGGGAGGGCCTGCCTGCCGCGGGCAAGGTGACCCGCAGCGGCGAGATCGGGTACCTGCCGCAGGATCCGCGGACGCCGGACATGGAGCAGCTGGCCCGTGACCGGATTCTCTCTGCGCGCGGCCTGGACGTGGTGGTTGGAAAGCTGAAGCAGGCGCAGGCTGACATGGCAAGTGATGACCCCGTCGTACAGCGCAAGGCCATGGGCAGGTATGACCGGCTCGAGGCCGAGTTCCTGTCTGGGGGCGGCTATGCGGCGGAAGCCGAAGCAGCTGCCATCTCGTCCAACCTGGCCCTGCCGGAACGCATTCTCAACCAGCCCCTCAAGACCCTGTCAGGCGGACAGCGGCGCCGCGTGGAGCTGGCCCGCATTCTGTACTCCAGCGCGGAAACCATGCTGCTGGATGAGCCCACGAACCACCTGGACGCTGACTCCATCTCCTGGCTCCGTGACTTTCTGAAGAACCATCAGGGCGGGCTGATCGTGATCAGCCACGACGTCGAGCTGCTGGAAGCCACCGTCAACAAGGTCTACCACCTGGATGCGAATCGCGCCCAGATCGACTTCTACAACATGGGCTGGAAGCGCTACCTGCAGCAGCGCGAAACCGACGAGCGCGCCCGTAAGCGCGAACGCGCCAACGCCGAGAAGAAGGCCCAGGTGCTGATGGACCAGGCCAACAAGATGCGGGCCAAGGCCACCAAGGCCGTTGCGGCGCAGAACATGGCCAAGCGCGCCGAGCGGCTGCTCAGCGGCCTCGAGGCCGTCCGCGAGCAGGACCGCGTGGCCGCGCTGCGCTTCCCGGACCCGTCACCCTGCGGCAAGACCCCACTCACGGCGGAGGGACTCAGCAAGTCCTACGGCTCGCTGGAAATCTTCACCGACGTGGACCTGGCCATTGACCGGGGATCCAAGGTGGTCATCCTGGGACTCAACGGTGCCGGCAAGACCACCCTGCTGCGGATGCTCGCGGGTGTGGACCGGCCCGATACCGGCGACATCGTTCCCGGCCACGGTCTCAAGGTGGGCTACTACGCCCAGGAACACGAAACCCTTGACCACGAGCGCACGGTCCTGGAAAACATGCGCTCTTCCGCGCCGGACATGAAGGACGCGGAAGTCCGTGGCATCCTGGGCTCGTTCCTGTTCTCCGGTGACGACGTCGACAAGCCCGCCGGGGTGCTCTCCGGTGGTGAGAAGACACGCCTGGCCCTGGCCACCATTGTGGCTTCCAGCGCGAACGTCCTGCTCCTGGACGAGCCCACCAACAACCTTGACCCGGCCAGCCGCGCCGAGATCCTGGGCGCATTGCGAAACTACACCGGCGCTGTCGTCCTCGTCAGCCACGATGAAGGAGCGGTAGAGGCACTCAACCCCGAACGCGTAGTGCTGCTGCCCGATGGCGTCGAGGACCTCTGGAACGAGGACTACCTGGACCTGATTACACTGGCCTAAATGCCTGATTTGCCCTAGGCAGTTCAGCCGCCCGGCGGGCGGTACTTGATCTCTTCGGCTTTCCGGAGGGCCTCGAGCGTTTCGTCGACAGACATTAGCACTGTCGTTTCGAACGAGCGCAGGGCGCCGCCGCCGCTGATTGCCAGCGCGACGGCGGCCATGGAGACATTGTCGGGCGCCTCCCACAGGTTGTAGCCGTCGTGGGTGCCGAAGGCATACCAGAAACCGTGAAGCCTGCCGCCGACCGATTCGATGTATTCCTGAGCGGCCTTTGAGCGGTCCTCGGGCTTGCTCATGAGCCTCGCCCAGGTCTCCGGTGTGTAGCTGAACTTGGATAGGTAGAGCGGCATGGTCCGTCCCTTGTTCGCCGTGCGGAGTCGAGATGCACCAAGAATGGCAGCCTGGTATCCGGACAGCAATGCGTTTCTTGTCCGCCGGGGCTCCTGCTGGCGCCTCCCGCGCGGTTAGGATGACTGCGGTGGACAGACCCACGACGTCAGGAGAGACAATGGCCGACTCATCCATGCAGGGAATCTTGCATCCGGTATCCGATCTGGCAGCGGCAAAGGCCGTGTACACAGCCCTGCTTGGTGTCCCGCCCCAGACCGTCGGCGGCGGGCGCCTGGTGGCCACCGTCACCGACCCGGACGGGAACGTTCTCGGCCTGCTTCAGGACCGGTGACAGCGTGGATACAAGCATGGCCACCAGGATGGAGAGCCCGTCTTCTGCCCTGCACGTCGCGGACAGCCACGACCTCATCAGGGTGCACGGCGCCCGCGAGAACAATCTCAAGGACGTCAGCGTCGAGATCCCCAAGCGCCGGCTGACCGTATTCACCGGGGTCTCCGGCTCGGGCAAAAGCTCGCTGGTGTTCGGCACCATCGCCGCGGAATCGCAGCGCATGATCAACGAAACCTACAGCGCCTTCGTGCAGGGCTTCATGCCGACATTGTCGCGGCCGGAGGTCGACGTCCTGGAAGGCCTGACGACGGCGATCATCGTCGACCAGGAGCGGATGGGCGCCAATCCCCGTTCCACCGTCGGCACGGCCACGGACGCCAACGCGATGCTGCGGATCCTCTTCAGCCGGCTCGGCCAGCCGCACATCGGCCCGCCCACGGCGTTCTCCTTTAACGTCCCTACGCGTAAGGCCAGCGGGGTGATGAGCACCGAGAAGAGCGGCAGGGTCGAAAAAAGCGTGGTGCAGAACGCCGTCTACCTGGGCGGCATGTGCCCGCGCTGCGAGGGTATGGGCTCAGTCTCCGACTTCGACCTCACCGCGTTGTACGACGACAGCAAATCGCTCAGCGAGGGTGCCCTGACGGTGCCCGGCTACAGCATGGACGGCTGGTACGGCCGCATCTTCAGCGGTGCCGGCTTCAACATGGACAAGCCGATCGCGAAGTTCACCAAGAAGGAACTGCAAGACCTTCTCTATAAGGAGCCGACCAAGATCAAGGTCGAGGGAATCAACCTCACGTACGAGGGCATTATCCCGAAGATCCAGAAGTCGATGCTCTCGAAGGACGTCGACGCGATGCAGCCGCATATCCGCGCCTTCGTTGAACGCGCCATCACTTTCCAGGCCTGCCCCGAGTGTGAAGGCACCCGGCTGAGCCCCGAGGCCAGGTCCTCGAAAATCCAGGGCAAGAACATCGCCGACCTGTGCGAGATGCAGATCAGCGACTTGGCTTCGTGGGTCCGGGAGCTCAACGAGCCTTCGGTCGCGCCGCTCCTCAAAGGCCTGCAGCACCTGCTCGACTCGTTCGCCGAGATCGGGCTGGGTTACCTCTCGCTGGACCGGCCGGCGGGCACCCTGTCCGGAGGAGAGGCCCAGCGCACCAAGATGATCCGGCACCTCGGTTCATCCCTTACAGACGTCACGTACGTCTTCGATGAACCGACAATCGGCCTGCACCCGCATGACATCGAGCGGATGAACCAGCTGTTGCTGCAGCTGCGCGACAAGGGCAACACCGTGCTCGTCGTCGAGCACAAGCCGGAGACCATCGCCATCGCCGACCACGTCGTGGATCTCGGCCCCGGCGCGGGCACCGAGGGCGGCAGAGTCTGCTTCGAGGGAAGCGTCGAGGGGCTCCGGGGGACCGACACCATCACCGGCCGCCACCTCGACGACCGGGCCACGGTCAAGGAATCCGTACGTAGGCCGACGGGCACTCTCGAGGTGCGAGGCGCCTCCACGCACAACCTTAAGGACGTGGACGTCGACGTTCCGCTGGGCGTGCTGTGTGTTTTCACGGGCGTGGCGGGTTCGGGCAAGAGCTCACTGATCCAAGGCTCGGTGGCCGGCCGCGACGGTGTTGTAGTGATCGACCAGGGTGCCATCAAGGGGTCGCGGCGCAGCAACCCGGCGACCTACACCGGCCTGCTCGAACCCATCCGCAAGGCGTTCGCGAAGGCCAACGGCGTTAAGCCGGCACTGTTCAGCTCCAACTCTGAAGGCGCATGTCCCACCTGTAACGGCGCGGGCGTTATTTTCACCGAACTGGGAGTCATGGCAACCGTCGAGTCCACCTGCGAGGACTGCGAGGGCAAGAGGTTCCAGGCGTCAGTCCTGGAGTACAGGCTGGGCGGCCGCGACATCGCTGAGGTGCTGGCCATGTCGATGACCGAGGCGGAGGGCTTTTTCCAGGACGGGGAGGCACGCACGCCGGCGGCACACAAGATCCTCAACCGGCTCGTGGACGTCGGGCTCGGTTACCTCACCCTCGGCCAGCCGCTCACTACGCTGTCCGGCGGCGAGCGACAGCGCGTTAAGCTCGCCACCCAGATGGCCGAAAAAGGTGACGTCTATGTTCTCGACGAGCCGACCACCGGCCTCCACCTTGCCGACGTCCAGAACCTGCTTGGCCTTCTCGACCGCCTCGTGGAGTCCGGTAAATCAGTCATCGTGATCGAGCACCACCAGGCGGTCATGGCGCACGCCGACTGGATTATCGACCTTGGCCCCGGCGCGGGCCACGACGGCGGCAGGCTGGTCTTCGAGGGCACACCCGCCGACCTTGTGGCCGCGCGCTCCACGCTGACGGGCAAGCACCTCGCCGCCTACGTCGGGGCCTGACCGCCGCCGCCTAGCCGGATTCCATCTCCCCGGGCACCCAGCGAAGCAGGTCTCCGGGCTGGCAGTTGAGCACCTCACACAGTGCGGCGAGGGTGGTGAAGCGGACTGCCTTGGCGCGGCCGTTCTTTAGTACCGCCAGATTGGCCGGTGTGATCCCGACACGCTCTGCCAGCGTGCCCACGGGCATCTTGCGCTTTGCAAGCATCACGTCGATGTCAACGATGATCGGCATCAGATCACCTCATCCAGCTCGGTGCGCAGGTGGTCCGCCTCGGCATCGCGGGCCACAGCCTGGGCAAGCAGCGCCCGGAGCACGAGGACGACAAGGGCTGCTCCGGCAATCATCAGCGACGCCCCGCAAACCAGGAGGACGATGCCGGGTGCGACAGCTTCACCCGGGGCGAGGACAAGGGCAAGTCCGAACATGAGCAGCGAGGCGGCCGTGACAGCGCCAAAGATGATGTCGACATACCGGAACGCACCGTCCGAAAAGACCGTTCCTTTCCGCACCATTGTCAGCAGCCGCCAGACGCACACCAGCGTGATCTGGACAGTCACGATGCCCAGCACCGGGATGGCCACGAGCACGGCCCGGCGTCCGGCGGAGTCGGGGCCGAACTCCTCCAGGTCGGTCGCCAGCAAGGGCATCATCACCAATTGGACGTACAGCGAGCCAATAAGCACCAGCGCGAGCACGAACCGCAATGTAAGGACGGTGAGCTTTCCCATAACGTTCTCCTATTATCGATATACGAGGATTATATATCGACTATCAGCAGGTCGCGGAAGCGTCTGCAGGGCTCGGATCGAAAGCGCCGTAGCGCCCTTACCGGACGCGCAGCACCTGAGCGGCAGTGACCCTACGCAGCTCGCCGTAACTGATGGAGAACATGGAATGGTGGTCGCCCGCCCCTGCCCACAGGGTTTCGTGTTCCTCCAGCGAGGCGTCCAGGAGCGTGCGGATCTTTTTCGGATGGCCAACTGGTGCCACTCCGCCCACCTCCTGCCCCGTATTCGCCAGCACGAAATCGGAATCGGCACGGCGGATGCGGCCAGAACCCAGCTGGGATGCGACGTACCGGGTGTCTACTCTCGCCGCGCCGCTGGCAAGGATAAGCAGCGGAGCGCCGTCGAGTTCGAAGATCAGGCTGTTGGTGATGGCGGCGACGTCGCACCTGAGCGCTGCGGCAGCGGCTGCCGCCGTCGGCACCTTGCCCGGCAGCACCGTGACAGTGTCGCGGAGGCCCGCTGCGGTGAGGGCGCGCCGCACGTTCGCCACGGGATCGGTGCCGCCCTCCGTCAAACCGTTGTCAGTAACCCTGTGCATCCAGGATGGCGTCTTCCTCTTCTTCCGCCGTCGGGCGCTTACGCTTGCGCGGGCCTGCAGCGGCATGGGCTGCTACGTCGGTGCCTGCAGCGGCGCTGTCGTCGGCGTCGATCGCGGCGTTCCGGGCCTGCTGGCGGGCGGCGTACCCGAAGCCCACGAACATCAGGACGCCGAAGGCGAACCACTGCAGGGAATAAGAGAGGTGCGTGCCTTCCTCCAAGGATGGCATGGGGAACGGCCGCGGCATCTCCGAGGCGGGCGGCGTCTCCGAGGCGAGCTGCCCGTAGGCTCCGGTCAGCAGCGGATAGCCCAGCTCGGCCGAATATGCCGCGAGGTCGATGGAGGCGAGCTGGCCTTCGGGTGCTCCCCGGTCCAGGGCAGGTTCACCATGTTTCAGACGCACCACAGCAGTGATCTCACCGGAAGGCGGCGCCGGGATGGCGTCCGGGCGGCCCGGATTGTTGTTCCCGATGGGCAGCCAGCCGCGGTCTATCACGACAGCTTCGCCAGAGACCAGTTTGAAGGGCACCACAACCTCGTAGCCGGGCTGGCCGTTGAGGGGACGATTTCGGACAATTCGCTGTCCCGTGGTGTCGTAGCTGCCGCGCAGTTCCACCTGCGTCCACTCCCGGGCCGGGTCCAGCTGCCGGAACTGGTCCCTTGCCTCGGTAAAACTGATGGGAGTGGCGGAGTAGTTGGACGTGACCCGCTGAATCTCGGCCAGGGCTTCTGCGCGACGATCCATCTGCCAGCGGCCCAAAAAGACGCAGCCCGTCGCGAAAATCACGGCCAGCAGGAAGTAGCCCAGCCACTTGCTGGAGAACAGGAAGCGGTACATTCAGCCATTCCCGCCAGATGTCGGTGCACTGTTGAAGGATGGTGCCCCTTCAGAGGCCGGTGCCACTTCAGAGGCTCGCGCCGCATCAACCGGAAGGGTTTCCTTCCACAGCCCGCGGGTCTGGAGATAATCTTCCAGCCACTCCTTGTGTTCACCGCACGCCAGCCACACCTTCCGGCGGTCCGGAGTATGGATCTTCGGATTGTTCCACAGCAGCTGCCAGGATGCGTCAGCCCGGCAGGCCTTGCGGGAACAGGTGGCGGAGGCCGGGCCGGGAGCCGCGCCGGAATCTCCGCCCAGGTTGAAGATGTTCATGAAGCTTTCCGTCCCAGGCCGTCGTCGTCTTCTTCATCATCGATCAGCTCGCCCTGCAGCACCGAGGGCGAATCCTCCCCGGACTCGTCCGGCTGCAGCCGCTCCGCTGATTCGAGCTCGGCGTACGGCGCATAGTCCAGGAGCGCATCACTGTGCGCCTCTGCCTTGTCCGAGCCATTGGCGATCACCACGGCGATCCACGGCAGGAAGACGGCACCTGCGACGGCGATGAGCTTGAACCAGCCGTCCACCACGAAAATCAGGATCAGGCAGACCATGCGGATGCCCATGGCCACCGCATACTTGATCATGCGCTCCCGCATGTCGTCGGAATGCGCTGCCGCAGCGTCGGTGATGCTGTGCACCTCCGGATGACCGGATGCGGTGCCAGGCTTCTCGGGCATCGGCTGTCCGGGCTGGTTTCGGGGTGTCACTGCTGTCTAATCACGCTCCAATGGGTCACTCAATTCTCTCACCATCCGGGGGAGGCGCCCAAACGGGCGCTAAGATCGGAGGCAGTCCAAAATCCAGCACCAGGGCGGAGCCATGCTCCGCAGAATCCGGAGTACTCATGTCTGAAGCAGCCGCCCAGGCCCGCAGCGTCCTCATCACCGGCGGAAACCGGGGCATCGGCCTCGCCATCGCCGAGGCCTTCCTGGCCAACGGGGACAAGGTGGCTGTGACCTACCGCAGCGAAACGAAGCTGCCCGAGGGGATCCTCGGCGTCAAGGCCGACGTCACCGATGAGGCGTCTGTGGACGCCGCCTTCGCCGAGGTCGAGGCAGCCCACGGCCCGGTCGAGGTGCTCGTGGCCAACGCCGGGATCACCAAGGACACGCTGCTGCTGCGCATGAGCGAGGACGACTTCACTTCCGTGATTGACACCAACCTCACAGGAGCCTTCCGCGTCATCAAGCGGGCCTCCAAGGGCATGATCCGCCTGCGCAAGGGCCGCGTGGTTCTGATCTCCTCGGTTTCGGGCCTTTACGGCGCCCCGGGCCAGATCAACTACTCCGCGTCCAAGGCCGGCCTGGTCGGCATCGCACGCTCCCTGACGCGTGAGCTCGGCTCGCGCGGCATCACCGCGAACGTTGTGGCCCCGGGTTTCATCAACACCGACATGACGGCGGAACTGCCCGAAGCAACGCAGAAGGACTACCTCGGCAGCATTCCGGCAGGCCGGTTCGCGGAGGCCTCCGAGGTGGCCAACGTTGTCCGCTGGGTCTCCAGCGATGAGGCCGCCTACATCAGCGGCGCTGTCATTCCAGTCGACGGCGGCCTCGGGATGGGGCACTAGCAGCTGCCTGCTCCAATGGACTGCAGCCAGCTTCATCACTAGCCAGCCGAGGCTTCTTTGTGGACGTCGAACAAGCGGATTGGAAGTCCGCGCTGGCATGATGGACTGCAGACCGACAGAGATTTAGACGTTTCGAACAAAAGGAAGCTCGTATGGGACTGCTGGACAACAAGACCGCCATCGTGACCGGATCCTCACGCGGAATCGGCGCCGAAGTGGCCAAGATCCTCGCCGGCGAGGGCGCCGCCGTCGTTGTTAACTACCGCCAGAAGGCGCCGCGCGCCAACAAGGTGGTTGCCGGCATCGAGGCCGCCGGCGGCCGCGCGGTAGCAGTGGGCGCTGACCTGACCACAAATGAGGGTGTCCACGCACTGGCCAGTGCAGCCATGGAGAACTTCGGCTCGCTCGATGTCCTGGTCCTCAATGCCTCTGGAGGCATGGAGTCCGGCATGGAAGAGGGCTACGCCCTGAAGCTCAACCGCGACGCGCAGATCAACATGCTGAACGCGGCCGTGCCCCTCATGCAGGAGGGCTCACGCGTGGTGTTCGTGACCAGCCACCAGGCGCACTTCATCGACAGCGTCCCCACCATGCCCGAATACGAGCCGGTTGCCCGCAGCAAGCGCGCTGGCGAGGACGCGCTGCGCGAGCTCCTGCCGAGCCTGGCGGAGAAGGGGATCACGCTGGTGGTCGTCTCCGGGGACATGATTGAAGGCACCGTCACAGCAACCCTGCTGGACCGCTCGAACCCGGGCGCCATCGAAGCCCGCCGTGCCGAGGCAGGCAAGCTGTACTCCGTCGAGGAGTTCGCTGCAGTTGTGGCGAGCATGGTGACTGCCGACGTCGAATCCGGCCACACCGAGTACGCCGGGGGCGCTGACTACTTCGGCAAGAACGCCGGATAGCGATTCGCCGGAGCTCCGGGCAGCACGCCTGCCCGGAGCTTGCAGGCATTGCAGGACCTCCACACAACAGACCCACAGGCAGCTGCCGCCTTCGGCCATGGACGCAGAACGCTAAGGCGCCAGCATCCTGGGGCAGGAGGATACGGACTGGACGCGCACAGTGCTGGTCCGGGATCCCGGGGGAGCGGCATTCACGGCAAGCCAGTACACGCCGCCGACCGGCTGACTCCGTTCCTGCAGGCTACCGGGCCCTAGGCAGCCACGTGCACAAGGTGGGAAGAACAGCGTTTGAGGCAGCTCAGACGCCTGCGATGTGCCGCACAGCGTCAAGGTGCGGCATGTTGATAGCGGCGTCTGCCACGGCGCGGACCGCGGGTTTCGCATTGAACGCCACGCCGATTCCGGCCGCTCCGAGCATGTCCAGGTCATTGGCCCCGTCACCCACGGCAATAGTGTGCTCCAGCGCAATGCCCTCCGCGGCCGACCACTCGCGCAGGTATTTCTCCTTGGCCGCACGGTCGATCACGTCGCCAAGCACTTTGCCTGTGAGTACGCCGTCCACAATTTCGAGTTCATTGGCTATCCAGTAATCCAGGCCGAGGTCCTCGGCGATGGGGCGGAGGATCTGGTTGAAGCCGCCGGACACCACCGCCACCACATGCCCTGCAGCCTTGAACGCCGCCACCAGGTCCGCAGCACCCTCGCTGAGCTTCACTTCTGCCCGGACGGAATCGACGACGGCGGCCGGAAGTCCGGCGAGCACCGCCACGCGCGCATGGAGGCTCTGCGCGAAGTCCAGTTCGCCGCGCATGGCGGCTTCGGTGACGGCAGCGACTTCGTCGCGCTTTCCGGCGTAGGCAGCGAGGAGTTCGATGACTTCCTGCTGGATGAGGGTCGAATCGACGTCCATGATGAGGAGCTTGCGGCCAGCCCGGCGCAGCTCCGCGGGCACGACAGCCGTATCCACGCCGTCCCGGTCCGCGTTCTCCTTCGCCGCGGCAATGAGGTGGCGCAGGCCGGCAAGCTCTGCGGCCGAACCGGACGGCACTGCGAAGTCGACGGTACAGACGTCAAAGCGGCCGTTGCTGCTCCGGGAATCAGCTTCGAAAGTCGTCCCGGAACCGACCAGCAGGGAGCGGAGGATTTCCGCTTCGGAGGAGGGCAGGTGCACGCCGTAGCTGACCGCAGTCACGTTCGAAGTCATGGCTGCAATCTTAGCCAGCGCTGGGGTCCGGCCCGAATTCGTTTCACCCCACCCGCCCGCACGGGCCGCGCGGGCGTTCGGTTATCAGTCACGCTGCGTTTTGTCCTAGTGTCTACTCCTATGAGTGATGTTCTTGAAATGGCGGCCGTCAGCGTGGTCCGCGGGGCCAAAACGCTCCTGAGCAGGGTGGACTGGCAGGTCAAGGAAGGCGAACGCTGGGTGATCCTCGGACCCAACGGCGCCGGCAAGACCACTCTGCTGCAGATCGCGGCCGCCCGGCTTCACCCCACCAGCGGCATGGCCGGCATTCTCGAGGAAATGCTGGGCTCCGTTGACGTGTTCGAGCTGCGCCCCAGGATCGGCCTGTCCTCGGCGGCCCTGGCGAACCAGATCCCCGAGCACGAGAAGGTTCTCAACGTTGTGGTGACGGCCGCCTACGGCGTCACCGGCCGCTGGCGTGAAGGGTACGAGAAGGACGACGAACGCCGCGCCTTCGCCCTGCTGAACGACTGGGGCATGGGGCCGCTGCTGAACCGCACCTTCGCTTCGCTGTCCGAGGGGGAGCGCAAACGCGTGCAGATCGCCCGTGCCCTCATGACCGACCCGGAACTGCTGCTACTGGACGAGCCGGCTGCCGGCCTGGACCTCGGCGGACGCGAGGACCTGGTGCACCGCCTCAGCGAGCTCGCCCGCGACGAGGCCTCCCCCGCAATCGTGCTCGTCACGCACCACCTCGAGGAAGTGCCTCCGGGCTTCACGCATGCCATGCTGATGCGCGACGGCGGTGTGGTCGCCGCCGGGCCCGTCGCCGAGGTCCTCACGTCCGGGAACCTGAGCGAAACCTTTGGCCTGCCGCTGGACGTCAGCGTCAACGCCGGGCGGTACACCGCCACAGCCAGCCGCTGACGGCGCGGCCGGCGCACCACCGTGGAGTTACTCAGCGGCATCCTTGTGTTCTTCGCCGGCCTCTGGGCAGGCACCATCAACAGCGTTGTCGGTTCCGGCACACTCGTTACCTTCCCTGTGCTGATCGCCCTGGGGCTGGCGCCGGTGACCGCCTCAATGAGCAACGCCATGGGCCTCGTGGCCGGCGGTGCTGCAGGAGCGTGGGGCTACCGCCGCGAGCTCAAGGGCCGGGGACGCCAGCTGCTGAAGCTGCTGCCTGCCTCCCTCCTGGGCGGAATCACGGGTGCCTGGCTGCTGCTGCATCTGCCGGAAGAGGTGTTCCACTACGCGGCCCCGGTCTTGATCGTCCTGGCCCTGCTGATGGTGGTCTTCCAGCCGCGGCTGCAGCGCTGGGTCCGCACCAGGGAGGAAAACCCCGAACATGCCCTCCGGGACAGGCACCACGGAGTTCTCCTGGTAGTGCTCGTGTACCTGGCCGGTGTGTATGGTGGCTACTTTGTGGCCGCCCAGGGAATTCTGCTCGTGGGCATCCTCGGTGTCTTCATGACCGGCACCATCCAGAACGCGAACGCGATGAAGAACTTCCTGGTGCTCGGGGTCAATCTGATCGCGGCCACCTCTTACATACTCTTCGCCTTTGACCGGATCGACTGGACCGTGGTGGCCATTATCGCCGTCAGCTCACTCATAGGCGGCTTCGTCGGGTCCAGTGTGGGCCGCAGGCTTTCGCCGCCGGTCCTGCGGGGCGTCATCTTTGCGCTCGGGCTGGTCGCGCTGGGTTTCCTGATCGCGAACCTGCTCCAATGATTACTGAAATGACTGCCCCGTGACTTTCCACTATCTCGAATCCGCCCAGGACCCGCGGGTCTCGGACTACACGCAGCTGACAGACGTTCACCTGCGCAAGATCCGCGAGCCTGCCGAGGGCATGTACATTGCAGAATCCTCCCGGGTCCTCCGGCGGGCACTCGCTGCAGGACACCGGCCCCGCTCGTTCTTCCTCGCGGAAAAGTGGGTGGACGATCTCGCCGACATCTTTGAGCAGTATCCGGACGTGCCCGCCTTTGTCGGCAGCTCTGCCCTGCTCGAGGAAATCACCGGATTCCACCTCCACCGCGGGGCTATGGCCGCCATGCACCGCCCGGCCCCCGTGCCGCTGCACGACCTCCTGGCCGGTGCCCGCCGCGTGGCCGTGCTTGAAGACATCGTGGACCACACGAACGTCGGCGCCATCTTCCGTTCCGCGGCGGCGCTGGACGTGGATGCCGTCCTCATCTCGCCGCGCTGCGGCGACCCCCTGTACCGGCGCAGCGTGCGGGTGAGCATGGGCACGGTGTTCCAGGTGCCGTGGGCGCGGCTGGACAGCTGGCCGGAAGGCATCGATGTGCTCAAGGATGAAGGCTTCACGGTGGCTGCCATGGAGCTCACGCCCGATGCCTTGGACCTCGATGACCTGGCAGCCCGCAACCCCGACCGGCTCGCGCTGGTGCTGGGAACGGAAGGCGCCGGAATGAGCCCGGCGACACTGGCCGCCGTCGACCTCGCCGTGAAGATCCCGATGCGCAGCGGCGTGGACTCGCTAAACGTTGCCGCCGCCTCAGCCGTGGCTTTTTGGGAGCTGCGCCCGCGCAGGAAGACGGGCTAAAACCCACCAGCGGGCACGTTCGTCACCGGTCTGCAGATCGGCTATTATTGATAGCTGGCTGCCCTGCGTTTTCAGCTTGCTGATGCTGCAGACAGCGGCCATCCCATTCATACCTGGCGGCTGGCAAAATCCAGCGCTGCGAACAAAGGTCCCATTATGAAGTCTGATATCCACCCGAAGTACGAAGCTGTTGTATTCAACGACCTGGCTTCCGGCGTCAAGTTCCTGACCAAGTCCACCGTGTCTTCCTCCAAGACCATCGAGTGGGAAGACGGCAACACCTACCCGGTCATCGACGTCGAAATCTCCTCCGAGTCCCACCCGTTCTACACGGGCAAGCAGCGCATCATGGACTCCGCAGGCCGCGTCGAGCGCTTCAACGCTCGCTTCAAGGGCTTCGGCGGCAAGAAGTAAGTCACTTCGCCCCAAGGTTCTTTCGAAAGCCCGCACCGGAAACGGTGCGGGCTTTCCGCGTTTGTGGGGCAGGATGGAAAACATGACTGCTTCGCCACTCCCTGCCGCCGACGCTGCCGCCCCGCGCCTTCACGGGGAGTACAAGGTGCCGGGCGGGAAGCTCGTCGTGGTGGACCTCGACGTCGTCAATGGCGCCTTCGCCGGCGTCTCCCTCAGCGGCGACTTCTTCCTCGAACCCGATGAGGCACTGCTGGACATCAACGCGGCGCTGGAAGGTCTTCCGGAGGATTCGACGGCGGAAGAAATCGCCGCCGCTGTCAAGGCCTCCCTGCGGGAGGACGCAGTTCTTTTTGGATTCTCCGCGGAAGCCGTGGCCGTGGCTGTCCGCAGGGCGCTGTCCAAGGCCACTTCCTGGTCCGACCACCACTGGAACATCATTGCCCCCACCGTGCTGCCCACCCACCTGAACGTGGCGCTGGACGAGGTCCTGACTGAGGAGGTGGGCGCCGGCCGGCGTAATCCCACAGTCCGCTTCTGGGACTGGGAGGAACCATCGGTGGTCATCGGCAGCTTCCAGTCCTACCGCAACGAGGTCGACCCGGCAGGAGTCGCCAGACACGGCATCACCGTGGTCCGCCGGATCAGCGGCGGGGGAGCCATGTTCATGGAGGCCGGCAACTGCATCACCTACTCCCTGTACCTGCCCCAGACACTCGTGGACGGCATCAGCTTCGTCGACTCGTACGCGTTCCTCGATGCCTGGGTCATGGCCGCCCTGAAGCAGCTCGGCATCAACGCGTTCTACGTGCCGCTCAACGACATCGCAACGGACCAGGGCAAGATCGGCGGCGCCGCCCAGAAGCGGCTGGCCAACGGCGGCATGCTGCACCACGTCACCATGAGCTATGACATCGACGCCGACAAGATGGTGGAGGTGCTGCGGATCGGTAAGGAGAAGCTCTCGGACAAGGGCGCAACCAGCGCGAAGAAGCGCGTGGACCCGCTGCGCCGCCAGACCGGACTCTCCCGCGCCGAGATCGTGGCCGCAATGATGGAGGTTTTCGCCGGACGGTACGGCGCGGCACCCTCCGAGATCACCCCGCAGGAGCTGGAGACTGCCCGCGAGCGCGTCCGCACCAAGTTCGGCACGGACGCATGGCTGCACCGTGTCGCCTAAAACCTGTGCCCTAAAGGCGTGCCCTGGTAACCCAGTGACACTGCCTGGGCCGTCAGGGCGCGGTGCAGGTGGCTGCGCTCTTCGATGATGATGCGGCGCAGCGCCGGCGGCGCGTCCCGGTGCTCAGCGAGCCAGGAATCCGTGCGCACAATCACCGGGTGGGCGTCGGGTGAGGCCGGGCCCGCGGCAAGGTCCTGGGTGCCCGGGTAGAGGCCGCGGACGATCCGGCCGGCGATCTCGATGCTGCGCCCGGCCCAGACCGCTTCCAGGCAGTCGAAGTACGGCTCCACGAAGGCGTCGAGCAGCTCCGGCGGGCTGGTGTTGAAGCCGGCAATCGTGGCGCTGAGCAGCTGGTTGGACAGTTCCGTACCGTGCACCGCCGAATTCCACGCTGCCGCCTTGACGGCAGCGTCAGACCGGGCGGCGAGCGCGGTGGCGTGCCCGGCGCGGCCGGAGGCAGTCAGGTCCCTGGACAGCTCGGCGTCGAGCTCGTCCTCGACTGCCTGGCCGTGGGCGGCGAGGGCGTGCCAGAGGCTCCAGCGGAGTTCTGCGTCGACTGTCAGGCCGGGCACAGTTTCAGTGCCGTCCAGCAGGCCGCGCAGCAGGGGCAGCTGGCTGCTGTCCCTGCGGCTGAGCGTGGCGAGCGTCCGCGCCCAGGCAAGCTGCTGGTCCGAACCGGGGGAGGCCCGCCGCAGCTCAGCGGCCGCGGACGTGGTGAACGCTTGCCGCAGCCCAGGGCGTTCACCGGACGCTGCGAAATGTTCCAGTGCTGTCGACGCGTTGCCGAGGACATTCAGCAGGACACCGATTCCCGTCTCGGCAGGCGCGAACTGCTGGACGGCTCGCAGGTACAGGGAGGCCGGGGACAGTCCGTCGCGGGCGGAGTTCCACAGCGCCGACCAGCACAGGGCCCGGGCCATGGGATCACTGATCCTGTCCAGCGAGGACCGTACGGTCGCCTCGGACACGGGGTCCAGCCGTACCTTGGCGTAGCTCAGGTCCTCGTCATTCACAAGCAGCAGGGCAGGCAGCGGTTTCCCGGCCAAGGCAGGAATCTCCTCGGCGGCACCGGCCAGGTCGGACTCGACCGAGTCTGTGCGGACCAGAGCGCCGCCGGCGTCGAAGTTGTAGAGCCCGAGGCGCAGCCGGTGCGGACGCAGCTCCTGCCGTCCGGTGGCCGGGTCCAGCGCGTCCTGCAGCAGTGTGACTCTCGCGAGCACCGGCCCGTCCGGCATTGCTTCCGTTTCCAGCTCGGCGCTGAGCGTGGAGATGCCGGACGTCTGGAGCCACTGCCGGGCCCAGACAGCCAGATCCCGGCCTGACGCCCGGCTGAGCGCAGCCAGGAGATCGGCCAGCGTGGTGTTGCCGTACGCGTGCTCCCGGAAGTACTCCCGGGAACCGGCGATGAACGCCTCAAAGCCGACATATGCCACGAGCTGCTTCAGGACGGAGGCGCCCTTCGCATAGGTGATGCCGTCAAAGTTCTGCTTGGCCGCTTCAAGGTCCGGGATGTCCGCGACGATCGGGTGCGTGGTGGGAAGCTGGTCCTGGACGTAGGCCCAGGCCTTCCGATTGTTCGCGAAGTTGACCCAGGCCGTGTCCCATCGGGTTGCCCGGTCCACACCCAAGGTCCCCATGTAGTCCGCGAAGGACTCCTTAAGCCACAGATCGTCCCACCACTGCATCGTGACGAGGTCACCGAACCACATATGGGCCATCTCGTGCATCAGGGTGTTGGCGCGGCCCTGGTACTGGGAATCGGTGGCCCGGGATGTGAAGACGTAGTTCTCCGTGAACGTGACCAGGCCGGGGTTCTCCATCGCCCCCAAGTTGTACTCGGGCACGAACGCCTGGTCGTACTTTCCCCACGGGTACGGGTAGTCGAAGAGGCTGTTGAAGAACTCCAGCCCCTGCTTCGTGAGCTTAAACAGCTCCCCGCTGTCGAAGGAGTCCGCCATGGAGGCCCGGCAGTAAAGTGCCAGCGGCACCTCAAGCCGCGTGCCGTCGTCGAGCGTTGCACTCCAGTGCTCCTCCACTTTGAAATAGGGGCCCGCCAGCACGGTAGTGATGTAGGTGGACATGGGGAGGGTAGGCAGAAACTTCCACTGGCTGGCGGCGGGATCGCCCTTGACCGGGGTGCGTGCGGCCTCGGCACTGTTGGAGGCGACGTGCCATCCGGAGGGTGCGATGACGGAGAAGGTGAAAGCGGCCTTGAGGTCAGGCTGTTCGAAGTTGGCGAAGACGCGGCGGGCGTCCGCGGGCTCGTACTGGGTGTAGAGGTAGCACTGGCCGTCCGCCGGGTCGAAGAAGCGGTGCATGCCCTCACCGGACCTGCTGTAGAGGGCGGTGCCCGTCACCGTGACGGTGTTCTCTGCCTGGAGGTTGTCCAGCCGGATCCGGGCGCCGTCCACGACTTCCCCAACCGGCAGCGCCACACCGTTGAGGACCACGCTCCCCACTTCCCCGACAAAGTCCAGAAATGTGGATGCTCCCGGCTGGCGTGCCGAGAAGGTGATGGTGCTCCGGCTGGCGTATCCGGCGGTGTCCTGCTCCGCGGCGCTGCGGACGTCGAGGAGGACGTCGTACGTGTGGGTCGTGATCAGGGCAGACCGGGCTGCCGCTTCAGAGCGCTGGAGGTTTGCATTGGACACCCAGTCATTGAACCATGCCGGTCGTAGGAGCAGGTCGGTCGTTGAACCATGCTGCTTACTGCAGCATCAGGAGTGCCGCGGCCAGTCCGAGAACAGCAATCAGCAGCCACGCCGCCAACGCTGCCGTGACCGCACGCAGGCCCGTGTGGAGCAGGGTCTGGATGCGCACGGCGGTCCCGAGGCCGAACAGCGCCGCCCCGAGAAGGATGTCCTGCAGTCCGGCGGCCGCTTCAAGCCCGGCCTGGGGAATCCACCCGGTGGAGCGCAGCGCCACCATCGCCACGAATCCGACGACGAACAGGGGCACCACGGGCGGCACTGCCTCCGCCGGCAGCCCCGTTCCGGAACCAGGGCCTGCAGAGCCGTCGCCTTCGCTGGCGGCAGGACTTCCCGCGCGGCGGGCCCGCCGCAGGGACACGATGCGCTGTTGCACACCGGCGGCCGCCACCATGGGCGCCAGCAGGATGACCCGTGTCAGTTTGACGACGACGGCGATCGCCAGCGCCGCAGGACCTGCGGTCTGGGCGGCGGCCACCACCTGGCCTACGTCGTGGACCGAGGCGCCGGTCCAGGCGCCGAAGGCCTCCGGGCTCAGCCGCAGCGGATGGATCAACAGCGGGAGGACTCCAATCGCGAGGGTTCCGCACAGGGTCACCAGGGCCACCGGCAGCACGGTATCGGGATGCTTGATGCGCCGCACTGCCGCCATCGCCCCGATGGCCGAGGCGCCGCAGATGGAGAAACCCGTGGCGATCAGCAGCGAGGCATCCCGCGTCAGCCGGAAGAGACGGGATATTCCGTAGGTTCCCGCGAAGCTGGCGAGCACCACCGCTGCAATCAGCAGCAGCGAGGTCCAGCCAAGGCCGAGTACGTCCCCGATGCCCACCTTCAGGCCGAGGAGCACAATGCCGCCGCGCATCAGGTGCTTTCCCGCGAAGTCCAGGCCGGGCCTTGCCCGGCCCGCTGCCCATACCGCTGTGAAGGGCAGGTTGGCCGCCAGCAGGCCCAGCACCACGGCCAGGGTCATCACCGGAAGAGCCGGAACGGCAGCATGGATAAGGAACGCCAAAGCCAGCGAAACCACCGCTGTCAGCAGACCCGGAAGATTCCGGGTAAGGTTCTGATGCGCCACCCTGGGCGGCCGTGGCTGCGGCGGCATCGCGAATCGGAAGTCTGGCACGTCCCAACCTTGCCGGACAGGTGAGGCAAAAGACCAACTGGACGGCCCAGTCAACACGCCAGAACGCGGTACGGAAATGAATTTGCAACAAAAAGGTGGTTGGCTAATGACCATGTCTGACCTATTCCAGGATTACTCGACGGCCGCCGGCCGCACGGGTGCCTACGACGAGATGTTTGCCCCCGGGCAGACGGCCCGCACGTCCTACGGGCAAGTCGCCGGTGCCCTCCGTGAGCTGTCCCTCGCCGACGTCAGCGCGCGTGCAGACTCGATGGCGCGGACCTTCCTGGACCGAGGGGTGACATTCGACTTTGCGGGGGAGGAGCGGCCGTTCCCGCTGGACATCGTCCCGCGCGTGATTCCCGCCGATGAGTGGGCTGTGCTGGAGCGCGGTGTGGCGCAACGCGTCAAGGCGCTCGAGGCGTTCCTCAACGACGTCTACGACAAGATGACGGTCGTCTCGGACGGCGTCATTCCCCGCCAGCTGGTCACCACGAGCGCGCACTTCCACCGGGCGGTGCACGGTTTTGAGCCGGCCGGCGGCGTCCGGGTGCACATCTCCGGGATCGACGTCGTCCGCGACGCCGCGGGCACGTTCCGCGTTCTTGAGGACAACGTCCGGGTGCCGTCCGGCGTCAGTTATGTGTTGGAGAACCGGCGCGCCATGGCGAAGGGCCTGCCCGAGGCATTCGGATCCCAGCTCATCCGCCCCGTGGAGGAATATCCGCGGCGGCTGCTCTCAGCCCTGCGCAAGACCGCCCCGTCCGGCGTCGACGATCCCACCGTGGTGGTGCTGACCCCCGGCGTCTTCAACAGCGCCTACTTCGAGCACACCCTGCTCGCCGGGCTGATGGGCGTTGAACTCGTTGAAGGCCGCGACCTCATCTGCCGCGGCAACCGGGTGTACATGCGGACCACGGCCGGCGAACAGCGTGTGGATGTCATCTACAAGCGGATCGACGACGACTTCCTTGACCCGCTGCAGTTCCGCTCCGACTCCATGCTCGGCTGCCCGGGCCTGGTCAACGCCGCCCGCGCGGGCGGCGTCACCATAGCCAACGCCGTGGGCAACGGTGTGGCCGACGACAAGCTGGTCTACAGCTACGTTCCGGATTTGATCCGCTACTACCTTGGCGAAGAGCCTGTCATCGCCAACGTGGACACCTTCCGGCTCGAGGAAGACGAAGCACGCGAGCACGTCCTTGACCGGCTCGATGAACTCGTGGTCAAGCCGGTGGACGGCTCCGGCGGCAAGGGCCTCGTGATCGGGCCGGACGCGTCCAGGGAGGAACTGGACGCCCTCCGGAAGCGCGTCATCGCCGACCCCCGCGGCTGGATTGCCCAGCCGGTCCTGCAGCTGTCAACGGTGCCCACGCTCAGCGGAGACAAGTTCGGCCCGCGCCACGTGGACCTGCGTCCGTTCGCGGTGAACGACGGCGAAGACGTGTGGGTCCTCCCCGGCGGCCTCACCCGCGTGGCGCTGAAGGAGGGCTCCCTGATCGTGAACTCCAGCCAGGGCGGCGGCTCCAAGGACACCTGGGTGCTGGCAGATTCCCCGCAGGTGCCGGTGGAACAGCTGCCCCGGCAGACCATCACCGTCCGCGAACGCGTGTCCGTCTGGCCCGTCGAAAGCAACTGGCGGGACCGCCAGTCGGAGCAGCAGCAGTGACGCCCCACTTACCCGTTCCAACCTCACTCTCATTCACCGCCAGGCTCGCGCAGGAGGTAGCCGCACATGCTTAGCCGAATCGCCGAGTCCCTTTTCTGGATCGGCCGCTACGTCGAACGGGCCGACGGCACCGCCCGCATCCTGGACGTCCACCTCGAGCGGCTGAACCACCTGCCCACGGAGGAGCGCCGCAGCGTTGCCCGCGAGCTGCTCGCGGTCATGGGCGCGCGCCCGCAGAGCGAGGACTTCGGCCTCGAGGAGCTGCTGCATGCCCTCGCCTACGACAAGCACAGCGCCACCTCGATTGCCGGGTCGCTCGGCGCCGCGCGTGAAAACGCCCGCCGCGCCCGCGAGACCGTCTCCTCGGGCCTGTGGGAAAGCCTGAACACCACCTACTACGGGTTGAACCAGCACCGCAAGGACGTGGTGGGCACCTACCGGTTCTGCCACTGGGTGCTGGAGCGCACTGCCATGGTCAGCGGCCTGGCGGACACCACGGTGAGCCACGATGACAGCTGGCTGTTCCTTGCCCTGGGCCGTTCGCTCGAGCGGGCGGACATGACGGCGCGCATGCTCTCCACGCGGGACGTCCTCTCCGCAGGCATGTCCTGGGTGAACATGCTGCGTTGCGCCGGTGCGTACGAGTCCTTCCTGCGCACCCGCCGGGCGGCATTCGGAGACCAGCACGCCGCTGAGTTCCTGCTGCTGGACCGCCTCTTCCCGCGCTCCATCGTTTACGCACTGCGCGACGCGGACGACTGCCTGGCAAAGCTTGACCCCACGGCCCAGCGCGTCGGCTTCATCAACGACGCCCGCCGGATCGTCGGCCAGGCGCGCACCTTCCTTGAGTTTCACCGCACCGATGACCTCATGTCGGAGCTGCCGGAGCACATGGAGCGCGTGCAGAAGGCGGTCTCGCAGGCCTCGGACGCCATTTCCCGTAAGTACTTCAATCAGGCGGACGAACTGGCCTGGGTGGGAGAAGTTTCATGACCCGGCTGAGCATCATCCACAAGACCGGCTACAACTACAACAAGCGGGTGACGCTGTCCTACAACGAGGCCCGCATGACGCCGCTGACGGACCCGCAGCAGGTGGTGCTGGAGTCGTCCCTGAAGGTTTCCCCGTCCCAGGCCGCAGTGAGCAGCTACCGCGACTACTGGGGTACCCGGGTCACGGCCTTTGACATGCAAATGCCGCATGAACACCTCGAAGTACTCTCCACCACCACGGTCGAAGTGCACCGCGTGGAGCGCATTCCCTCGGAAGCGGACATCGTGGGCTGGGACCACCTGGCGTCATCGGAGGTGCTGAACCAGCACAGCGACTGGATCCCGCAGTCGCAGCTGACCGGCCCCGGCGATGAGGTGCTCGCCATCATTCCCGGCGTTGTGGAGGGAAAGAACCCGCATGACGCCGCCATAGCGGTTTTTGAGTGGATGCGGGGCGAGATGACCTACATGAAGGGCACCACGGGCGTCACCACCAACGCGGAGCAGGCCTGGAGCCAGCGGCAGGGCGTGTGCCAGGACCTCGCCCACCTTGCCATCGGTGGGCTGCGCAGCTGCGGCATCCCCGCCCGGTATGTGTCCGGTTACCTTCACCCGCGTTCGACGGCGGACATCGGTGAGACGGTTGCCGGCCAGTCCCATGCGTGGCTGGAGTGGTGGGACGGCGAATGGCGCAGCTGGGACCCGACGAACCACAAGCCGGCCGGGGATTTCCACGTCACCGTGGCCCGCGGCCGCGACTACCGCGACGTGCCGCCGCTCAAGGGCATCCTGTCCGGCGGCGGAGGCTCGGCCCTGAGCGTGAGCGTCGAAATCACGCGACTGGCCTAGCAGCACGCCTGGCGGCCTGGCCGCCTAAGCTGAAACTGCGGGCTCCCGGCATTTGCCGGGAGCCCGCAGTCATACTGTTACCAGTGCACTGTTACCACAGGCACTGTTACAACAGACCGTGTCACCAGGGGCTCGGCTTGTAGTCCTTGAGGAACACGCCGTACTGGTCCTCGCCGTTTTCGCCCATGACGATCGGATCGTACACGCGGGCTGCCCCGTCCACGAGGTCCAGGGGCGCGTGGAAGCCTTCCTCCATGAGCCGGACCTTGGTGTAGTGGGGGCGTTCGTCCGTGATCCAGCCGGTGTCCACGGCCGTCATGAGGATGCCGTCGGTGTCCAGCATTTCCTTGGCGCTGGTCCTTGTCATCATGTTCAGGGCGGCCTTGGCCATGTTGGTGTGCGGGTGGCCAGGACCCTTGTAGGCACGGGAAAACTGGCCCTCCATCGCGGAGACGTTCACGATGTACTTGCGGCGCGCGGTGGAGCGCCTCATGGCGTCACGCAGCCTGCTGACCAGCAGGAAGGGCGCCGTCACGTTGCAGAGCTGCACTTCCAGCATTTCCAGCGGGTCAACCTCGTCCACCACCTGCGTCCAGCTGTTGATGGTGGCGAGGTCGGGCACCAGCCCGCCGGCGTCAATGGCGGTCCCGGAGGCAATGCGTTCCAGGGAGGCGGAGCCGGTGGACAGGGCAAGCGAGGTGATGGCGTCTCCTGCCAGCACCGGATGCTCGGTCACGCTGCTGGCCAGGGCGAGCGGGTGCTTGTCATGGGCATGGCCGAAGGTGACCAGCTGGGGGCCTCCGTTGCCGGCCTGGAGAGCGGCGGGAAGCGGCTCGTCCTCGGCGTCCACCAGCGGCTTGTAGGCGTTGCCCGAGCGGCGGACCGTCTGTGCCGCATTGTTGATGATGATGTCCAGGGGTCCGGCGGCGTTGAGGTCGTCGGTGAGCGCCATGACCTGGGACGGGTCGCGAAGGTCGATTCCCACGATCTTCAGCCGGTGCAGCCACTCAGCGCTGTCCTCCATCGCGGCGAAGCGGCGGGCGGCGTCCTTAGGGAAGCGAGTGGTGATGGTGGTGTGGGCGCCGTCCCGGAGCAGCCGCAGGGCGATGTACATGCCGATCTTGGCCCGGCCTCCCGTGAGCAGGGCGCGGCGTCCGGCGAGGTCGGTGCGGGCGTCCCGCTTGGTGTGGCTGAAGGCCGCGCACTCGGGGCAGAGCTGGTGGTAGAAGGCGTCAACTTGGGTGTAGTGCTGCTTGCAGATGTAGCAGGGCCGGGACCTGATGAGGTGGCCCGCTACTTTACCCGTCGCCGAGGGGGCGAGTTTGTTGCCGCGGGTTTCGTCGTCGATCCGGTCCGGGGCCGCCGTCGCCGTCTGGGCGAGCACCGCCCGGTCAGCATCTGCGATGAGGTCCCGCTTGGTCACCCGGCGGTGGCGCTTGACGGCCTTGAACATCTTCCCCGTGGCGCGGCGCACCGAGACGTAGTCAGGGTGCTCCTCGTCGTAGACGTGGATGGTGTTCAAGACCTTGAGGCAGGCCTGAATCTCTTCAGGCGTCAGATCGGAGGAGCTCATTGATCAAATTTTACAGCCTGTTGAGATTCGGGCCTGCCTCAGTGCGTGCCGGGGGAGGGCAGGTCAGTGCAGGTGCGCGGCGGCTACCGCGACGGGGAGTCCACGCCGACGGCGGCCGCCTGGACCTTGCCCACGTGCTCGACGGAACTGCGGACCTCAGGCCAATTCTCCGTGGCAGCCTTCACGGCGTCCGGAACGAGGTGGAGGTTGGCCGCGGACAGCTTCCGCTCGGCGTCGTCCGGTTCGGGAACCGACTGCCCCTTGGAGAGCACCGTGATGCCCGAATCGGTGACCTTGAAGCCGCGGGCGCGGTCCAGCTCCGGGTCAAGGCCAATGGCTGCCCCGGCAGGGACGCGCACGTTCTTGTCAATGATGGCGCGCCGGACCACGGCACCCTCACCGATCTGCACCTTGTCCATCAGCACGGAGTCAATGACGCGGCTGGCCGTTCCGACGTACACGTCGTTGGACAGCACCGAGCCCTCGACGATGCCGCCGGAAATGACCACGCCGCTGGCAACGATCGAATCAAGGGCGGTGCCCACAGTGTTGTTGTCGCCTCGGACGAACTTGGCCGGCGGGGAAATGCTCTGGCGGGTGTAGATGGGCCACTCGGAGTTGTACAGGTTGAAGACCGGCAGCGGCGAGATCAGGTCCATGTGGGCGTCGTAGAACGAGTCGATGGTGCCGACGTCACGCCAGTAGGTGCGGTCACGTTCGGTGGACCCGGGGATGTCATTGAGCGTGAAGTCGTAGACGTCGGCCTCACCGCGGTTTACGAAGTAGGGGATGATGTCCCCACCCATGTCGTGTTTGGTGTCCAGACGTTCGGCGTCGACGTGCAGCGCGTCCACCAGGGCGTCGGCGTTGAAGACGTAGTTGCCCATGGATGCCAGGAACTGGCTCGGGTCGGCGGCGAGTCCCGGCGTCGATGCGGGCTTTTCCACGAACGCCGCGATTTTCTTCGGATCTTCCTGATCCACCTCGATGACGCCGAACTGGTTGGCCATGTTGAGGGGCTGGCGGACGGCGGCAACGGTGGCCTTGGCGCCGCTGAGGACGTGCTGCTCCACCATCTGGGCGAAGTCCATGCGGTACACGTGGTCGGCGCCGACCACGACAACGATATCCGGGTTCGCGTCGTGGATCAGGTTCAGCGACTGGTAGATGGCGTTGGCGCTGCCCAGGAACCAGCTCTTGCCCACGCGCTGCTGCGCCGGAACGGAGGCGACGTAGTTGCCGAGCTGGGTGGACATGCGCCAGGTTTCGGAGATGTGGCGGTCAAGGCTGTGCGACTTGTACTGCGTCAGAACCACGATTTGCAGGTAGCGGGAGTTCACGAGGTTGGAGAGGGCGAAGTCGATGAGCCGGTAACTTCCCGCAAACGGCACGGCTGGTTTGGCCCTGTCCGCCGTCAGCGGCATCAGGCGGTTGCCCTCTCCGCCAGCCAGGACAATCGCCAATACTTTCTTAGTCAACGGCATAGTAGTCGCTCCCTGTACACCTTCGTAAACTCCCCAACAGTCCGGCACGCCCGGACTTCTTCACACTAGAACAGATAAGCGTCAAGGACTACCTTGGGCATCATGCGAATAGACATTGTGACTAAAGAGTTCCCGCCGGAGATCTATGGTGGTGCAGGTGTCCATGTAGCCGAGCTGAGCCGTGTCCTGGCCCAGCACGTCGACCTGCAGGTGCGTGCCTTTGGTGCACCGAGGGATGCCGACTACCACGGGGCGAACGTGACCTCCTACTCCGTTCCTGAGGATCTCGGGTCCGCGAACGCCGCGGTCCAGACGCTCGGCGTGGACCTGCGCATCGTGCCGGACGTCGAGGGCGCCGACCTGGTCCATTCGCATACCTGGTACGCCAACATGGCTGGACACCTGGCCTCGCTGCTGCACGGCATCCCGCACGTGCTGAGCGCGCACAGCCTGGAACCGCTCCGCCCGTGGAAGGCCGAGCAGCTCGGCGGCGGTTACGCGCTGTCCTCCTGGGTGGAAAAGACCGCCTACGAGGCGGCGGCCGCGATCATCGCCGTGTCCGAGGGCATGCGCCAGGACATCCTGCGCAGCTATCCCGAGGTCGACCCGGCCAAGGTCAAAGTGGTGCACAACGGCATCGACGTCAGCCTGTGGAACCGGGACGAGAACGACGACGTTGTCCGCTCCCTCGGCATCGACCCCGAGCTGCCCAGCGTGGTGTTCGTGGGACGGAACACGCGGCAGAAGGGTGTTCCCTACCTCCTGCGCGCTGCGGCCAAGCTTCCTGCCGACGTGCAGCTGGTGCTGTGCCTCGGGGCCGCTGACACCCCCGAGCTCGCCGCCGAAACCGCGCGGCTGATCGAGGAGCTGCAGAGCCAGCGCAGCGGTGTTGTACTCATTGAGAGGATGCTGCCCCGCAACGAACTCATCCAGGTGCTCAGCCACGCCACGGCCTTCGCGTGCCCGTCCATCTACGAACCGCTGGGCATCGTGAACCTGGAAGCCATGGCGTGCGGCGCCGCCGTCGTGGCCAGCGCCACCGGCGGCATCCCCGAGGTAGTGCAGCACGGCGACACCGGACTGCTCGTGGACCTCGAACAGGTGACCGACGGGACCGGCACGCCGTTGGATCCGGAAAAGTTCGTCACTGACTTTGCCGCTGCCCTGACTGAGGTGGTCTCCGACCCCCAGCGCGCCCGCGCCATGGGTGAGGCCGGCAGGCGGCGGGCCGAGGAGCACTTCTCGTGGGAATCCATCACCGAGACCACCCTCGACGTGTACCGCTCCGTGCTCAAATAGCAGCAGCTGAAGCAGGCAGCTGGGTTAACGTCCGACGGTGGCGCTCCCCAAGGTGGGAACGCCGCCGTCGGGGTTTAAGCTGTCTTCTCGTCAATAGGGGCGCTGCCGCTGGCCCGCTGGACGCGGTAGAACGCGCGGGCCTCGTCCTGCCGGAGTTTTTCTGCCCCGGTGGCGATGGCAGCGCGGAGGTGCTCCGGACCGTAACCGAAGGCGTCCACCAGATCCAGGGCGTGCGGCCGGATCTTGACCAGCAGCCTGTCGATGTAGCCGCCCACTGTCCGTGCCCGCTGCATGGAAAGCCTGCCGTTCATCAGGTACCAGGACA
>JAPSIT010000066.1 GCA_031178585.1 Arthrobacter sp.
CAACCAATTTAATAAAAAATCGGTATCAACAAACTTGGCACACTATTGAGTTCTCAAACAACAGACACACCCGGCACCACCCAAACACCCGTTCAGGATCGCTCCGGAGCAACTTTCCAAACTTACCTGCTCTCACCATCCTAGTCAAATCGGCCTCTGCAAGTCCATGGTGCCTTGGGCATCTTACTTGCTCATCCGACCGACTCCGGGGAGCGGCGCGGAAATAAACTCTACCACTACTTTTCCCGGACGCCAACCCGGGCCGGAGTCGCGCTCCGGCCCGTGATCCCGCCAGTCTAATAAGCAGCAGAGGCCCGGAATCTCAGGGATTCCGGGCCTCTTCCGAATGCTGTGCGGCGTCTCCGGCTCGCCGGCGCCCTAGCTGACCGTAGTCTCCGGCAGTTCCGCCTGGGCTGACTTCGCCGGCAGGGACTTGGCGCCCGTGCCGGTCGGTTTGAAGTACGCGGCGCCGAGCGGGGGCAGGGTCACCGTCAGCGTGGCGGGCTGGCCGTCGATGCCTTCGTCCTCCGCGGTCAGCGTCCCGCTGTTGACCACACCGGATCCGCCGTAAGCGGCGGCGTCGGTGTTGAGCACTTCAGTCCATCCGCCGGCAGCGGGCACACCCAGGGCGTAGTCCTTGTGAGGGGACCCGGAGAAGTTGACGGCGAAGACTATGGGATTGCTGTCCTTGTCCCAGCGGACGAATGTCAGGACGTTGCGGTCCGCGTCTGCTCCGTTGATCCACTGGAAACCGCCGGGCTCATTGTCACGTGAGTAGAGAGCCGGCGTGGACTTGTACAGCTCATTCAGGTCCTTGGTCAGCAGCTGGATGCCATTGTGGGCGGGGATGTCTGCCAGCCACCAGTCCAGGCCGTGCTGCTCTGACCATTCGGCTTCCTGGCCGAATTCGGTGCCCATGAAGATCAGCTGCTTACCGGGATGTGCCCACTGGTAGCCGAGGAAGGCGCGCAGGTTCGCCAGCTGCTGCCAGCGGTCGCCCGGCATCTTGCGCAGCATCGAGCCTTTGCCGTGGACAACCTCGTCATGGCTGATGGGCAGGAGGAAGTTCTCGGTGAAGGCGTAGACCAACGAGAACGTGACCGTTCCGTGGTGCCACTTGCGGTTCACCGGGTCTTCCGACATGTACTTCAGCGAGTCATGCATCCAGCCCATGTTCCACTTGAGCCCGAAGCCGAGTCCGCCGTGGCTCGTCGGCCCGGTCACACCCGGGAACGCGGTGGATTCCTCGGCAATCATGACCGCGCCCGGGTGAGTCTTGTACACCGTGGCGTTGGCCTCCTGCAGGAACGAGATGGCCTCCAGGTTTTCCCGTCCGCCGTAGCGGTTCGGTTGCCATTGGCCGTCCTCCCGGGAGTAGTCCAGGTAGAGCATGGAGGCAACGGCGTCCACGCGCAGGCCGTCGATGTGGAACTCGTCCAGCCAGTAGAGCGCGTTTGCCACCAGGAAGTTGCGGACCTCGGTGCGGCCGAAGTCGAAGATCAGGGTGCCCCAGTCCGGGTGCTCCCCCAGGTTCGGATCGGCGTGCTCGTACAGCGGCTGGCCGTCGAACTGGGCCAGTGCCCAGTTGTCCTTCGGGAAGTGCGCCGGAACCCAGTCAAGGATGACGCCGATGCCGGCCTGGTGGAGCGCATCCACCAGGTAGCGGAACTCGTCCGGGTGCCCGAAGCGGGACGTCGGCGCGAAGTAGGAGGTGACCTGGTAGCCCCATGAGCCGCCGAAGGGGTGTTCCGCCACGGGCATGAACTCGACATGGCTGAAGCCCAGCCACTTGACGTACTCGACGAGTTCCTTGGCCAGTTCGCGGTAGCCCAGTCCAAGGCGCCAGGATCCGAGGTGGACCTCGTAGACGCTCATGGGCGAGTTGTGCGGATCCCGCTCAGCGCGCGCCTTCATCCACTCGGCATCCTCGAACCGGTAGTGGGATTCGACAACCCTGGAGGCTGTCAGCGGCGGCACCTCCGTGCCGAAGGCCAGGGGGTCGGCCTTTTCAACCCAGTAGCCGCCCTTGGTCTTGATCTCGAACTTGTAGCACGCTCCGGCGCCTACGCCGGGGACGAAGAGTTCCCAGATGCCGGAGGAACCAAGGGAACGCAGGGAATACTCCCGCCCGTCCCACGAGTTGAAGTCACCCTTGATGCGCACGGCCTCGGCGTTGGGAGCCCACACGGCAAAGGACACGCCATCGATGTCCCCGAGCGAGGACTTGTAGTGCTGCACGTGCGCACCCAGGACCGTCCACAACTTTTCGTGGCGGCCCTCCCCGATCAGGTGCAGGTCAACTTCCCCAACGGTCGGGAGGTAGCGGTAGGGCTCGTCGACCCTGACCGGTTCCAGTCCTTCGTACGTCACGTCCAGGCGGTAGTCCGGCACGTGACCGGCCTGGAGCGGCTCGAGTACGGCCACCCAGACGCCTTCGGCCTCATGGGTCATCGCGACAGAGCCCGCCTCGGTTACTACGGTCACCGCTTCGGCCATGTGCTTCACGGTTCGGATGGTCACCTGGCCGTAGTCATCCAGGTGGGCACCAAGCACGGAGTGTGGGGCATGGTGCTCACCGGCAGCCACACGGGAGAGCGTATGCGCGTCCACGTGAAGGGGCGCGTGGGGCCGATCTGTGGGTACAGAGCCTGTCATGTTTTTACCTTCCGCTGCGGCGCCGGCCGGTTCGCCGGTGCCTTTACTGCTGAGGAGCCGCCTGGCCGCATTCGCCGGGATGGCGAGCCAGTCCGGTCTGTTGCGCATCTCATAGACGACTTCGTAGAGCGCCTTGTCCAGCCACAATGCCACAAAGAGCGGCGAGTTCCTGTCAACGGTGCCGGGTGTGACTTCCGAGTAGCCGGCCAGGAAGGCTTCGGTGCAGTCATCCACCCAAGCCTCCGGAACGCGGGCGTCGCTGTTCTCACGCTCGGCGGCGCCGGCGGCATAGTCGAAGGAACGGAGCATGCCCAGCACGTCCCGCAGCGGGACGTCCGGAAAATTCCGTTCTGCGATCGGCCGGAGCGGCTCGCCTTCGAAATCGAGGATCGCCCAGCGGTCCGGCTCGCCCTTGCTGCCGGGGACCTGGAGGATCTGGCCGAGGTGGAGGTCCCCGTGGATCCGCTGCAGCGCCCCGGCCGGAGTGCCCTCAAGGTCTGCCAGAAGCAGTTCCAGTTCGTTGTCATACGGTCCGACGGCGGGACCGGCTTCCGTCCAGGCCTGCCGCACACGCTGGGCTACTCCGGGTGCAATGACTCCGCCGGGGACAGCTTCGGCAGACACGCCCAGGGTCTCTGCGAGCCGCCGATGGACGGTGGCCGTGGCGTGGCCGAGGGCGTGTGCTTCCTGGGTAAAGTCGGCTCCCGCTGCGGCAGCCCCGACCGCGAGCCTCCAGGCGTCTCGGCCGCCGGCCAGGAACTCGTGTGCCACTGCCAGTTCACCTTGGGCCCGGTCAGGTGCACCGGCAGTGCCCGTCTGCGGGAACCACTCGCCGGTGACCCAGCCGAGGGTGGCGGGTACTTCCGTGGTGCGCGCAGCGGAAAGGGCTGCGCCGACTTCGACTTCCGGGTTCCGGCCAGCGGAAAGCACACGGAAGAATTTCACGATCGCCGCTGAGTCGCCGTCGTCGATGATGACGGATGTGTTGGACTGCTCACCTGACAGGACGCGCACTGTTCCGGTGGGTTGCGGCAGAGGCTGGCCGCCTCCGGAGAGGTGGCCGCTGGCGGCGCCCGCCGCAGCGGCGCCCTCTGTCCGCATAAGGTCAAGCCATGCTGCGATGAACACGGGGTCGTGGACGCCGTCGTAGATCCAGCGGTGTCCCAGTTCGGGGTGGTCGCTTTCGCCCACGAGGGCGCGCTCCGCGCCGGGCAGGGGGTCGCGGCGGTAGGTGAGCGGCACCTGGACCACATCGGTGCGGCGACCGCCGTCGGGGGTTTCCGAAACCACGGAGGCGAGGAACACCTCAAGGCCGACCTCATCAAATGAGTCGTTCAGGAGGAAGCCACCTACCGGATCCAGCAAAAAGTCTCCTGCCTTCACCGGGAACCAGCGCTGGCGGGGCAGCCACTGGCGAAGCAGCTCTTTAAGGGTCGGGGTCAATGTTGTTTGGATCATCTCAGCCCTCAATCGACAGAACGGGCATCGCCTGGGTAAAAGGAGATGCGGGGTTGGAGGCAGCAGATCGCAGGCGCAGCCAGAAGAAGTCATGGCTGCCGAGCGTAAGTGTCAGGTTCCCGTCCTCCCCCACGCCCGGGAACGGCTGTCCGCCGAAGACGTCGCGCAGCCCGCGGCCGGCGAACTGCGGCAACCTCAGCGTTGATGACACCGGGTGCTGGGACAGGTTGAAGGCACACAGAATGGTTTCGGCGGGCTCACCGGCCGTGTTGCCTTCGGGAAGTTCACGCAGGTAGGCCAGCACCACTTCGTGGTCGGCTTCCACGTGTTTGAAGGTGCCCAGCCCGAACGCCGCGTGGTTACGCCGGACACTCAGGATCTGCCTCGTCCACCGAAGCAGGGATCCGGAGTGGGCGGCCTCCGCTTCAACGTTGGCCATGCTGTAGTTGTAGACCAACGATTGGATCACGGGCAGGTACAGCTTGCCCGGATCGGCGTTGGAGAACCCTGCGTTGCGGTCCGGGTTCCACTGCATGGGGGTCCGGACGGCGTCGCGGTCTTCAAGCCAGATGTTGTCGCCCATGCCGATCTCATCCCCGTAGTAGAGGAAGGGGCTGCCCGGCAGGGACAGCAGCAGGGCGTTGATGAGTTCTATCTCTGCCCGGGAGTTGTCCAGCAGCGGCGCCAGGCGCCGCCTGATGCCGATGTTGGCGCGCATGCGCGGGTCCGGGGCGTACCAGCCGAGCATCGCGGCGCGCTCGTCGGCGGTCACCATTTCGAGCGTCAGCTCGTCGTGGTTCCGCAGGAACGTGCCCCACTGGGCGCCCTCCGGGATGTCGGGCGTGTCGTGCATCGTTTCGATGATGGGGGCAGCCTTCTGGTCGCGCAGGGCGTAGTACAGCCGCGGCATGATCGGAAAGTGGAAGGCCATATGGCATTCCGGTTCTTCTTCCGTGCCGAAGTACTCAACGACCTCGTTCGGCGGCTGGTTGGCCTCGGCGATGATCACCCTGCCCGGGTAGCTCTCATCCACCATCTTGCGCAGCTTGCGCAGGAATTCGTGGGTGGCGGGCAAGTTTTCGCAGTTGGTGCCCTCTTCCTCGTACAGGTACGGAATGGCGTCGGCGCGGAAGCCGTCGATTCCCTGGTCCAGCCAGAACCGCACGACGTCGAACACGGCGTCGATGACTTTGGGGTTCTCAAAGTTGAGATCGGGCTGGTGGCTGAAGAAGCGGTGCCAGAAGAACTGGCGCCGGATGGGATCGAACGTCCAGTTCGACTCTTCAGTGTCCACGAAGATGATGCGGGCGTCCTGGTATTTCTCGTCCGTGTCACTCCACACGTAGAAGTCGCCGAAGGGACCGTCCGGATCCTTGCGTGACTCCTGGAACCAGGGGTGCTGGTCCGACGTGTGGTTTAGGGGCAGGTCGATGATGACCCGGACGCCGCGCGCATGGGCTTCGGCGACAAGCCGCTTGAAGTCGCTGATGGTCCCGAATTCGTCCAGCACAGAGTTGTAGTCGGAGATGTCATAACCGCCGTCGCGCAGCGGTGACTGGAAGAACGGAGGCAGCCAGAGGCAGTCCACCCCCAGCCACTGCAGGTAATCGAGTTTGTCGATCAGACCGTGGAAGTCCCCCGACCCGTCCGCGTTGGCATCCGCAAAACCCCGCACAAGCACTTCATAGAACACCGCTTTCCTGTACCACAGTGGATCGTGTTGCAGGCCCGGCGCGTTGAGTTCGAATGTGCTCTTTGGTGTGAAGTGGTGTGCGGATGTCTGCGGGCTGAAACTCACTGAGGCTACCTCCGGATGCTCAGGATGTGTGCAGGTTCGATGTGGGAATCGAGTCTGACGTAGTTGTACTCGCCCCATTCCCAGGACTGGCCTGAGATCAGGTCGTCCACCCTGAAGCCGCCGTTATGCGTGAGGTCATCCGGGCCGAGCTCCAGCGCCGCGAGGTCGAGCGACACCGTGCTTTCCCTGGTGCTGTGCGGGTCCACGTTGACCACCACGATGATGGTGTCCTTGGTGCCGTCCGGAAGAGTCTTGTGCTTGGAGTAGACGATCGTGGCGTCGTCGGTGCTGTGATGCAGGGTCAGGTTCTGCAAGTCCCCCAAGGCCGGATGGGCCTTGCGGATCTCGTTGAGCCTGGTCAGGTACGGCGCCAGGCTCCGGCCCGATGCGGCAGCAGCATCCCAGTCTCTGGCCTTGTACTCGAACTTCTCATTGTCGATGTACTCCTCGGCGCCCGGCCTTGCCACGTGCTCATACAGCTCGTAGCCGGCGTAGACGCCCCACAGCGGGCTGGCCGTTGCCGCGAGCGCAGCCCGGATCTTGAAGGCGGCCGGACCGCCGTACTGCAGGTACTCCGTGAGAATGTCAGGGGTGTTGACGAAGAAGTTCGGGCGGAAGAAGGCCGGCGAAACGTGGCTGACCTCGTGGAAGTACTCCTCCAGTTCCTTCTTCGTGTTCCGCCAGGTGAAGTACGTGTAGGACTGCTGGAAGCCGGCCCTGCCGAGCGCGTGCATCATGGCCGGCCGCGTGAAGGCCTCGGCGAGGAACACGACGTCGGGGTTCTTCTTGTTGACCTTGGCGATCAGCCATTCCCAGAACCACACCGGCTTGGTGTGGGGGTTGTCCACACGGAAGACCTTGACGCCGTGGCTGATCCAGAGCTCGACGATGCGCAAGATCTCCTTGGACAGGCCTTCGGGATCGTTGTCGAAGTTGAGCGGGTAGATGTCCTGGTACTTCTTGGGCGGGTTCTCGGCGTAGGCGATGCTTCCATCGACCCTGGTGGTGAACCATTCCGGGTGCTCGGCGACCCAGGGGTGGTCCGGGGCGGCCTGCAGGGCCAGGTCGAGCGCTACTTCCAGGCCCAGCTCATTGGCGCGGGCGACGAAGGCGTCAAAGTCTTCGAACGTGCCCAGGTCCGGGTGGATAGCGTCATGGCCGCCTTCCTTCGCCCCGATTGCCCAAGGGGATCCGGGGTCGTTGGGGCCGGCGATGAGAGTGTTGTTCGGGCCCTTGCGGTGCTGCACGCCGATCGGGTGGATGGGCGGCATGTAGATGATGTCGAAGCCCATGTCGGCGACGGCTTCCAGACGCTTGGCCGCCGTGCGGAAGTTGCCGGAGGTCCACTGCCCGGTCTCGTGGTTCTTGACTGCGCCTTCGGAGCGCGGGAAGAACTCGTACCAGGAGCCGCGGCCGGCAAGATCGCGCTCCACCAGCAGGGGGAACGGTTCGGAAACAGTGACCAGCTCGCGGATGGGCTCGCGCCCGACAATCTCGGCGACGTCGGGGCTGAAGCCTGCCGCCAGCCGCTCTTCGGCGGACTTTGAGGTGTCGGAGAGACCCACGACGGCGGCACGGAGCGTGTTCCGGTCGGCGGAGTTACGGAAGGACTCCTCCGCGGCCTGTGACAGCAGCGCGGCACCCTCGTCAAGCATCAGTTCGACGTCGATGCCTGCCTCGACCTTCACCTCGGCATTGTGGTGCCAGGTCCCGTACCGGTCGTGCCAGGCCTCGATCACGAAGGACCAGCGGCCCGTCGAGGTGGGGCTCAGCATGCCTTCCCACAGGTCCGTGCCCTTGCCGCGGTCACCGCGCGGGGGGTGCAGCCGGACGCGCTGGCGCTCCTCGCCCTTCGGGTCGAGCAGGACGGCGCTGACGCCCAGCTGGTCGTGGCCTTCCCGGAAGGACTTGGCACTTACGACGATGTCTTCACCCGGAAGCGCCTTGGCGGGAAACTTCCCGCCTTCAACCACCGGTTGAACACTTGTGATCGGGAAACGGCCGAATCGAAGGCCATCCATGATCGAAGCGTTGGGCGTCTGCTTGGCTGGGGCACTGGTTCGCGTGTTAGTCGTCACAGGCTCGACATTAGCGATAAATGAGAGTCATTGCTAAGCGTGCGAACTAAATCCGCCAACTGATCCGTCATTTACCGGAATGTAATCGAAAGCGGTTCCTGACGTTCACCTTCTCGATTAGTGTGACGCAAGTGAAGGCAATCCGCAGATTTACAGTTCGTACCGTTCTTCCCGAGCCGATCAGGCCGCTGGCCCGTTTGGCCACCAATCTGCGCTGGTCATGGCACCGGCCCACCCGGGAACTCTTCGAAGGCCTGAGTCCCAAGGT
>JAPSIT010000067.1 GCA_031178585.1 Arthrobacter sp.
AGCAGAACATCCGAGTCCCCGGTGGCGAACTCTCCTGCAGGGAAACACATCGGCGAGGACCCGTCGCAGCAGCCGCCAGACTGGTGGAACATCAGCGGGCCGTGCACCTCCCAGAGCTTGCGGAGCAGCTGCACCGCGTCTGCGGTAAGGGCCACCCGGGAGAAGTCCTCGCCGGGCAGCGTCACCGCGGCATCGAGCTGGTTTTCAGGCATCCGCGTCCGCCTAGAAAAAGCCGAGCTTGTTTTCGTTGTAGCTGACCAGCAGGTTCTTGGTCTGCTGGTAGTGGTCCAGCATCATGGCGTGGTTCTCACGTCCGATGCCGGAGGACTTGTAGCCGCCGAACGCGGCGCCGGCCGGGTAGGCGTGGTAGTTGTTCACCCACACCCGGCCGGCCTGGATTTCCCGGCCGGCACGGTAGGCGACGTTGCCGTTGCGGGACCAGACGCCGGCGCCCAGGCCGTAGAGGGTATCGTTCGCAATGCCCATGGCGTCGTTGTAATCGCTGAAGCGCGTCACGGACACCACCGGACCGAAGATTTCCTCCTGGAAGATCCGCATCCGGTTGTGGCCCTCGAAGACGGTGGGCTGCACGTAGTAGCCGCCGGCCAGGTCGCCGTCGAGCTCGGCCCGGGCGCCGCCGGTGAGCAGCTTGGCGCCTTCCTGCTTGCCGATGTCGATGTAGGAGAGGATCTTTTCCAGCTGGTCGTTGGAGGCCTGGGCGCCGAGCTGGGTGTCGGTGTCCAGCGGGTTGCCCTGGATGATCTTCTCCACCCGCGCCACGGCGTCGGCCATGAAGGTGTCGTAGATTCCTTCCTGGACCAGGGCCCGGGAGGGGCAGGTGCAGACCTCGCCCTGGTTGAAGGCGAAGAGCGTGAAGCCCTCCTGGGCCTTGTCATAGAACGCGTCGTTGGAATCGGCAACGTCGTTGAAAAAGATGTTCGGGCTCTTGCCGCCCAGTTCCAGCGTGACGGGGATCAGGTTGTTGGAGGCGTACTGGCTGATCAGCCGGCCCGTGGTCGTCTCGCCGGTGAAGGCGATCTTGCGGATCCTCGGGCTGGATGCCAGTGGCTTGCCGGCCTCGACGCCAAATCCGTTGACCACGTTCACCACGCCCGCCGGCAGGAGGTCGCTGATGAGCTCCATCAGGACCAGGATGGAGGACGGCGTCTGCTCCGCCGGCTTCAGGACCACCGCGTTGCCTGCTGCGAGCGCCGGGGCGAGCTTCCAGACGGCCATCAGGATGGGGAAGTTCCACGGGATGATCTGGCCCACGACACCGAGCGGCTCGTGATAGTGGTAGGCGGTGGTGTCGTCGTCGAGCTGCGAGAGCCGGCCTTCCTGGGCGCGGACGGCGGAGGCGAAGTAGCGGAAGTGGTCAGCGGCCAGCGGGATGTCCGCGTTCAGGGTTTCACGGACCGGCTTGCCGTTGTCCCACGTCTCGGCGACAGCGAGCATCTCGGTATTGGCGTCTATCCGGTCCGCGATCTTGTTGAGGATGGCTGCGCGCTCCGCAACGGAGGTCTTGCCCCAGGACGGCGCAACCTTGTGCGCGGCGTCCAGGGCCAGTTCGATGTCCTCGGCCGTGCCGCGGGCCACCTCGCAGAAGGCCTTGCCCGTGACCGGAGTGATGTTTTCGAAGTACTGGCCCTTGACCGGGGCCACCCATTCGCCGCCGATCCAGTTCTCGTAGCGGTCCTTGAAGGTGACCTTCGATCCCTCGGCCCCGGGCTGTGCGTAAACGGTCATTGCTGGCTCCTTTGCTCTGCAACTTTCCGGCGATGGCATGGTGATCGCCGCTGCACCCAGCGTAGGAGCGGGCAGGTTGCAGCAAGGTTGCATTGGTGTGGGCGGGCAGGCGGGGAGGTTAGGGGGCAGGTGAGGCGCCCAGTTCAGCTTCCAGGCGCTCCAGATCGGCGACGACGGCAGCCCGCTTGGGCGAGCGGGGCGGCAGGAGTCTCAGGGCGGCGCGCCGGACTCCGACGTCGTCCCTCGCCTCGGGCAGCGCGGCGTACCGCAGCAGCGCCTCGGCGCTGCCGTCCGTGAGGACTGCCTCGCGCAGCAGCGAAGACACCCGCTCCCGCAGCTCCACGATTCCCGGCGCCTCCGACCGCGGAAGCACCGCGCCGGTGTAGATCTCCAATGCGATCCGGTGTGATCCTCGCTGCAGGCAACTGAGGACCTGGCCGCTGTCCGGCACGAGGTCCACGGCCAGCTTGTACGGCCGGGAGCCGGGAACGGCGGCGGGATTGAGCTGCTGGATGACCTTGCGGAGGCGCACCATCTCGGCGCGAAGGGTGACGGCGGAACCCTCGCCCGGATAGAGCAGCGTGGTGAGTTCCTCGGCGCTGAGGCCCTCGGGATTGATACTGAGCAGGGCCAGGATCTCGCTGTGCCGTGCGGACAGCGCAACCGTCCGGCCTTCGATGCTGAGCAGCGCCTGGTCCCGGCCCAGCAGCTGCAGGCTGTTGCGGTACAGACTGCCCTTCCTGCCGGAATCCGGCGCCTCCGAATCCGTTGCAGAGGCGGAACCGGCCCCGGCAACGGCACTGTTGTTCCGCCGTCGGGCAGGCGTCCGCGCCTGTGCGGCCGCAAGCTGGAGCCGCTCCACCCGCAGCTGCGCCTGCGCGGCGGCCACGGTGGCCTCCACCAGCGAAAGTGTGTGCGGGGCCACCGCCGACTCGGTGCCGGTGATGTCCACGACGCCCAGCAGCGCGCCCGAGTCAGGGTCATGGAACGGGACGGCGGTGCAGCTCCACGGATGGACGGACCGCTTGTAGTGCTCGGCCCCGGAGATCTGCAGCCCCCGGCCGAGGGCCAGTGCCGTCCCTGGAGCACTTGTGCCCACCGTGGCCTCGGACCAGTCGGCGCCCGGCACGAACATCATGCCCTGCGCCCGCCGCTGCATCGCCGGGTCGCCCTCCACCCAGAGCAGCCGGCCTACATCATCGCCCACGGCGACGAGCAGACCGCTGTCGTGGCTGGGCTGGATGAGGAGCTTGTGGATCACGGGCATGATCGTGGCGAGGGGGTGCTGGCGCCGGTACTCCTCGAGCTCCTCCCGGTCCAGAACCAGCGGCGCCTCGGGGAGGTCGGGGTTCGCCTGCAGCCGGACGGAGCGCTGCCAGGATTCACGGATCAGCGGGCGAAGACCGGGGATGTGTTCCCCGTCGAGGGCGAGCGGCCGGTCCAGGTATTCATGGCCTGCCAGGGCATGGCGATGGGCCTGCGCCGCATCCTCCCCCACAGATGCTGCCGGTGCTGCCGTCCGGACTATGTTCTTCATCGAACTCCCGCTCGCGACACTCTTGTTGCCCCTGTTTCAGCCCTTGGCCGGGCACGGCCCATCACCGGGACCGCGCTCTCAGCCCGGCAAGTCTAACGGCGCACCCCGACGGGCCGCCACAGCGCCCAGCGCCCGCGCGCCGCACGCCCAGGCGGCGTGACCTAGGGGCGGGAGATCGCGATCATTTCCTCGCGGGGCACTACCTTGATGCGTTCACGAACGACGCCGTCTGCCCCCGTCGATTCCGACCACGCCGCACCAAGGGCTGCTTCGTGCGCGTTGAGCTTGTTCCAGCCCTCCCACGTGGTGTACTCGATGCCGCGTTCCTCCAGCAGGTCGATGATCGCCTGAGGGTCGGGATTCTTTGCGGGAGGCAGCGTCAGCCGGTCCTCGAGGAGGAATCCGATTGTTTCCAGGGCGTCGCCCTTGGTGTGTCCGATCAGGCCGACCGGCCCGCGCTTGATCCAGCCCGTGGCATAGATGCCCGGGACGGGCTGACCTTCGGCGTCCAGGACACGGCCGCCCTCGTTGGGGATTACGCCGCGCTTGGCGTCGTACTCCAGTTCGTCCAGCGGGGATCCGTGGTAGCCGATGGCGCGGTACACGGCCTGCACCGGGTAGTCGATGAACTCGCCGGTGCCCTTGACGTTTCCGGTGCCGTCCAGCTGCATGCGTTCAAACTTGATGCCGGCAACCTTGCCGGAGCCGCCGTCGTCGTATATTTCGACGGGGCTGTGCAGGAAGTGCAGGTGCAGGCGGCGGGAGGACGGCTCCTCTGCCTCGGCATGCTCCTCCACGAGCCAGTTGGTGAGGGTGTTCACCATGGTCTTGATCTGGTTGTTGGTGCGGATGGCCTCGTCCGAGGCTTCGTCGAACTCGAAGTCCTCCGGGTAGAGCACGATGTCCACGTCGCGGGCATGGCTGAGTTCGCGCAGCTCCAGAGGGGTGAATTTGACCTGGGCGGGGCCGCGGCGGCCAAAGACGTGCACGTCGGTGACCGGCGAGTTCTTCAGCCCGCGATAGACGTTGTCCGGAATCTCGGTGACGAGGAGCTCGTCGGCGTGCTTGACGAGCATCCGCGCGACGTCCAGGGCCACGTTGCCGTTGCCGATGACGGCGATTTCCTTCGCATCCAGAGGCCAGTCGCGGGGCACGTCAGGGTGGCCGTCGTACCAGGACACGAAGTCCGCGGCGCCGAAGGACCCCTCAAGGTCGATTCCGGGGATGTCCAGGTCGGCGTCCTTGATGGCCCCCGTGGAAAAGATCACCGCATCGTAGAAGGATCTGAAATCGTGCAGGGTCAGGTCCCGGCCGTAGGTGACGTTGCCGAGGAAGCGGATGTCGCCGCGGTCCAGGACCTTGTGCAGGGCGTTGACGATGCCCTTGATGCGGGGGTGGTCGGGGGCGACGCCGTAGCGGATCAGTCCATACGGCGCGGGATAGGCCTCGAAGAGGTCGATGCTGACCTCGAAATCCCCGCCCTTCACCTCATTGGATTTGGTCAGGATGTCCGCCGCATAGACACCGGCAGGTCCGGCGCCGACAATAGCGACGCGGAGCGGCCTCTGGGGAGCGGATTCAGCTGAGGTGGACACCGGTAGCCCTTCTGGTACGGAACTGCGCCTTCTGCGCGCAGTTTCCAATTCTAGTTGGCGCGCTGCCGCTCAGCTGCTTTTCCGCAGGGCCACCACGTTGCCTTCGCGGTACAGCAGCGCCCGCAATTCCGATTCCGCGGAGTCCAGCCGTTTCGGGTCAATGGTTTCACCTTCCGCGAAGTGATCCAGCAGGCGCGGGTCCACGTAGCTCTTGCGTGCAATCGACGGCGTGTTTCCCAGCACGGCGGCCGCCTCCATCATGGCGACGCTGATGGCCCGTTTCCTTTTTGAAACGGTCTTTTGCGGGCCACTGCGGGCCAGGCTCACCGCTGCAGCGATGGTTCCGCGGAGGGTCCGGAAATCCTTCGCGGTGAAGTCGGACCCGGTCCGCTCCTTGACGTAGCTGTTGATGTCGGCGCTGGTCACCGGATGCCAGTTGCGGCCGTTCTTGTAGGCCAGCAGCCGGGCATTGCCGCCGCGCCGCTTCAGGAAACGGACCAGGGATGCGAGGTCGTCGTCGGTGATTTCCGATTCCCAGTTCTTGCCGCTCTTGGCCGGAAAGCTGAGGCGCAGCCGGTTCTTGCGGACCTGCACGTGGGCGCACAACAGGGTGGCGAGGCCGTGGCTGCCGTTCTCGTTGGTGTACCGCTCGGAGCCAACCCGCAGCGAGCCGGAGTCGAGCATCCGGAACGCGCCAGCCAGGACCCGTTCCCGCGTCAGGCCCTCGCTCCTCAGGTCCATGGTCACCATGCGGCGCGCAGAGGGCAGGGACTCCGCGAGCTGGAGCGCACGGTCGAACTTCAGCCGGTCCTTCCGCTCCCGCCATTCGGGGTGGTAAATGTACTGCCGGCGCCCCACCGCGTCCACGCCCGTGGCCTGGATGTGGCCGTTCTCGAACGGGGCAATCCACACGTCGGTCCACGCCGGCGGGATCCCGATGCTTTCCAGCCGGTCCCTCACCGGCCCCGGCGGCAGTGTTGACCCGTCCAGGTCCCGGTAACTGAAGCCCTTGCCGGCCCGAACGCGGTGGTAACCGCGTCCCGAGGCGTTGCTGCGGCGCAGCCTCATCGGGCAACGCCGTGCATAATGATCCCGCTCATAATGGCAAGCCTACTGACTATTTTCGATATTGACGCCATAAATCGTTCCGGCCGGGCGGAATACCCAGGAGCCAGGCGGCGTTATCCGTCTTGTGCCTACGCCTGATGGATCCGTCTCATCCGCTGTGCCTGCTTCCGCCGTGCCCCCTGCGGCGCCGCCGGTGGCCGCGGGTTCGAGCCCGGCGGGGCCGGGCTCCGGTTCGGCCGGGGCAGCTTCCGGCAAGGCCGCCGGGCTGAAAGCCGTGGATAAGGACACGACGGCGGGTGTCCTGTTCGGCATCGGGGCGTATGGGCTGTGGGGGATGCTTCCGCTGTACTTCTTTGTGCTGCAGCCCGCCGGCGCCGTCGAAATCGTGGCCAACCGCGTGGTCTGGTCGCTGCTGTTCTGCGCCCTGCTGATCACGGTGACAAGGACCTGGCGTGTTCTGGGCGCGGCCTTCCGGGACCGCTCCGTGTTCGGCCCACTGTCCGTCGCCGCGGCACTGATTGCCGTGAACTGGCTGACCTACACGTACGGGGTGACTACGGGGCAGGCAGTAGAAGCGTCGCTGGGCTACTTCATCAACCCGCTCGTATCCGTCCTGCTCGGCGTGTTCGTCCTGAAGGAGAAACTCCGCCCCCTGCAGTGGACCGCCGTCGGAATCGGCTTTATTGCCGTGGCCGTCCTGACCGTGTCCTACGGGAAGCTGCCGTGGATCGCACTGACGCTCGCCGTCAGTTTCGGGCTGTACGGGTTCGTCAAGAAGCGCGTGGGCCCCAGGGCGGAAGCCATTACGAGCCTCACGGTGGAGACCATTGTGCTCGCTCCCCTGGCGGCGGCCACCATGGTTTTCCTTGCCGTCAGCGGGAGCGCGACGCTGACCAGCAACGGCGCCGGGCACTTCTGGCTGCTGGCGGCCTCAGGCATCATTACGGCGGTGCCGCTGCTGTTCTTCGGTGCCTCCGCCCGCCGCCTGCCGATGACTACGATCGGCCTGCTGCAGTACTTCGCACCCGTCCTGCAGTTCATCGTCGCGCTGGCCGTTTTCCGCGAGGCGATGACCCTGGAACGGTGGATCGGGTTCGGCGTCGTCTGGCTGGCGCTGCTGGTGCTGACGGTGGATATGCTGGCCGCCGCCCGCAAGAACTCCGCGGCCCGCAAGCTCGCCCTCCGGGAAGCGCGAACAGACACTTAAGCCCCAGCCCCCACGCGAACTCACCCCCAAGCGGACGGGCAGGGACCTAGGGGGCAGAGGCCACCCGTTCGTAGTCACGCGGGACCACCACCATGGGCACCGGCAGGGCGCGCAGAACCTTGTTGGCGGTGCTCCCCAGGAACATGCGGTTCCTCTCCGCCAGGCGCGAGGAGCCCACAATCATGATCTCGCCGTCGTCCCATTCCAGGCCGTCGATGGCTTCCTCGATGGTGCGGCCGTGGGCAACAGCGACGCTGGCCTCATGCCCGGCAGGCACCTTGCCGGAGGCGTCGGACAGCACTGTGTTGGCGTGGATGTGCGCCGCATTGACTGCTTCCCCGGCGTCTCCGGCGGCGTCAAGCTCCACGAGCGACACCAGGCGCAGCGGCACTCCGCGGCGCTTTGCCGCATTGATGGCGGTTTCGATCGCGGCTTCCGCTCCCTCGCGCTGCCCCACGGCCAGGGTCAGGCGGGTAATGGGCGCCGTCCGCTGGTAGCCGCGCGGTGCAAGGGCCACGGGAACAGGCGAGGCGTGCAGCAGAGCATTGGCCACGCTGCCCACCGTGTACCGCTTGAACAGGCCGGCACTGGCGGCGCCAACCACAATCAGCCCGGCTTTGAGTTCAACAGCCGCCTCGATCAGGCCGGAGGCAAACGAATCGGCTTCCCGTGCGTGGAACGTGGCGGACAGGCCCTGAGGGATCAGACCCAGCCCTTGCCGTTCAGCGGTCAGCACTTCCTGCTCGGCGGCGCTCACCCTGCTGCCCTCAGGGTTCAGCGCAACGTACGGCGTGCCCTTCTTCACAACGTAAACGAGGTCCAGGTGCGCGTCCTGGGCCAGAGCGAGCGACGTCGCCAGGGCCACGGCGTCCGCGCCGCGCTCGGTGGGTGTGTAGCCGACTACGTATCGCATGCGAAACCCCTCTTTGGGTGAGGCAGACACGGGCGCCGCCAGGGTCTCCGCGGTGGACCGGTCTGCGATGAGTGCGGTGGTGACGATGACTCTACCGGAGCATACGACGGCGGGCCGGGCACCTTTCGGTACCCGGCCCGCCGTCGATCCCTGCCGCCCGAGGTTACCCCCGCGCGAACGGGCAGACAATG
>JAPSIT010000017.1:0-1609 GCA_031178585.1 Arthrobacter sp.
CGCGGTGTCCGAGCAGGGTCAGCAGGACTTGCCGGGTCTGCAGCTCGTTGAGGTTCTCCAGCCGCACTTCCGTGAGGCGGCGGTCCGTCAGCAGCCAGTGGAAGTCTGCGGGAAGGTCGCTGGTGCCAGGTGCAATGGCAATGATCCGCGCCGTGCGCGTCAGCATGATGTTCAGGAGAACTCCTGCGCTCATGTCATCGATCATGCCTGTGGTGTCGAGGGTGATGATGCATTCCCTGCCGGCCGCGTCGCTCCTGATGAGGGATGTGATGCCTTGCAGAACGGCTGTGGGCGATCCCATGGCGGATTGCGGCAGCCGCGCCAGGAGGAATGCGAGGCAGCCGTAGGAGGTCTGCGAACCGGTGAGCGGGCTGCGCAGCTGCAGCGCCCAGACATCCTTGCCCAGCTCAGCTACTGCGGTCCGTGCCAGCGATGACTTGCCGACGCCGCGGGCACCGGTGATGACGACACCAAGGGAGTCAGGATCGGTCAGGGCATTGCGGATGGCCTCCAGGTCCGCGCTGCGCGCAGGGACTGACCATCGTTGCAGGTCCGTTCCGCCCGCGGAAGAAGAAGGACCAGCCAGCACTCCCGCCGTGGACCCACGACCCCAGCTCAGTGGTTCACCAGACATGAACTTTTCCTTACATCCCGCGTTGCAGGATAAAGGCCCCATCGCCTCCCCCGCTTAGGAGACAGACTACCCCGTTACCCCTGCCATGAAACAGGGCAAACGATTTACATTTCCTCGTGTCTCGCTAATGCGGCAGAAATACCATTCCGGAAATTGATAATGCACGGATGGCAGGAGAAAATAACGGGTTGCAGCTGCATGGGCGCATCCAGCGCGCCCCGGCGTCAGACCTTAGCGGGATGGAACCGTTGCTGCGCCGCCGTCAGCCCGTCCCGGATCAGCAGTTCGACGGCGTCCGCCGCCTCATCGAGCAGGAAAGGCAGCTCTTTCTTTTCCGCCGGCGCGAAGTCGCGCAGCACAAAGTCGGCAGTGTCCATTCGCCCTGGGGGCCGGCCGACTCCGACACGGACGCGCAGGTAGTCCTTGGTGGCGAGGGCCTTGGAAATATCCCGCAGACCGTTGTGGCCGCCTTCTCCGCCCCCGAGTTTAAGCTTCACAGTATTAAAGGGAATGTCGATTTCGTCGTGAACTGCCACCACGCGGGAGGGATCGATGTCATAAAACCTGGCCAGACCGGAAACGGGACCGCCGGATACATTCATGTAGGTCACGGGCTTTGCCAGAACCACGCGCGGACCCCCGATACCCAGCCGGCCCTCAAGGACCTGTGCCCGGGCCTTGTGGATCTTGAAGGTTCCGCCAACGCGGTCAGCGAGCTCATCAAGGACCATCTGGCCGACGTTATGCCGGTTGCGGCTGTACTCGGCGCCAGGGTTGCCAAGGCCTACAATCAGCCAGGTGTCAGTCATGGATCAATCCTAAAGTTGTTGCGGCACCGGCAGTCGTTGCGGCGGGGCCTCAAGTGTCCGTTCGCGCTCAGTCCGCGCTGGGTGCGGTGGCCAGGCTTGAAGAACCCGGGTACGCCGGTGGCCGGGCCCAAAGGACCCCGCCCCCCGCGCCCCCCAGGATAGGACC
>JAPSIT010000017.1:1619-29324 GCA_031178585.1 Arthrobacter sp.
CGGGGGCCGGGCCCCACGGGCCCCGGCCACCGGCTCCGCGCTGCATGGAACGCGGGAAGGGTTGTGACCGAATTACCCGGCGGCAGCTTCCGCAGCCGGAGCTTCTGCAGCGGCTTCCTCTTCGCCTTCCCCGGCAGCTGCGGCAGCCTCGGAGACGTTGACGACGAGCGCGTCGGAGTCCGCCAGCAGGACAGAGCCCTTGGGAAGCACGAGGTCGGACGCGTGGATGTGCTGTCCAGCGGAACGGCCTTCGATGTCCACCTCGATGGCGGTGGGCAGGTGGGTTGCCTCGGCCTCGAGGGAGATGACGGTCAGTTCCTGGTTGTAGGCGTTGCCCGGTGCCAGCTCGCCGACGACGTGAACGGGAACGTCCACGGTTACTTTCTCGCCCTGGCGGACGGTCAGGAGGTCGATGTGCTCAATGATCTGCTTGATCGGATCACGCTGAATATCCTTGACGAGGGCGAGGTGGCCTTCGCCGTTGACGTCGAGGGACAGCAGGGCGTTGGCGGTGCGAACGGCCAGGGTGGTGGCCTTTGCGGGGAGCGTGATGTGGATGGGCTCTGCGCCGTGGCCGTAGATGACGGCGGGGATCTGGCCGGCCATGCGGGCGCGTCGGGCGAAGCCCTTGCCGAATTCGGTGCGTACTTCTGCTGCGAGCTTCTGCTCAGACATGGATATCTCCTGGTGCTTTCGGTGTTTACAGCAAGGGCGGAGGTCTGGAGCGACCTTCAACGCCGGGCTGCCCGGAGGCGGCCCTACCAGAAGGGAGGTTCAGACCCAGTCGATAACGGAGACCAGCAGCTTGGTTTCCCGTGTGTACGGGCGTTCCAGTGCTCTCCCTCGCCAAGGTATCGGGATAGATCCTACCAGTGCCGGGACCGTTTGCTGAAAACAGGCCCATTACTGGCAGCGCTGGTTGAGCCTGCGGCAACCCGGACTTCGGGCCTCCGCAGGCTCAACCGGCGGATTTGCTCAGCTGCGGGAATCAGGCGTTGCCGTCGAACAGGCTGGTGACGGAGCCGTCGTCGAACACTTCGCGGATGGCGCGGGCAATCAGCGGTGCGATGGAGAGCACCGTGAGTTCCGGGAAACGCTTCGCGGCCGGCAGGGGCAGCGTGTCCGTGACCACAACTTCGCGGGCGCCCGACTCGGAAAGCCGGCGGGCCGCCGGGTCGGAGAAGATGGCATGCGTCGCGGCGATGATGACGTCCTTGGCCCCGGCATTCTTGAGCACCTGGACGGCGCCGGAAATGGTGCCGCCGGTGTCGATCATGTCGTCGATGAGGACACACGTGCGTCCCTCGATCTGGCCCACCACGGTCTTGGAGACAGCCTGGTTGGGAACGGTGAGGTCGCGGCTCTTGTGGACGAACGCCAGCGGCGCACCGCCGAGCCGTTCCGCCCACTGCTCAGCCACGCGGACGCGGCCGGTGTCCGGGGACACCACCGTGATGTTGTCCGCCGCGACACGGGTGCGGATATAGTCGGCCAGCAGCGGAATGGCCATGAGGTGGTCCACGGGGCCATCGAAAAAGCCCTGGATCTGCGAGGTGTGCAGGTCAACGCTCATGATGCGGTCGGCGCCGGCTGTCTTGTAGAGGTCTGCCACCAGACGGGCCGAGATCGGCTCGCGGCCGCGGCCCTTCTTGTCCTGGCGGGAGTAGGGGTAGAACGGCGACACCACGGTGATCCGCTTGGCCGAGGCCCTCTTCAGCGAATCGATCATGATCAGCTGTTCCATGAGGTGGTTGTTCAGCGGCGCGGGGTGGGCCTGGATGACGAAGGCATCGGTTCCTCGGACGCTTTCGCCGGCGCGGACGTAGATCTCACCATTGGCGAAGTCGTAGGCGTCGACGGGCAGCAGCTCGGTGCCCAGCTCCTTGGCGATTTCGCGGGCCAGCTCCGGGTGTGCGCGCCCTGCGGCCAGCACCAGCCTTTTTTCGCCGCGAGCCGTAATGTCGGTCATGGTTGCGTGCCCTCTTCTGTAGATGCCGGGGAATGTGAGGTGTCAGTAGGAACTTCGCCGGCTGCCGCCGCCCGTTCCGCTGACACCGAACCCGGACGGTTGGCAATGACCCAACCTTCCGCATTGCGCTGCGCGGCCATGGACAGCGCCAGGGCCCCTGCGGGAACGTCCTTGCGGATCACGGCACCGGCGCCGCTGTAGGCACCGTCCCCCACCGTGACAGGAGCGACGAATACTGTATTGGAGCCGGTGCGGACACCTGAGCCGATCACCGTGCGGTGCTTCTTCTCGCCGTCGTAGTTGGCGGTGATGTTGCCGCAGCCGATGTTCGTGTCCTCACCGATCTCGGCGTCTCCCGCATAGCCCAGGTGGGACAGCTTGGAGCCGCGGCCGATGGTCACGTTCTTGGTTTCGTAGAACGCGCCGATCTTGCCCTTCTCGCCGAGGACGGTGCCGGGACGCAGGTACGTGAACGGTCCCACGCTGGCGCCGGCGCCGATGACCGCTCCCGTGCCGTGCGTCCGCGTTACCTTCGCGCCTTCGCCGATGCGCACATCCGTCAGGGTGGAGTCGGGGCCGACGACGGCGTCACGCGCCACCGCTGTGCTGCCGTGCAGTTGGGTGTTGGGCAGGATCCGGACGTCCTCGTCCAGGGTGACGGTGGAGTCGATCCACGTGGTGGCCGGGTCCACGACGGTCACTCCGGCACGCATCCAGGCTTCCACGATGCGGCGGTTATGTTCGGCGCCCAGGGCGGCGAGCTGCACCCGGTCGTTAGCGCCTTCGACCTGCCACCGGTCAGCTGTGACGACGGCGGCAACACGGCCGCCTGCCTCCCGTGCCAGTGCCAGGACGTCCGTCAGATACTTCTCCCCCTGGGAGTTGTCCGTGGTGACGTGGCCGAGGGCGTCGCGCAGCACGGCTGCGTCAAAGGCATAGATGCCGGAATTGACTTCCCGGATCGCGCGCTCCGCGTCGGTGGCGTCCTTGTGCTCGCGGATGCCCGTCACGGTGCCGTCGGCGCCGCGGAGGATGCGGCCGTAGCCGGTGGCGTCCTCGAGCAGGGCGGTCAGGACCGTGATTGCGTTGCCTTGTGACTCATGGGTGGCAACGAGTTCGGACAGCAGCTCACCGGTCAGCAGTGGCACATCGCCGTAGGTCACCACCACAGTTCCCTGGAGGCGGGCGTCGGCATCCAGCGCATCCAAGGCAACCTCAACGGCGCGGCCGGTGCCGGGAATCTCATCCTGATCAACGATCAGGGCATCGGCGTCGAGCTCCTTGAGGTGGGTGGCCACGCGGTCACGCTCGTGGCGCACGACGACGGCCACGCGCAGGGGATGGATGCTGCGCGCCGCGAGCAGGGCGTGCCCCACCATGGAGCGTCCGCCGATTTCGTGAAGAATCTTGGGGGTACGGGACTTCATCCGGGTACCGGCACCTGCAGCTAGGACAATGACGGCGGCTGGGCCGGACTTCTCGGGGCTCACGTACGGGCTCTCCTTGTTCGGTTGCGCGGTACTGCATGCGCGCCGCCGCCCGAGCGCGCCCGGAGCCGGCAACAGGCTCCATCCTAATGGACACCGCTGATGCAGCAGTTCCGCCCATAGGATTCGAACCTATACTCCACGGCTCCAAAGGCCGGGGTGCTGCCGTTACACCAGAGCGGACCGTGCCACGCGCTAAGCCCGGGCACGAGAACCAATTCTGCCACGAACGGCGAGGCTCATGCGACCTCGTGGGCTAAGGCATGATGGGACGGTGAGCAACAGCACAGGGACGCCGAAGGGAAGGAAGGCTGATGGTTAGGACGGAAGCGGCTGCCGTACGCATTCCCCGGTCACGGATGACCGGAGTCCAGCGCCGGTCCCAGCTGGTCGACGTCGGCCGGGGCCTGTTCGCCATGCGCGGCCTGGACGGCACCACCATTGAGGAGATCGCGGCTGCCGCCGGTGTCTCCAAGCCGGTGATCTACGAGCACTTCGGCTCCAAGGAGGGCCTCTACACCCAAGTTGTGGAGTTCGAATTCAGGATCCTGCTCGCCGCCATCACCGATGCACTCACCGAGGAGGCCAAACCCCGGGTCCTCGTGGAACGTGCCGCCCTCGCACTCCTGACCTACATCGAGGACCGTACCGACGGCTTCCGTATCCTCCTGCGCGACGCTCCCCCATCCCAGCCCGAAGGCGCTTTCTCCACTTTGCTCTCCCACGTCGCTTCCCAGGTGGAGCACATCCTGTCCGACGAGTTCGCCCGGCGCGGCTTCAGCGCAGCCGACGGCGCCATGTACGCCCAGATGCTGGTGGGCATGGTCGCCATGACCGGCCAATGGTGGCAGGACAGCCGCCAGCCTGACAAGCGAGCCGTCGCCGCCCACCTGGTCAACCTCGCCTGGAACGGCCTGACCGGCCTAAAGAAGGAACCTGAGCTGCGCACTGAGCCGTAGCCTGCTCTTCTCCCCCACCTCCGCGTGCCCGTGCTCGCTTCCGCGGCGCCGACCCCTGCTCACCTCCGCGGCGCTCAGCAAGCGAGCGGCCCCTTTGCGACGTGCCTAAGTGACGCCGAAGGGCCGCCTCAGGCGCCCACGGCGCCCCGACGCCCGACTACTCGCCGAGGACTTCGGAGGCTTCGAGCCATTCCAGCTCGAGGGTGTCCTTTTCTTCGGCGAGGTCCTTCAGCTGTTTGTTGAGCTCGGCGAGGCGGTCGAAGTCGCCGTCGCTGGTGCTGGCTGCCATTTGAACGTGGATCTTTTCTTCCTGCTGCGCGAGCTTGTTGAGCTGGCGCTCCACGCGGTTCAGTGCCTTGCGGGCGTCTCGCTTTTCAGCTTCGGAGGGGCCTCCGGCGGCGGGCGCGGCGGCTCCCGACCCTGAGGAGGTGACAGGGTTGCCGCCACCCGCGACTGTGGACCCGGCCAGGGCGGACTCGCGCAGCTCGAGGTACTGGTCCACGCCGCCGGGCAGTCCCCGGATCTTGCCGTCACCCAGCAGGGCCATTTGGTGGTCGGTGGCGCGTTCCAGGAGGTAGCGGTCGTGGCTGACCACCACGAGGGTGCCTGGCCAACCGTCGAGGACGTCTTCGACGGCGGCGAGGGTGTCGGTGTCGAGGTCGTTGGTGGGCTCGTCCAGCATCAGGACGTTGGGCTCGCCCACGAGCAGGCGCAGGAGCTGTAGCCGGCGCCGCTCCCCGCCCGACAGGTCGCGGACCGGGGTCCACTGCTTCTGGTTGGTGAAGCCGAGCTGCTCCACGAGCTGGCCGGCTGTGAATTCCTTGCCGCCAACGTTGAAGGACCGCTTTTCGCGCTCGATGACCTCTATGACCCGGAGGTCGGCCACGTCATCAAGTTCCTTCACTTCCTGGGTGAGGACGGCCGTGACCACGGTCTTGCCGCGCTTGACCTTGCCCGAGGTCGGCTGTATCTCACCGTTGAGGAGCTTCAGCAAGGTCGTTTTGCCGGCGCCGTTGACTCCGACAAGCCCGAGGCGCTCACCGGGCGCAAGGCGGAGGGTGATGTTGTCGAAAAGCTTCTGCCCGTCGCCGCCCAGGAGATCCAGCGACACATTTTCCAGATCCAGTACGTCCTTGCCCAGCCGGGCCGTGGCCATCTTGCTCAAGGCCATGGAGTCCCGGGGGTCCGGGACGTCGGCAATCAGGGCGTTCGCCGCTTCGATCCGGAACTTGGGTTTGGCGGTACGCGCCGGAGCACCGCGGCGCAGCCAGGCGAGCTCCTTCTTCACGAGCTGCTGGCGCTTCCCTTCGACGACGGACGCCATGCGGTCGCGCTCGGCGCGTGCCAGCACATAGGCGGCATAACCGCCGTCGAACGGGTCCACGATCCCGTCATGGACCTCCCACGTCTTGGTACACACTTCGTCCAGGAACCACCGGTCGTGGGTGACCACGAGGAACGCGCCCTGATTCGCGCGCCAGCGGGTTTTCAGGTGCCGGGACAGCCAGGCAACGCCCTCGACGTCGAGGTGGTTGGTGGGCTCGTCGAGCATGATGACGTCATGGTCCTCGATGAGGAGCTTGGCCAGCGCCACGCGGCGCTTCTGGCCGCCGGAGAGGGCGTGCACGTTGGCATGCCAGTCCACGTCGGACACCAGACCGCCCATAATCTCGCGGATCTGCGCGTTCGCAGCCCACTCATGGTCCGCCTTGTCGCCGACGATGGCGGCACCGACAGTAAGGTCGGCGTCCAGGACGTCGCTCTGGTCCAGGTAGCCGATGTTGACGTCACCGCGCTTCGTGACCCGGCCGGAGTCCGGGGTGGACCGCAGGGCAAGCAGGCGCATCAGCGTGGACTTGCCGTCACCGTTCCGGCCGACCATGCCGATCCGGTCGCCTTCCTCGAGTCCGAGGGTAACGCCGTCGAGAACTGTGCGGGTCGCGTAGGAGACCGTGAGGTTCTCACCGCCGAGCAGGTGTGCCACTGGGAACTGCTTTCTTCTGCAAATTTCTTCCGCAAAGTATCTCTGCGGCCTGGTTACCAGGACCCGGAGAGCGGAAAGGGTATTAAAGGAGAGTATCGGAGATGATGCGGGCGCCGGGAACCGGACCGTGGACGGCGAGCGCCGTGAGCCCCTTGTGCTGCAGCTCCTCGGCAAGCCCTTCGGCAGCCTCCGGGTTGTGCGCCAGCAGGGCAATCGTGGGTCCGGAGCCGGAGACGATCCCGGCGATGGAGCCGCTTGATTCGCCGAGCCCGAGCGTGTCCCGCAGCGTGGGCGCCAGTTCGATGGCAGCGCGCTGCAGGTCATTGACGAGCAGCCGGCTCAGCGCGTCGGCGTCCCCGCTGCGCAGGGCCTGCAGAACCTTGGGGTCCACCGCCGTGGGTTCCTCCACGTCGAGCCCTTCAGCCTCGCGCAGCCGGTCCAGCGTCTTGAAGACGTCCGGGGTCGCAAGTCCGAAATCCGCGGGTACCAGGACCCAGTCCATCTGGGCTTTGGCGAGGGCCGGCGAAAGATCGTCTCCGACGCCGAGCCCCACCGCCGTGCCGCCCAGAAGCGCGAACGGCACATCAGCCCCCAGCTCCGCAGCCAGCTGGGCGAGTTCGTCCCGGGACAGCCCGCTGTTCCACAGCGCGTCGCAGGCCAGGAGTGTGGCTGCCGCGTCGGCGGAACCACCCCCCATTCCGCCAGCCACCGGCACCCGTTTGGTGATCTCCAGGTGCACGCCGGTGGAATGCTCGGAGACGTCGGCCATGATGGCGGCCGCCTTGTAGGCAAGGTTGCGTTCATCGAGCGGAATGTCGACGCCGTCGAGGTCCAGGGTGCTGTCCGGGCTGATGCTGACTGTGATGCCGTCCCCGGGAGTGCTCGTGGCGGCGACTTCCTCATACAGGGAGACGGCCAGGTACACGCTGGCCACCGAATGGTAGCCGTCGGGGCGCAAGGGGCCCACGTCCAGGGAGACGTTCACTTTGCCCGGAGCCTTGACCCGGACGGTCCTCGCCGCAAAGCGCCCTCTCACTGCGTTCATGAGTCCAAGCTATGGCATCGCGGGACCGGGCTCCAACAAGGGCGCGCCGCCCCGCACCGGGGTGCGGTTTCTGCCGCCGTGCCTGTGCCGCGCACGTGACTGGAACTCACGTGCCTGAAACTCAAGTCCCTAAGTCCTGGCGGGCTTCGGCGATCCGGGCGAAAGCGGCGATGTCGATAACCTCACCGCGTGCGGTGGGGTCTACCCCGGCCGCCAGCAGGCAGCGTTCGGCCTCGGCCGCGCTGCCGGCCCAGCCGGCCAGGGCAGCACGCAGGGTTTTCCGGCGTTGGGCGAAAGCGGCGTCAATGACGGCGAACACCTGCTCCCTGCTTGCCGTGGTGGCGGGAGGCTCCCGGCGCGTGAAGGCCACCAGGCCTGAGTGGATCTTGGGGGCAGGCCAGAAGACATTCATGCCGATCACTCCGGCCTTGCGCATCTGGCTGTACCACGCGGCTTTGACGGAGGGCACTCCGTAAATTTTCGACCCCGGAGCGGCAGCAAGCCGGTCGGCGACCTCGTCCTGGACCATCACCAGGCCGTGCTGGATCGACGGAAAATGCTGCAGGAGATGAAGGACCACCGGGACAGCCACGTTGTATGGCAGGTTCGCAACCAGCGCCGACGGCTCCACCGGAAGTTCGGTGACCTTCATGGCATCGGCCAGCACCAGGTGGAAGGCTCCGGCGGCATCCGGCCGCCATTCCTTTACAGTTTGCGGCAGCCTGGCCGCGAGCACGGGATCAATCTCGACAGCCACAACAGCCTTCGCCGCGTCCAGCAGCCCCAGCGTCAGGGAGCCGAGGCCCGGCCCTACCTCAAGAACAGTCTCCTCCGGCCCGATGCCGGCTGCGGCGACGATCCTGCGGATGGTGTTGCCGTCGATCACGAAGTTCTGGCCCAGCGTCTTGGTGGGCCGGACACCGAGATCCTCGGCCAGCCTGCGGATATCGGAGGCGCCCAGCAAAGGAGCAGGGGCGGTACCGGAGGCGGAAGGAGTCGGGTCAGTCACCTAGGTATCCTATCCCGCAGGCCGGGCATGTTCCTTGCTCCGCAGCCGTGCCTGGGCGTGGGCGCATGCCACCGGTTGCCCCCCGCAGTTGTGGCGGGACGGGTGCAGGAACGGCAAAGGGCCGGGCCCGGAAATTCCGGACCCGGCCCCCGCGCACGCTTAGCTGCTGGCAGCCCAGCCGCAGCCCCACGGCTGCAGCCCGCGTTCGGCGTACACACGGTTGGCAATGTCGATCTGCTGCGCCTTCGAGGCCTGGCTGGCGTTGGGCGCATACTGACCGCCGCCTGCGCCGATCCAGGTCTGGATGTCGAACTGCAGTCCGCCGTAGTACCCGTTGCCGCTGTTGATGGACCAGTTGCCGCCCGATTCACACTGGGCGATCTTGTCCCACATGGCCTCGTTCATCATGGCCGGAGCTGCGGCGCCAGTGTTTCCACTTTCCGCTTCTGCAGCAGGCTTGGGCTTGGGCTTTTCCTTGGTGCCCACGGTGACCTTTTCCGTTACCGGCTCACGGGTCACGGTCCGGGAGACCAGGGTACGGAAGGCTTCGCGGCCGTCGACGAGGACGAGCTTGTACTTATGGGTGACGATTCCGGGGACCCCGGCCTGGGTAACCTTTTCCTCGCCCTTGAGGACGGCGGCGCTGTTGGTCGACAGCGTTTCAAAGGGAATCTCTTCGGCGACGGCGGCTGTCTTGCTGGTATCGACGCGGGAAACTTTGATCACCATGTTGCTGACGACCTTCGCGTTGGCCGGCTGCGACGTGCGGTCAGCGGCGGCCAGCTTCACCTGGGCGTCCTTGAGCACTTCGCCGACGGTTGCGGCGGTGGTGGTTGTCTTGGCGGCTTTTCCGTCGGCCAGAACGGTCACGGTCTTCGGCGTCGAGATGGCAACGAAGGAGCCGTCGACGGACAGCTGGGCGCTCTTCGGGACCGAGAGTTCGGAGGAGCTGGCAACACCGAGCTGCGTGACGAGTCCGGCCACGTCCCGGGCCGTAGTGCTGACGGTCTTTTCAGCGCCGTCCAGGTTCACTTTGACGGCCTTGGCTACGTTGACGTTGATCACCGAGCCGTTCTCAACGGTGGCATCCAGCGACGGGGACACGCGGTCAGAGGCCTTCAGGTCCACCTTGGCGGCCTTGACGACCTGCTCCACGGTGCCGCCGAAGGTCTGGACGGAGGTCACTTTGCCGTCAACATTCAGGGTCACGGTCTTGTTGTTGCCCACGAAGGCAACCAGCCCCAGCACGAGAGCCGAGAGCACCGCCAGCTGGGCGGCTACCTTAACGACGCTGAACTTGCCGTCCGACGTAAAGAACTTGTCCACGATTGCCCACATCTTTTGAGCCATCCGGGCACGGGGAAAAACGCACAGAGGCAGCCGCGGCAGGACACCCGGGGGTGGCTCCGGGCGGGCCGGAGTACTGCAGCAGGCTTGTGCGCCGCCACACTCGCAAGGCAGGACAACGTGAGGTGCCCTGCCCAAAAAATGAGTGACATCATCCGGAGGCCTTCCCCGACCCCGGCTAATAGTTGCTACTGTAACCGATCCGTTATAAAGCGGCCAAAAAATGTTACATACCGGGTATGCACGCCGCCCGTCCGGGGCGCGGCATTACTCCCAGGAACCGTAGGCCCGGAGCGTGTTTTCGCTGATCCGGCCGCAGAGCCCACCCAAGTCCGAACCTGTCAATTCGGCCATGGCCCGGACCGTGTAGGGCACCATGTAGCTGGCATTGGGCCTGCCCCGGTGGGGATGCGGCGTGAGGAAGGGCGAATCCGTCTCCACCAGGATGAGCTCCGGATCGGCCATGGCCAGTGATGCCCTGAGGTTGTCCGCATTTTTGAATGTGAGGGTTCCTGCGAAGGACATGAACCACCCTTCGCGGTTGCAGATCCTGGCGAGGTCCTCGTCCCCTGAATAGCAGTGGAAGACCACCCGGTCCGGGGTGCCTTCCTCCCGCAGGACCTGCACCACGTCATCGTGGGCGTCCCTGTCGTGGATCTGCAGTGTCAGATCCAGCCGCTTGGCGATGTCGATGTGCCGGCGGAACGAGTAACGCTGGTGAACCAGCCCCTCCCCTTCGGTGCGGAAGAAATCCAAACCCGTTTCTCCGATGGCGCGGATCCGCGGATGCGCCGCAAGCTCCTCGATTTCACGCAGTGCCTCCTCCAGTTCCCCCCGGCTCGCATAGTCTGGAGCATCGTTCGGGTGGATCGCCACCGCACCCAGCAGCCGGCGGTCCGCGTCGACGGCCTGAACGGTGAACCGTGATGATTCAAGGTCGGTACCGACCTGCACGGCACCGCTGACTCCCACCGCCTCGGCCGCATCCAGGGCGGCGCTGATTTCCACCTGGATGTCCGTGAAGGGGTAATCCAGGTGCGTGTGGTTGTCCATAACAGGCACCGGCAGCGGCTCCGGAGCCGGCGGATAGCCCTGCTTGCCGGATCCGTCGGTACCGGGCGCGCGGTATGGCTGGGGTGTTAGGGAGTTGCACATTCCTCCAGCCTAGCGGCGGGAAGCCGCCCGATCCGGTCACGGGCTGCGACGCCAGGGCTCGGAAGCAGCCGAGAATTACCCGGAACTCTATGTCAGGCACAGCAGTTGTGTTAGTACGCTGGTATGGAGAGATGTGTCCGCCCCGGCGGTCAACGGCAGCCCGCCTGCCATACCGTTCCGTGTGACACTCAGGCCTGAAAGGTTGCCGATGGAACCGCACCGACATACCAGCATGGATGACATAGTTCCGGGCGGGCACGGCTTTGCTGGAAGCGGCGGGCTCGGCGGCACCCAACTCAACGGCCACAAGTCCGCAGCCATGGGCCCGCAGGCCTTCAGCGGCGCGAGCGAGCGCATCCTCACCGCCATCAATACGGTCATCGACGGCAAGGCCGAGGCGGCGAAGCTGGCGTTGACGGTCCTGCTCGCCCAGGGCCACCTGCTTGTCGAAGACGTTCCCGGGGTAGGCAAAACGCTCCTCGCCAAAACGCTGGCGCGCACCATCGACTGCTCTGTCAGCCGGATCCAGTTCACCCCGGACCTGCTGCCGTCCGACGTGACCGGCGTATCCATCTACAACCAGTCGTCGCGGCAGTTTGAATTCCGTCCAGGGGCCGTCTTCGCGAACATTGTCATCGGCGACGAAATCAACCGCGCCTCGGCGAAGACGCAGTCCGCCCTCCTCGAATGCATGGAGGAGCACCAAGTCACGGTTGACGGCCACTCCTACGGGCTTGCCGAACCGTTCATGGTGGTGGCGACCCAGAACCCGATTGAGATGGAAGGGACCTATCCACTGCCGGAGGCCCAGCGGGACCGTTTCATGGCCCGGATCTCCATGGGGTACCCGGACAAGGACTCCGAGATTGAAATGCTGGAAACGCACCAGGCGACGTCGCCGCTGGCGCACGTGACCTCCGTGGTCACATCTGCTGACGTCGCCGCCATGATTGCCACGGTCCAGCAGGTTTACGTGTCCCAGTCCGTGAAGGAATATACGGTCGCCGTGGGACGTGCCACCCGTGACAGTGCGATGCTGCGCCTGGGAGCCAGTCCGCGGTCGATGCTCCAGCTGCTTCGCGCAGCCAAGGCCACGGCGGCATTGGACGGCCGGGATTTCGTGCTGCCGGATGACGTAGTCGCCGTCGCGGAATCGGTGCTCGCGCACCGGATCATTTTGGACCGGAAAGCTGCCGGCGCCGGTGAGACGCCGCAGAGCGTGATCCGCAGCGTCCTGACCAAGCTTCCGGTCAGCCAGGAAATGACTGACTCGGCCCAGGCCCCCCGGCACGCGGAAGCCGCCGAACTTCGCCCAAGCCGTTAGCAGGACAGCGCCGTGGCACTGCGTGACCGCCTCCCCCGACACCTCTTCACCACTCGCGGCTGGGGACTCATGGCCGCGGGCATCGTTTCCCTGCTCTGCGCACAGGTAATGGGCCGCCGCGACCTGCTCGCCCTGGGCGTCTTCCTGGTGGTTGTGCCGCTGATTTCGCTCGCCGGGATCCGGCTGGTCAAACCCAGGTTCCGTGTCTACCGGGAGTTCAGCCCCTCCACGGTGGAGACCGATTCTGTCACCACGGTGCGGCTGGCCGTCGCCAGGACGGGCCCGGGCACCGGAAGGGTCATCATGGAGGAGCGGCTGCCGTCAAGGTTCGGCGAATCCCCGGCGTTCCATTTTCCTGCCAGGTCGGCCAACGGCGGAACCAGCCGCTACGAGTACCGTCTGCGCTCCGGGCTGCGCGGACAGTTCACGATCGGACCGGTGACGGCGGAGTTCACGGATCCGTTCGGGCTTTCGCTGCACAGGCACACGATTGACGACGGCGACACGCTCACCGTGACGCCGGCCGCCGTCGAACTTCCCGCGACAGGGCTCGCGGGCGCAAGGGGAAATGACGGGATCACCGCGACGCGGATCCGGGCCAACCCCAGTGACGATGACGTCATGACCAGGGAATACCGCCACGGCGATCCGATGCGGCGGGTGCACTGGCCCGCGACCGCCCGTCACGGCGCCCTCATGGTGCGGCAGGAGGAGTCCGTGACCACCCCCGAGGCGACAATCATCCTCGATCAGCGGTTCGCCGCCCACTCCTCCGGTTTCGGTCCGGTTTTCAGCGGCGCCGGCGACGGCGGCGGCCACCTCGTCACAAGCGACACCTTCGAGTGGGCCGTAACGGCCGCCATGTCCGTCAGCGCCCATCTTTCGGAACGGAACTATGCACTCCGGTTTTTAGACGCCACAGGTGAGCCCGGGTTCCGCCGCTCCCCCTCAGCGCCGGAACCGGACAGTGAGGAATACAAAGGCGCAGCAGGACTGCAATCCATTGCGGAAAGCCTCGCGGCCATCCAGTTGACCGGACAGCACCACCTGCGGCGCGAGCACGACACGGGCCGCCGGGAGCACCTGGCGGCCGCTGAGGCCGGCCAAGCAGTGTTCGACGACCTGCTCATGGACAAGCTCGCGGCACACCGGATGCGGGGTCCGGTCCTGGCACTCCTTGGCAAAATATCCCTGGCCGAGGCACGCGCGCTGGCGCCGGCGGCAGGCTACGCGGCAAACGCCTTTGCCATGGTCGTGACCGACAGGACTTCCGAGTCGGCCGAAGTTCTTGAGGCCCTGCGCCAGGGCGGGTGGCGCGCCGTATCCGTGGACGCGGCCACCTCCCTGCCCGCCGCGTGGACATATTTCGATGAGGGCGACGCCACTGTGGCAGCTGCGGCTGCCGATGTGCGCCGCGGTGCGGAGGCGGCACGATGACACTGGCTCCCCAACGTCAGCACGGCTCTGCTGAACAGCCGCCGCCTGCCGCACCCCGCCGCACCCGGCGGCCGGGCCCGGGGGCATACCCGTGGGCAATGTCGGGAGCGGTGGCCGTCGCAGTGGCCGGCGCCGCGCTCTCCCTCAACGGAGTGCTGAGGGGCTGGGCCTGGTACCTGCCGGTGCTCACGACCATCCTGGTGGTATCCCTGACAATGGCCGGACTGCGCGCGCTGCGGGCCCAGCCGTTGATGGTGACGCTGGGCGGCTTCGTGTCGCTGTTGTTCATCCTTGAATTCACATTTTTCCGCCGCGACAGTTTCGCCGGCTTCATCCCCACCGACGCCACCATGACGGCGCTGGGCAGGCACCTCCGGCGGGCCAGTGAGACCGTGCTGTCAGAAAGCTCGCCGGTGGCCCCAAATGCCGGCATAGTGCTGGTGACGTGCGCGGCCCTGGGGCTGGTTGTGATCCTGGTGGACGCGCTTGCCCTTCCGCTGGGCATGCCGGCGACCAGCGGCCTGGGTCTGCTGGCGGTGCTCGTGGTGCCGGCCATAATCAAGCCGCAAAGCATCGGGGTCGCTGGTTTCCTCGGTACCGCTATCGGATTCCTGCTCATTCTTGCGTGCAGCCAGTGGTTCTCCCCGGATGCCCGCGTCCAGGCGGACACCTCGAGAAACCCAGGGCAGGCCAAACGCGCAGCCCTGTCCGGCGCCGTGGCCCTCGTGACTACGCTGGTTCTGCAGCTCGTGATTCCGGGCTTTGATCAGGGCACGTTTCCGCAGGGTTCACGACTGAATCCGTGGGCGTCCTCAAGCGGCCTGAATCCGATGATCAGCCTGGGCAACAGCCTTCGCCGCCCCACGGGTGAAGGCCGGATCACGTACGCCACCAACGCCGCTACTCCGCTGTACCTGCGCTCAGTGACCGTGGACAGGTTTGACGGCGAGGCCTGGTCACCTGATGACCGCGATGCCTCGCGCAGGGCCGGTCCCGGCCGGATGGAGACGGGCCACGAGATCCTTGCCCCGGAGCAGGTCCGCACGGTCACGGCTGTCAACACGGGTGATTTCACCAGCCCTTACCTTCCCGCGCCCTATGCCCCCGAAGCGGTCAACGGCCTGACCGGCCGGTGGAGCTGGGATCCGGCGACCCTGAGCATCAAGGGCACCGACACCAACTCCCGGAACCAGCAGTATCTGGTCCGGTCCGCGGCCCCGAAACTGACGACGGAACTGCTGGACCAGTCATCCGCCGCGGTGAGCGGGATTCCCGAGGAGTTCGTCCGGCCGCCCGCCAACATCCCCGAAATCGTCCGTACCACCGCCGACTCCGTGACCTCGAACAGCAGGACCGCCTTTGAGAAGGCGATGGCACTCCAAAGGTTCCTGCGTTCCGCCGACTTCAGCTACTCCCTCGAATCGCCGATTCAGGGCGGATACGACGGCAACGGGCTGTCCGTGCTGGCGGACTTCCTGGCCCAGAAGAGCGGATACTGCATCCACTTCGCGTCCGCCATGGCCGTCATGGCGAGGGTTGAAGGAATTCCGAGCAGGATCGCCGTGGGCTATGCGCCCGGCCGGCTGACGGGTGCCACAGTGTTTGTGCCCGGCCAGGGAGCGCTACCGGAGTTCGAGGTGGATGCCCGGGACGCCCATGCCTGGCCCGAACTGTACTTCCAAGGCCTCGGGTGGGTGCCGTTCGAGCCCACTCCCTCACGCGGCGTCGTGCCGGCCTACGCCCAGGATCCCTCTTCGGGCGGCGCCAGCACCAATGAAGGAAACATCGATGGACTGCTGCCCACAAGCGGCGCAGTTCCGCCCCCTGTGACGCCGCCCGCTCCGCTTCCCCTGCCCGAGGGCGGGGGGGCCGAGGCAGGCAACCCGTCCCTGGTAGTGATCTACGGCGCCGCGGGAGTGCTCGGACTGCTCCTGATCGCAGCTTCTCCCCGGCTGGTCCGCACCAGCGTGCGGTCCCGCCGCCTGCGGGCTCCGGACGCGGGGCAGGGACCCGCTCCGGCGCCGCTCGCCTGGTCGGAGCTGCGGGACCTTGCGACGGATTATGGCGTTCCCCCGCTTCCCAGTGAGACGCCCCGGGCTTTTTCTGCCCGGCTCCGGAGCTTCCTGGCGCTCCGGCGGAACCCAAAGACCCGCGCGGCGGAGGCACCTGCCCGGGCAGTCCCCGAACAGTCCGCAGCAGAGGCCCAGTCTTCGGCAGAGCGCGCCGCTGGGGCCGCGGTGCAGGACCTGACAGCAGCCTATGAGCGACATGAATACGGCCGGCCGGGTGCCGCTCCCGCGGCCGCCTCCGGCGGCGCGGGTGCCGGTGCGGAAAACGCCGGCGCGGACAACATAGCGGCCGTACGGAAGGTGCTGCGCCGCAATGCCGGAGTACTGGGACGGCTGCGCGCGGAGTGGTTGCCGCCGTCGGTCATGGCCCGCTGGGGCCACACCGCCGGAACGCCCTTCCGGGCCGTGGGCCGGGCAGCAGCCCGCGCCGGACGGGCCGTCGCGGGCTCCTGGAAAGGTGCACGCGACGGCCTGAGGCGGCTGCGGGACGGCTAGCCGGCGTAGGGGTCGGCGATGCCGATGTACTGCGTGTAGAGGTACTCCTCGATGCCTTCCAGGCCGCCTTCACGTCCGAGGCCGGACTGCTTGACACCGCCGAACGGTGCTGCGGCGTTCGAGATAACGCCGGCGTTCAGGCCAAGCATGCCGGTTTCGAGCCGCTCGCCCATCCGGATGCCGCGGTTCAGGTCCTTCGTGAACACGTAGGCCACCAGGCCGTATTCGGTGTTGTTGGCCAGACGGACAGCTTCGTCCTCGCTGCTGAAGGTGATGATCGGCGCGACGGGCCCGAAGATTTCCTCGGACAGGATCCGGGTCCCTTCGGTCACGCCCTTGAGGATGGTCGGCTGGTAGAAGTAGCCCGGCCCGTCCACGGGCGCGCCGCCGAGGACTGCGCTGGCGCCGGAGGAAACGGCGTCGCTGACCAGCTCGTGGACCTTGTCTCGGCTCTTGGCATCGATCAGCGGCCCCACCTTCGACTCAGGATCGGTGCCGCGGGCGGTGGTCATCTCCTTCATCTTCGCCGCGAACTTCTCGGCGAATTCATCGGCGACGGACTCGTGCACGATGAACCGGTTCGCGGCCGTGCAGGCCTCGCCCATGTTCCGAAGCTTGGCCAGCATGGCCCCGGCGACGGCGGCGTCGACGTCGGCGTCCTCGAACACCAGGAACGGTGCGTTGCCGCCCAACTCCATGGAGGTGCGCAGCACGGTCTCGGAGGCATCCGTGAGCAGCCGGCGGCCCACCTCCGTGGAGCCGGTAAAGGAAAGCTTGCGCAGCCGGGAATCCTTGATCAGCGGGCCCGTGGTGGCACCCGCGGTGGAGGTGGGAATGACGTTCAGGACGCCGGCGGGCAGGCCGGCCTCCTGCATGACCGCCGCGAACAGCTGGGAGGTCAGGGGCGTCAGGTTAGCGGACTTCAGCACCATAGTGCAGCCGGCGGCGACCGCGGGGGCGACCTTGCGGGTGGCCATGGCGAGCGGGAAGTTCCACGGCGTGATGAGCAGGCACGGACCCACCGGCTTCTTCGTCACCAGCAGCCGGGATTTGCCGTCGGGAGAAACCGAGTAGCGACCGAAGGCACGAACGGCTTCCTCGGAGAACCAGCGCAGGAACTCGGCGCCGTAGGTCACCTCGCCGCGGGCCTCCGCGAGGGGCTTGCCCATCTCCAGGGTCATCAGCAGCGCGAAGTCTTCAGCCCGTTCGGTGACAAGTTCAAAGGCCCGGCGCAGGATTTCGCCGCGCTCCCGGGCGGGGACCTTCGCCCAGGACTCCTGGGCAGCGGCAGCCGCATCCAGGGCGGCCTTGCCGTCCTCCGTCCCGGCGTCAGCGATACTCAGCAGCACCTTGCCGGTGGACGGGTCCTCGACGTCGAACGTCTTGCCGGACGCGGCCGGACGCCACTCACCGTTGATCAGCAGGCCAGTGGGAACAGCAGCAAGCAGTTGGCTTTCGCGCTCTGCGGTAACAGTGGATTGTGTGGTTACAGACACGGTGACTCCCTCGTCGGCAATCGGATTGCGAATTGGTGCAGCCAGCGCAGCAGGCCCCTGTGGGCTGCTGCATACGCGGCTGGTTTAAGGCCACGCTACTGCCCGGCTCCAACCAGTGTCTACGCATGCGCGCACTACGCATTCCCTTCCCCGCTGTGCAGCTGCACAGCAGGGAAGCCCATCGTTTCTGGGGTTTCGCGCCCGCTGACCGGGGCGGCCTTGCCGCGCCATAATCAGCCTGCGCCTTGGTTACCGGGCAGCCAGCACTGCAGCGTACAGTTCACGCTTGCTGACCCGCGCCTCTTCGGCAACAGCGGCAACGGCGTCCTTGAGGCGGAGCCCGCCCGACACCAGCGCATTGACGGCAGCCACGTTGTCCTCCGGAGCGCCCGGCGGCCGCTCCGGCGCGCCGCCCACCACCACCGCTATTTCCCCGCGGATCTCATTCGACTCGGCCCACTGCAGCAGTTCGCGGAGCGTTCCGCGCAGGACTTCCTCATACGTCTTCGTCAGTTCCCGACACACTGCAGCCTTGCGGTCCGGCCCGAACCGTTCATGCAGGGCACGAAGCATGGCCTCCAGGCGGTGCGGCGCCTCGAAGAAAACCATGGTGCGCCGTTCTGCGTCGAGATCGGCCAGACGCGAGGCGCGTTCGCCGGCTTTCCGCGGCAGGAATCCCTCGAAGCAGAAGCGGTCGGTGGGGAGCCCCGAGAGAGCCAGTGCTGTGAGGACGGCTGACGGGCCCGGCACGGCCGTAACCGTCAGCCCCGCGGCAACGGCTCCCTCAACGAGCCGGAAACCCGGATCAGAAACCGCAGGCATGCCCGCATCGGTGACCATGACGATGGTCTTGCCCGCGCGGACCTGGTCCAGCAACTCGGCTGTCTTGGTGGCCTCATTGTGCTCGTGATAGCTGATGATCCTGCCCGCTACGGTGACTTCCAGGCTCTGCACGAGCCGGTGGAGCCTGCGGGTGTCTTCCGCGGCCACGATGTCGGCGGTGGCCAGCAGCTCAATCAGCCGGGAAGAAGCGTCACCGACATTGCCGATGGGTGTGGCGGCCAGCACGATCCGGCCCGTGCTTCCGGGAAGGCCGCGGCCGGTGTCCGGCTCGTCGGTTGCGGTCTGCGCGCTGCTGGGTTCTTGATCCACCCACCCAGCCTACTGCCGGCCGCCGTCCGGCGCAGACCCCGCAGCCAACAGGGCGGCCCACGCGATGGGCCGGACACGCCCGCAGGAACATGCAGCAGCAAACGGTAGCATGGGCACGTGACGCAGACCTCCGTGCGGCCTGACACGGCCGGTTCCGCCCGTACACAGGCTTCGGCCGCCGAAACCGGTGCCAGCCCCGGCGAGAGGCACAACTGGATTACCCGCCCGCGGGAAGCGTTCACCCTCGAGGCACTGACCGGCCGCCTCATCGGAAGCATCCGCAGCTGGCGGGACTACCCGCCGTCGCTCAGGCTGTGGTTCTGGCTGGTACCGGCGCTGACCGCCGCGGTGGGCGGCGTCCTGCGGTTCGCCCGCCTGGAGGTGCCGGGCAGCCTGGTCTTCGACGAAACGTACTACGTCAAGGACGCCTACTCATACCTGATCAGCGGGTACGAGCGGAGCTGGCCGGAGAAGGCCAACGACTCGTTCAACGCCGGGAACCCCAACGTGCTCCTGGACTCCCCCGAATACGTGGTGCATCCGCCCGTGGGCAAGTGGATGATCGCCGCCGGCATGTGGCTCTTCGGTCCGGACAACCCGCTGGGCTGGCGCTTTTCGGCCGCGTTAACGGGCACGCTGTCCATAGCCCTCGTGGCCCTCATCGCCCAGAAACTCTTTCGCTCCCTTGTCCTGGGCGGTTCAGCAGGACTGCTCCTCGCCATCGACGGCCACCATCTGGTCTTGTCTCGGACGTCGCTGCTGGACATTTTCCTCATGTTCTGGGTCCTGGCCGCGTTCGGTGCGCTGCTGCTGGACCGCGACGACGGCCGGCACCGGCTGGCGGTCCGGCTCGCCAGGCAGGCGGCAGGGTCCACCACAGGCATGCCGTCCCAGCTCCAGCTGCTGTCCGGTCCCTGGTTGGGAATCCGCTGGTGGCGGATCCTCGCCGGAGTCTGCCTCGGCCTGGCGTGCGGCACCAAGTGGTCGGCCCTCTTTTTTGTGGCGGGTTTCGGGCTGCTGACCGTGTTCTGGGATCTGAGCGCGCGCCGCGCCGCAGGGATCAGGGGCTGGATCAGCGCCGGAGTCATCAAGGACGGCCTGCTCGCTTTTGCAAGCATCGTCCCCGTGGCGGCCGTGACGTACGTTGCCACCTGGACGGGATGGTTCCGCTCGACGGATGCCTACTATCGGCAGTGGGCCGCGACCAACCCCAGCCTGGAATGGGGCTGGCTCCCGGATAGCATCCGCTCGCTGGCGCACTACCACCTTGAAGCATACAAGTTCCATCAGGGCCTCAGTTCGGAGCACCCCTATGAGGCCAGCGCCTGGAGCTGGCTGGTGATGGGCAGGCCCACATCCTTCTACTACGAGTCCCCGCCGCGGGGTACTCCCGGCTGCGACGTATCCAACTGCACGTCAGCGATCCTGTCGGTCGGCAACCCCCTGATCTGGTGGGCTGCCGCTATCTCGCTCGTGGTGCTGCTGTTCTGGTGGGCCGGCCGCCGCGACTGGCGTGCCGGCGCTGTGCTGGCGGGCGTGGGTTCCGGCTATCTGCCGTGGTTCCTGTACCCGGAGCGGACGATGTTTTTCTTCTACGCCGTGTCCTTCGAGCCCTTCCTGATCCTGGCGCTGGTGTACTGCCTGGGCCTGGTACTGGGACGCAGCACGGATCCCCTGTGGCGCAGGCGGTCCGGGCTGTACGGACTGGTGCTCTTCCTAGTGGGGGCGGTTCTGCTCTCGGCGTTCTTCTATCCCGTATGGACCGCGGAGGTCATCCCCTACCAGGACTGGCGGGTCAGGATGTGGATGCCCTCCTGGATCTGAGGGTAAACCTTCTCCTTACAGCGCGACCGGCCGGTTCTCGGCGTCGGCGCCGGACCCGGCGTCCTCCTGGCGTTCCTTCCGCCCCTTCTTCACGGCTTTCGGCAGGCCCCGCCGGCGGCGGGTGGGCCAGGTCAGGATCAGGGTGACGACGGCGGTCAGCAGCACCAGCGCGGCGATGACAACACCGGCATCGATCCAGAACTGTCCGGGGAACAGCCGGATCAGCGTGTCCTGCAGCGCAAAGGTCCACGTGCCGCTGGCGAAGAAGATCCGGTGGAACTCGGTGAAGAACTGCTCCCAGCCGAGGAAGGCCAGCACACCGAGGCCGATGATCAGCACGAGCGTGATGATGGAACCGGCAAACAGGCCGCGCCGGACCCCGCCGTTGCTGCGGCGCCGCAGGTACATGATGGCCACGATGCAGAGGACCGCCAGGAGCGCTCCGGCCCCGAAGGCTGAGAGGATCACGAGCTTCACGTCCGCCATGTGGCTGACCTCGCCGTCCTGGAAGAGCTTCTCTCCGCTGCGGTTCACCAGCTCACCCAGGTAGCGTGGGCCCGACCAGTTGCTGAGGTAGTCCACGGCATAGGAGCCATACGTCATTCGGTCATCGGCGTTGAACCCGTAGCCGTCGCCGGGGAAACCTGGACGGTGGTACTCCACCCAGAGAAAGAGCGGACTGGTGACGGCGCGCACAGCCAGCACCAGGAGAACCACCGGGAAGAAAACGGCCAGCAGGACCTGCATGACACGGGGCAGCACGGGCTTTGCCTTGGCGGCCTGCTCGCGTTCGGCGTTGCGGCGTTCCACGTCTTCCTGCGGAGGACGGATCTGCAGGGCCGAGGTCGGCAGCGGTTCGCTGAAGTGGCCGCCGGAGGCCTTGGCGGAGGAAGGGGTTGGGCCGTCCGGCGCCTTGCTGTCCGGCGTCGGGATGTAGGAGGTGTCCGCGACCGGCACGTCCTTGCCGGGCGTCTCCGCTGCGGCGGCAGCCTCTGCCGCCTTACGGTCGGCCCTGCTGCCGGGCTGAACGGAACCTGCCGCACCTGCCGCCGTCGAGCCTGTACCTGAAAGACCACCGGATGCCGAAGCGCCGGATGCCTCGCCTTGACCAGCCGCGTCACCTTCTTGGGACGAGCCGGCGGGCGGTGCGGCCTTCATCCATCCGAAGGCAGGCTCGTCCGAATCATGGGCAGTATCAAACGCCGGACCTTCAGATTCCGGCTGCGGATCGAGCCGTCTGGACGGGATCGAAGTATTGTCGTTCACTGCAGCTTCACTTCCGTAGGCGTCCGCGCTCCAGGCCGTGACCGGGCAACGCTGTGTATCTCCTGAAGAGCCTACCGTCCGCTCATCCGGCACGGCGAGGTGAAACCCCGGCCGCCGGAATCATGCCGCTATTTCGTTATAACCCGCTGAACCAACTAGCGCTTGGCGTACTGCGCCCAGGGAATGTTCCAGTCACCGTAGCCTTCCAGCGGTTCTACAGCGGGCGCACCGGTGTTGAGGGTCTGGACGACGTCCCCGGTCTTCATATTGCTGAAGAACCAGGCTGCGTCGGCGGGAAGCAGGCCCACGCAGCCGTGCGACACGTTGTACTTGCCGACGGCGCCCCAGGCAGACTCCAGGGCCTGATGGACGTAAACGCCCGAGGAGGTGAGCCTGTTGGCGTATTCGACGGTGAGCGGTGGGTAATAGCCCTTATCGCCGGGCTTGAGCCCGATGCTTCCGGCATTGAACTTGGAGCGGCGTTCCTGCTCCATGATGACTGCGTAGCCGGTGGGCGAGAGCCAGTCGGGATCGCCGAGGGTCACAGGCGCCGTCTTGACGAGCTTCCCGTCGAAGTAGACCTTCATGGTCTTGGTGGTGTCGTCCACGACGGCGAGCCGCTGGGGGCCAACGTTGAACCGCACCTTGGCGTCGAAGTTGCCGATCATGCCGTTGCCGAAATCGACACCGAACAGCTTCATGTCAACGGTGACCTGGCTGTTGGAGGCCCAGAACTTTTCCGGGCGGATGCGTACGCGCTGGTCCGAATACCAGTGCCAGGCAACGGGCTGCTTGGAGGAGACAGTGATCTTCACGGCTTTCTCCACCGCGGCCTTATTGACGACGGGCTCGCTGAAGACAATTTCGATGGGCTGCCCTGCACCGACCGTGGAGCCGTTCTCCGGGTACACGGCGGCGTCAGCTTCGTTGGCGGTTTCGACCGTGGTGAACGTCTGGGTTTTCTTGGTCTCGCGGCCCGCTTCATCAACAATCGTGAAGCTGTAGGTGTAGGCGGAATTGAACTGGAGCGGGTCCAGCGCGGTCCAGGTGCTGCCGTCCGCGCTCATGCTGCCCTTGACCGGCTCGCCTCCTGCTGCCGGGACCAGGAGAACGTCCTTGAGCTTGCCGTTCACGGCCTTGACGGAGGGTGCCACGGCAGGGTTGACGGCCTTTGCGCCGTCGGTGGGTGTGACGCCCAACTCCACGGCCTTCACCACCGGGGCAGCCAGGCCGGGCTCGTTGCGGACAGGGGTGGAGGCTTCCGACTCGGGTGCAGGCTTGGCCCAGCCCGGTGCAGTGGCAACGCCAATTCCACCGGCAGCCACGGCAGCGCAGAGCGCTGCCACTGCCACAATCTTGCCGATCTTCCGGTTGTCCTTGTTGGTCAAGACTGGTTCTCCATGTCCCCGCCGGGCCGTCCGCCCACATCCGTCCTCGTGCCCAGCAGAAGCGCTGTCCACTCAATTTTATCGCACGAGCGGGACCGGTCTGTCCGAGGCGGCGCCGGGCAGCCGCCCGCTAGTACCGGTAGTGCTCCGGCTTGTACGGACCTGCTGCGTCCACATCGAGGTAGTCGGCCTGGTCCTTGGACAGCTCCGTCAGTTCAACACCGAGGGCATCCAGGTGCAGCCGTGCCACCTTCTCGTCCAGGATCTTGGGCAGGACGTAGACCTTGTTGTGGTACTCCCGTTCGCCTTCCGGCTGGTCCTTCTTGGTGAAAAGCTCGATCTGCGCAATCGTCTGGTTGGCGAAGGAGTTGCTCATGACGAAGGACGGGTGGCCGGTCGCGTTGCCGAGGTTCAGCAGGCGGCCCTCGGAAAGCACGATGATCGAGCGCGGGGCAGAGCCCTCCGCGGCTTCACCTTCGAAGACCCACTCGTGCACCTGGGGCTTGATTTCGACCTTGCGGATGCCCGGTACGCGGGCAAGGCCTGCCATGTCGATCTCGTTGTCGAAGTGGCCGATGTTGCCCACGATGGCCTTGTTCTTCATGCCCACCATGTGCTCGGCCATGATGACGTCCTTGTTGCCCGTGGTGGTGATGAAGATGTCACCCTGGGCCAGCACGGACTCAAGCTTTGCCACCTGGTAGCCGTCCATGGCTGCCTGCAGTGCGCAGATGGGATCGATCTCGGTAACGATAACGCGGGCGCCCTGGCCGCGCAGGGCCTCCGCGGCGCCCTTTCCGACGTCGCCGTAACCGCAGACGACGGCGACCTTGCCGCCGATCAGCACGTCGGTGGCCCTGTTCAGGCCATCAGGCAGGGAATGGCGGATGCCGTACTTGTTGTCGAACTTGCTCTTGGTCACGGAGTCATTGACATTAATGGCCGGGAACAGCAGCTTTCCCTGTTCCGCCAGCTGGTAGAGGCGGTGGACTCCAGTGGTGGTCTCTTCGCTGACACCGTGGATTCCGGCGGCGAGCCGCGTCCACTTCTTCGGGTCCTCGGAGAGGGTCCGGCGCAGGAGGTCCAGCACGATGCCGTATTCCTCCGGGTCGTTCTCGCCGGCGACAGGAACGGCGCCTGCTGCCTCGAACTCAACTCCGCGGTGCACGAGGAGGGTGGCGTCGCCGCCGTCGTCGAGAATCATGTTGGGGCCCAGCTCGGGGTTCGTGTCGGCACCCGGCCAGGTGAGGATCTGTTCGGCCGTCCACCAGTATTCCTCCAGCGTCTCGCCCTTCCAGGCAAAGACCGGAACGCCTTGGGGATCGGCGACGGTGCCCGTACCGACCACGACAGCGGCAGCGGCTTCGTCCTGTGTAGAGAAGATGTTGCAGGACGCCCAGCGGACCTCGGCGCCGAGGGCGGTAAGGGTCTCGATGAGGACAGCGGTCTGCACGGTCATGTGCAGGGAACCGGCGATGCGGGCGCCCTTCAACGGCTGGCTCGGGCCGAATTCCTTGCGGAGCGACATGAGGCCCGGCATCTCGTGCTCGGCCAGGCGGATCTGGTGGCGGCCGGCCTCCGCGAGGGAAATGTCGGCGACCTTGTATTCGAGGGTCATGGGAGTCCTTTGCTGTATCCGCGTCTTCTGCGGTGCGGGCTGGCGGTTTTAGGTTGTAGGCGCTTCCGGTGCTGCTGTTGTTTCCGGCGCTGCCGGGGCCTGGCCGGGGCCGTCATGCTGGTCTGAACGGGCGGCGTTCGCCGCGGCCAGCAGTTCCGGAGGAAGAAGCAGAGGAATACCGTCCTCGATCGCATAGCGCAGCTTGTCGCCCTTTTCGTCCGGGGCTGTGGAAACCAGTTCTTCGCCTTCCTGGGTCAGGACCGAGCCGGTGACTGGACACCGCAGGACGGACAACAGGTCAGGACTGATCTTTGGCATGATGGATGCTCCCCTGTGGGCGAAAAGGCGCGCTGTGGCTGAAGGATTTGCAGATCCCAGCCTACCGCCAGATGGGATCAGGACGGCTCGCGCAGGATGCGGAGGTGTCCGCGCCGCGTTCCTTCGGATCCCGCGGGCGCTTCGAGCGCGGAATGGGCGCTGCGCTGCCCCTGCTGGACTCCGTTCGCTGCGGGCCTCGCCGCCGCCTCCCGGACAGCATCTGCCAGGGCCAGAAGATCGTCAGGGCCAGGCTGTGGGGGTTGGGACGGCATGGCGAGCCGCAGGACCTCCCAACCTCGCGGAACGGTCAGCGAGTCGGCGTGCTGCCCGCAGAGGTCGTAGCAGTGCGGTTCGGCGTAGGTGGCGAGCGGCCCCAGGACCGCTGTTGAGTCCGCATAGACGTACGTCAAAGTGGCCACCGCGGACTGGCGGCAGGCTGACCTGGAACATTGACGGATAGCACCCACAACATCACAGAATACTCCGGCCGCCCTGCGATCCGGACATCGGCACACCGTGCAACGTGGTGCTGACGCCGTGCCGCTGCATCCGGCGTTTATGTCGCGCAAATCATCCGCCGGGTTTAGAGTCTGTATATGCAGTCATCGCACCAAGATTCGGGTTTTACGGTCCGGTTGGCTGACCCCGAGGCTCCCCAGGACGCCGCCGGTTCGGCAGCCGGGCGCAGCTTTGCACAGCGGCGGCGCAACCGCCACGGGCGCGGCCTTCGCGGGGAACTCATGTTGCCTACGCTGCCCGCCTACAGGTCCCGCTCGGACCGGTTTGACGAACTGGTCATGGATTCTGCCCAGCGGCTCCACGACATCTGGGGAAAGCCGCTCGACGGCGTACGGTTTGCCGTTGATGAGATCCCGCCGAACCTCGAACAACTCGCCGCGGATAATTCTCCCGCGCCCATGGGCTGCTACACGCCCGCCACGGAGGACGAGGGCCCGATCATCACTCTCTACCGCCGGGTTGTGGAGCAGGGCTGCCCCGTCAAGGAGGAACTCCAGGACCTGGTGCATGACGTGGTAGTGGAGCACACCGCTGAAATGCTCGGCGTTGCCCCGGAAACCCTGGATCCTGTTTATCGCCGGCGCTACTGACCTGCAGCCCGGGCACCCCATTGGCCCGCCCCTTAGTAGCCCAGCGTGACGGGAACTTTTTCCTGTCCTTCCGCGCCGGGCGTGACGGCGACGGTCGCGACGTCGTTCCTGCCGTCCTTTTCCAGGAGCACCGCGCCATACGCTGCGCCGCCGGCGGCGGAAACCAGGTAGGCGACCACCGGGGACTTGTCGATCTGCCCGGGCACCTGCAGCGAGGACGTGGTGCCGCCGGCGATATCCGCGGTTGCTGCCGTACGCACCTTTCCGTCAGCTGTGACAGGCGTGTACGAGATGGTGGCGCGCTCCCCCAGCGCTCCGACGACGAGGAACCGCTCGCCACCCGGCGGGACCGGAACGACGTGCTGGCTGCCAAGCCGGCCGGACGACGGTGCCCAGGCGAAGTCTGTGGGCTGTGAGGCCTTCAGGCCGCGGGTGACGCGTGCTGCCGCAACAATCGTCACATCGGAGCTCGCGGAGACGGTGTACTGCCCCGCGGGCAGTCCAGTGAGGGGAACTTCCGTCACTGTTCCCGCCTTCGCCGTGACGACCCCGCCCGCAGGGAGGGCTTTCGGCCCGCCGCGGCCGAAAACGTTGACTTCTACCACTGCGTCAACAGGACCCGGGACGGTGATGTGCAGCGCCGGCGCCGCATCGCTGAAGCCGCTTTCCTTTGAAAGGTCCTCGCTGCCGGCGGGGTCCTGGATGTCGAGTCCGGTCATGACCTGCAGCGCCGAGGGCGCCGTTCCCGGGGCGATGTAATCGACTCCGCCAGGGGTGAGGCCGCGAAGGACGCTTTGCTGGATGAAAGCGCTGACCGGGCCGCCGGTGCTGCGGGCATGGACGGTCAGCCGTTCCTGACCCGGCGCAAGACCTGCGAGCACGATGGAACGCGTGGTGCCGGGCGCCACCAGGAGCCCGCGGCTGCCCGGGGCTTTGATCTGGCCGTCCGCGCCAAACAGTTCAAGGTTTACGGTTGCCGGCGTCGTTGACGCGTTGGTCAGATGCAGCACGCTGCTGCGCCCGACGGCCGTGTTCGCCCCCGTCAGCCAGAGGTCATTGAGTGGTTCCTGGCACGCGGCGGCCGCAGACCCCTGCAGGTCGCCATCGGTTGCGGAGTACGCCATGACGCCGGCCGCGGCAGGTTGCCGGTTACCCAGGGCGTCGGCGCCGAGGACGCTGACATCCTTTACGGGGGTTCCGGCGATGACTCCGGCCAGCTGCGCCGAGGCGCCTGCCGGGGGTTTAGCAGAGCCG
>JAPSIT010000068.1 GCA_031178585.1 Arthrobacter sp.
ATGGGAATATGGTTCCCTTCAGAGCAGGCCGCCTTGTGGCGGTGGCGCGGGGAAGAGCTGGAAACGAGCCTACGGAGCGTAAAGGGCACTGCTTTTGGATAGGACAGAAATGATTACTGACGGTGCAGATGCAAGAAGCGGGGATGGCCCGGCCGCGGCGTACTTCCGCGCGAAATTGAAGTTCGAGATCGACGTAATGGATGTTGCCGATGCTCCTGAGGGCACGCTCGTGCTGGTGGACACGCGGCGACAGTCGTCCTGGGACCACGGGCATATTCCTGGTGCCGTGCACCTACCCACTGCCGACATTCCCTCCCGCGCCCCTGAGCTGGTCCCTCCCGGGATGGACGTGGTGGTGTATTCGTGGGGGCCTGGATGCAACGGCAGCACGGTCGCGGCCCTGGCGTTTGCGGAGCTGGGCTACCCCGTGCGGGAAATGATCGGCGGTATCGAGTACTGGGCCCGGAACGGACTCCCCGTGGAAACGGGCGATGGAGTGGCCTCCGGCAAGCCCGACGGCCTAGTTACGGCGCACAGGGGGTGAGGGCCGCCGTCGAGCTCAGCGTGGCGGGCGTCGGGAAGTTGGCCTGGACACCGCCATCAGAACCACGCGCCTAGAAGGTTTACGAGTCTCTCTCAGGGACGCCGAAATGGGGTGAGGCGCGTGGCTTCACGCGCCTCACCCCATTTGAAGTTCCTTGGGCGGTTTCGGCGTTCTTCTCGTTCAACACCGCCCGGGGGAAAAATTACGCCGTGACCGCCAGTGCATCGATCTCGACCAGCATCACTTCGTGAGGGAGGTCGACGAACACGGTGGTGCGGCTGGGAAGTGCGCCGCTCGGGACGTTTTCGCGGATGAATTCGCCGTAGACCTCGTTCATCGCCGCGAAGTCGTCTCGGGTGGTGAGGTAGACACGGAACATGAGCACGTCTTCGACGGAGGAGCCGCCGGCCTCAAGGATGGCCTTCACGTTTTCCAGGGTCCTACGGGTCTGGACGCGGACGTCGCCCTCGCCGATGTACACGTTGGCGGCGGGATCCATGGGACCTTGGCCGGAGATCTGGAAGAAACCGCCCTTCTTAATGCCCTGGGAGAATACGTGCGCCGGGGCGGGGGCGTTTTCGGTGAGTACTACCGTCTTTTCACTCATGCTGAGTTCCTTTCGTGGCTGATCCAGCCGAGGTCATGGGAGATGGCCTCGGTGCTGGCTTTGAGGTCGGGCAGCAGCTCAAGCAATCCTTCGTAGCTGAGCATCACTACCGGTACCGAACAAGAGGCTGCGGCGACAACGGCGCCGCTGGCATCGCGGATGGGGGCCGCGATGCAGTGCACGAAGGCTTCGTGCTCGGCGTTGTCGTGCGCCCAGCCTTGGATCCTGACCTGCTCCAGTTCGGCCAGCAAGGCTTCCGGAGAGGTCAGGGTGTTATCGGTAACTTTCACGTAGTCCAGCCCCGCCGCAATCTTTTCCTGCCGGCTGCGCGGCATATCGGCGAGGAGGACTTTCGACACGGCGGCCGAGTGCAATGAAGCAGTCAGGCCGATGCGCGAGTACATACGGACAGGGTGGTGCGACTCGAACTTATCGATGTACACCACCTCGTTGCCTTCGAAGGCGGCCAGGTGCACCGTGTGCCCGGTGCGGCCGTTGAGATCAGCAAGGTGCGGGTGGGCCACCTTGCGGATATCGCGCTGTTCCAGTGCGAGCGAGGACAGTTCGAACAGTTTGGAGCCGAGCATGAACCGCTGGTCCTCGTCCCGCACGACAAAGCGCTTCTCCTCCATGGCGTGCAGGAGGCGCATCACGGTGGTCTTGTGCACTGCGGCTTTGGACGCGAGCTCGTCCAGTGTCGCTGGCTTGGCTGCAAGTTCGGCGAGCAGGTCGATGGCCCGCAGGAGGCTCTGGCTCACTTATGTCACGCTCCGGTTCTGGTGGTTGAAATGTCCGTCTTCAACATGGATAGCAGCCCAATGCTCATCCGAAGAATCCAGGATGTCCGAGAGCTGCGCGGCGTCGGGCAGCGGACCCCGATCGCCGTGGACAGTGAGCGTGCACGCCGCCGCGACGTGGCCCCGGCGAAGACTCGCCTTCTGGCTTAGGCCGAAAAGCATGCCGCTGAGATAACCGGCGGCAAATGAGTCGCCGGCGCCGACGGGCTCGACGACGGCGACGGACAACGCCGGCACCTCTTCCCGGGTGCCGTCCCCGGCAGCATCCCCTCGGGTGAGCGCTATGGCGCTGATGGCCTCGTTCTTGATGACCAGTACTTCGGGGTCCGGCAGCATGCGGCGCAGTTCGGCCTCGTCCGTGGTGCCGAAGGCGTGCTCGGCTTCGTCTTTTCCAACCAGCACGACGTCGGCAAGGTTCGCCAGCCGCTGCAGGACCGAACGGTCCCGGCCTGCCCAAAGAGCTGCCCGCCAGTTCACGTCGAAGCTGATAGTCCGGCCGTCCCGGGGTGCAGTGAGAATTGCCTCGAGCAGTTCCAGGCATTCGGGGGAGAGGGCTGCGGTAATGCCGCTCAAGTGGATGAGCGCGGCGCTTTCCAGCAGGGAAAACACAGCCGGATTCGCCAGTGTCGTGCGTCCCATGGCTGAAGCCGCGCTGCCTTGCCGGTAGTACAGAACGGAACTGCCGCCGTCGGGGTCTGTCTCGTGGGCGGGCACCTTCACGTAAAGACCGGTAGGCAGGGATGCGTCGACTTCGACGCCGGATACCCCCACGCCATGGTCCCTCAGCTCATGCAGGATTCGGGTTCCGAAACCGTCGCGGCCCACGCGGCCGACCCAGTGGGTTTCCAGGCCCATGGCAGCCAGGCCCATGGCCACGTTCGACTCGGCCCCGCCAACCCCACAGTGCAGCTCGGTGGCTTGGTGCAGGGGAACGGCTTGGACAGGGGTCAACATGACCATCGTCTCGCCAACACATACAGCAGACAGCATCTAACTCCCGTACCTACTTGTGCGCTTTCCAGCGGCATCAGACGCCACGGTCCGGAGTGTTCCGCGGCGGTTTGAGGGACTCTGCGGGCGGGCCGCGGCCTTGACTCTCAATCCGCCACCATGTTAGACATAACACCAGCAGGTTTGCAACCAGCGTTGCAAAATACGCAACGCAGCTGATCCACTTCACCCCACAACGCAGCTTCAAGAGCGCAGCACCGCGAAGGGAATGACCCGTGAAAACTTCCGCGTTTGGCGCAGAAACTACGGCTCCGGCCATTTCAGCCCAATCCGTCGCCGCCCTGGCAGAGGTCCGGCTGGGCTGGCGACACAAGGCCGTGCCCGCCACAGCCAACGGGACTACCCATGCCGGGTTCCTCGCCGCCGGCCCCAGGCTGGCCGACCTCCAGACTCCGCTGCTCACCCTTGACGCCGGAGCCCTCCGCAACAACGCCGATCGTCTCGCCGCCTGGTGCAAGGAACACGGCGTGCTGCTGGCTCCCCACGGCAAGACCACCATGGCCCCGCAGCTCTGGGCCGAACAGCTCAGCCGCGGCGCCTGGGGCATTACGCTGGCCAACTTTGCCCAGCTTCGCGTGGCCCGCGGGTTCGGCGTCCGGCGCCTCCAGCTGGCCAACAGCCTCACCGATCCCCGCGCCATCGAGTGGGTCGCAGCCAACGCGACTGCCGAAGAGCCCATCCTTTCGTGGGTGGATTCGGTCGGCACGGTGGAGGCCCTCAACAGGACGCTGACCAACGGCGAGGCGATCCTGGATGTCCTGGTCGAACTCGGCGCCCCGGGCGGCCGTACCGGTGCCCGCTCGGTGGAGGAAGCCCTGACGGTCGCCCGCGCCATCGCTGACTCCAGGCACCTGCGGTTGGTGGGCGTCAGCGGGTACGAAGGTTCGCTCGCGCACACAGCGGACGACGCCGGCCTGGCCGCCGTTCGCGGCTACCTCGCCCAGATGCGGCTACTTCACGAGCAATTGCTCGCCGCCGGTCTCTACGGCACCAAGTCGGTCATCGTCACCGCAGGCGGGAGCGCCTACTTCGACGACGTCGTGTCCGTCCTGTCGCCGTGCATCGCCGAGGGAGCAGACACCCGTCCCCGCGTCGACCTCATGATCCGCAGCGGCGCCTACATCATCCACGACGACGGTTTCTACCGCGGAATCTCGCCCTTCTCCCGCGACGGCGATGACCCTTTCAAGGCCGGAATGCACGGCTGGGCGCGGGTTGTCTCGCAGCCTGAGCCCGGCCTGGCCATCCTCGATGCCGGCAAGCGCGACCTCCCCTTCGACGAAGGACTGCCCCGTCCCCAGCTCATCGGACCTGTCCTGGGCGGTGCCATGGATCCGATCGCCGGAGCGGAAATCACCTCCGTCAACGACCAACACTGCTTCATGACCTTCGACGCCGAGGCCACCAAGGTGCGCCCGGGCGACGTCGTCCGGCTGGGCCTCTCCCACCCGTGCACTGCCTTCGACAAATGGACCATCATCCCGGTGCTCGCGGACACGGACAGGGACCAGTCCGTCGTCGACCTCATCCACACCTTTTTCTAGGAACACCATGAAAATCCTCATCCGCAACGCAATTTTGGTGGACGGCACGGGCACGGACCGCCGTGCCGCGGACGTCCTGCTGGACGGTCCGGTTATTGCCGCCATCGTCGACGCCGGTTCCCTCAGCCCAGCCGGCACCGGCGCGGACCGCGTCATCGACGCCACCGGCCTCGTCCTTAGCCCGGGCTTTATCGACATGCACGCGCATTCTGACCTGCAGCTGCTGGTCAACAGGGGCCACTACGCCAAGCTGAGCCAGGGCGTCACCACGGAACTGCTGGGACAGGACGGCCTGTCCTACGCTCCGGTGGATGACGCCACGCTGGCCGGGATCCGCGAGAAGATCGCCGGCTGGAACGACAACCCCGCCGACTTCGACTGGAACTGGCGGACCGTGCGCGAATACCTCGACCGCCTTGACGCGCCCCAAAAAGAGGGCCGCATCGCCACCAACGCCGCCTACCTCGTACCGCAGGGAACTGTTCGCGCACTGGTAATGGGCTTCGAAGAGGGCGACCCCACGCCTGAACAGCAGCAGCGTATGCAGGATGTGGTCCGCACTGCAATGGAGGAAGGAGCCGTGGGCATGTCCTCCGGGCTCACCTACACCCCTGGAATGTACGCCCAAACTGAGGAACTCGCCGGGCTCTGCCGGGCGGTCGGCGAGCTGGGCGGCTTCTACGCACCCCACCACCGCTCCTACGGCAAGGGCGCGCTGGGCGCTTACGCGGAGATGATCGGGCTCAGCCGGGACACCGGCTGCGCGCTGCATCTCTCCCACGCCACCATGAATTTCGCCGAGAACAAGGGCCGCGCTGGCGAGTTGCTGGACCTGATCGATGAAGCGCTCGATGCCGGCGTGGACATCACCTTGGACACCTACCCTTACTTGCCCGGCGCCACCACACTCTCGGCGATCCTGCCCAGTTGGGCATCGTCCGGCGGCACCGAGGCCACCCTGGTACGCCTGGCCGACCCTGAAACCCGTGCGAAGATCCGCGAGTCCGTGGAGATCTACGGTTCCGACGGCTGCCACGGAGTGGTCGCCGAGTGGGACACCCTGGAAATCAGCGGCGTACAGAACCCGGCCCTCGCCGGCTACGTCGGTAGAACCATCAAGGACATCGCGGCGGAGACACAGCGGGAGCCGTTCGACGTCTTCGCGCAGATCCTCCGCGACGACCGCCTCGGCACCGGCATCCTGCAGCACGTTGGCCATGAGGAAAACGTCCAGGCCATCATGAAACACCGCACCCACACCGGCGGCAGCGATGGCCTGCTGGTAGGAGCAAAGCCGCATCCCCGTGCCTGGGGCACGTTCCCCCGCTATCTCGGCCACTATTCCCGCGATCTCGGGCTCCTCAGCCTCGAGGAAACCGTCCACCACCTCAGTGGCCGCCCCGCCGCCCGACTCAAGCTCCACCGAAGGGGACTGATCCGCGAAGGCTACGCGGCCGACGTCGTGCTTTTCGATCCGGAAACCGTCCGGGACCAAGCCACGTTCGAGAATCCACGCCAAGCAGCCAGCGGCATCCACTATGTCTTCGTCAACGGCACGGCAGCCATCGACGGAGGCCAGCCCACCGGCGCCCGCGCCGGCCGCGCACTGCGCCGCAGCGGCGACGGACTCACACAAGAAGGAAGCAGCACCACCCCATGACCCCTGAAGAATTTCTCCAGCAGCTGGAGGCAGACCGTACCCTCGCGGTTGTCCGGGCACCGTCCATCCCGGACGCCGCGGATCTCTGCCGGGCACTGTCCGACGGCGGCATCCGCAGCGTGGAGCTGACATACACCACCCCGGATGTGCTCAAGCACGTGCGGCGCGCGGTGGAGACGGCCACGGACCATGGTGCCGCCGTCGGGATCGGTACCGTGATGACGGCTGACCAAGCCCGCGCAGCCATCGATGCGGGGGCGCAGTTCCTGGTGACGCCCGGGCTCCGCCCGGAGGTGGCCGCCGTCGCCGCCGCCGCGGACATTCCGTTCAGCTTGGGCGCCATGACCCCCACGGAGGTGGCGCAGGCCCTGGACCTGGGCTCCGCCGCCGTCAAGATTTTCCCCGCCCGGCAGCTCGGCCCGGCGTACCTGAAGGATCTGCAGGGCCCGTACCCGGGCATCCGGCTGCTTCCTTCCGGGGGCATCGACGCCTCCAACGCCAAGAGCTACCTGGACGCCGGTGCTGCCGCAGTCTGCTGCGGCACCAGCGTGGTCCCGCCCGCGGCCGTCGCTGCCGGCGACTGGGCAGACATCGCGGCACGCGCCGCCGCCTTCACCGGCACGCTCAAGTAAGACTTACGAAGAAAGAAAACCCTTATGAATGAATTCCTCGACTGGCTGCGGCACGACACCGCCGGCCTGCTCCTCCTGGCAGGCAGCGGCATCGCGCTCCTGCTGTTCCTGATCATCAAGGTCAAGATCGAACCGTTCATCGCCCTCGTGGCCACCAGCGTACTCGTGGCACTCGTGGGTGGAGTCACCATTGAGGCATTGGTAGGTTCACCCGTTAAGAGCGGTGACGCCCTCATTGAAAGGGGCTTCGCCGGAATCCTCGGCCACATCACTCTGATCATCGGCCTCGGTACCGTGCTTGGCGCTATCCTGGAGCGCTCCGGCGGCGCGGAGGTGCTGCTCGGCAAGCTCGTGAAAGTCTTCGGCGAGAAGGGCACGCCGCTCGCCATGGGCATCACCGGCTTCGTGCTCGGCATCCCGGTCTTCTTCGACATCGGCATCTTCGTCCTCGCCCCGCTTGTCTATGTTGCCGCAGTCCGCGGCGGAAAGTCCCTGGCGCTGTACGCTCTGCCGCTGCTTGCCGGCCTCTCCGTGACCCACGCCTTCCTGCCCCCGCACCCGGGCCCTGTCGCCGCGGCGGGCCTCTTCCAGGTCGAGCTGGGTTGGATCATCATCATGGGCCTCGCCTGCGGCATTCCGGCCTGGTTCGCGTCCGGAATTCTCTGGGGCACCTGGATCGGCAAACGCGTGAACATTGCCGTGCCGGAAGACCGTGTGATTCCGGAGGCCGAGGAAGCCAAGGGCCACGAACCGTCCATCGGCCTGGTGGCTCTCGCCATCGGCCTTCCGATGATCCTCATCCTCGGCGCCACCTTCGGAAACGTCTTCCTGCCGCCGGGAACGTTCCGCGATGTCCTGATCTTCTTCGGCAACCCTGCCATCGCCTTGACCGTTGCCGTCGTACTGTCCATGTGGCTGCTGGGCATCCGGCGCGGCATGACCGCCGAGGACCTTTCCGACCTTAGCTCGGCCTCCCTCAAGCCCGTGGGCATGATCCTGCTGGTAGTCGGCGCGGGCGCTTTCTTCGGTGCAGTGCTTTCGGCCACGGGTGTGGGCAGCGCCGTTGCCGAGACGCTCTCCGCGGCCGGCCTGCCGCTCATCCTTGCTGCCTATGTGATCGCCTGCGGCATGCGTGTCGCACAGGGGTCGGCCACCGTTGCCATCGTCACCACCGGCGGCATCCTCGCCCCCGAGCTGACCTCCGGAGACTACTCCCAGCCGCAACTGGCGCTGATCGCCATCGCGATCTCCTCCGGCTCCATCATCGCCAGCCACGTCAACGACGGCGGCTTCTGGATCATCTCCAAATACTTCAACATGTCCGTCAAGGACACACTGAAGACCTGGACCGTGCTCGAGACCGTCCTGTCCATCGTGGGTTTCGCCATGGCGGCGCTGCTCTACCAGTTCGTGTAGGCCCCAGAAGAGCGGAGCGGACGACGGCGTGACCTCCCACCGTC
>JAPSIT010000133.1 GCA_031178585.1 Arthrobacter sp.
CGAAGGGACCGGGCAGTGACCGGATCCCCTGCCTCGCGGCGCGCACTCGGCGTCGCCTCGATCCCGTCCTTTCAGCGGATCAATGCGTTCCTGAACGACTCAACTTACTCACGACGGCGGCATCTGCACGGCACCTGCGACTTCACCCTGGGCAACCCTCACCAGATGCCCCAGGCTGCGTACGTGGAGACGCTGGCGGATGCGGTCCACCCGCGCGACGACCAGTGGTTTGCCTACAAGACCAACGAGATCGACGCGCGGGAAGCCGCGGCTGAATCGCTCGCCCAGTGGCTCGATGTGCCCTTCCGGGCCGAGGACCTGTACCTCACCACCGGCGGTTTCACGGCACTCGCGCTGGCCCTCAAAGCGGTTACGGACCCCGGCGACGAGGTCATCTACAGCCTGCCGCCGTGGTTCCTCTACGAGCCGCTCGCTGTCGAGGCCGGCCTGGTCCCCGTCAAGGTCCGGATCGACCTGCAGACGTTCGACCTGGACCTGGCAGCCATCGAAGCCGCCATCACCCCGCGTACCCGCGCCGTCATCATCAATTCGCCAAACAACCCCACCGGGCGGATCTATCCGCCTGAGCTTCTCCAGAACCTCGCAGGGCTGCTCGAGGAGGCATCTGTCCGGAACGGCCGCCGCATTTACCTGATCTCGGATGAGCCCTATAACCGGATCGTGTTCGACGGCGCCCGCTTTCACAGCCCCACCGAGTTCTACCCGTACACGCTGCTGGCCTACTCGTACGGGAAGACGCACCTGGCGCCGGGGGAACGGATCGGTTACCTGGCGCTGCCTTCCACCATGCCCGACCGGATGGAGCTCCGCCCTGCCGTTGAAGCCCTGCAGGTGGCAATGGGCTGGATCTTTCCCAACGGCTCCCTACAGTTCGCGCTCCCCCGGCTGGAGCAGTTCAAAATCGACGTGGAGCAGCTGCAGCACAAGCGTGACCGGCTTGTGGAGGAACTCTCCGGTATGGGCTACCAGGTCCGCCCGCCCGAAGGCGCTTTCTATCTGTTCATCCGTTGCCCCATTGCCGACGACGAGGCGTTCACCGAAGCCCTCGGCCATGAGGATGTCTTCGTTCTTCCCGGCGTCCTCTTCGAAACGCCTGGCTACTTCCGGATATCGCTCACCGCCAGCGAGGAGATGGTGGAGAACAGCCTGCCGCACTTCCGCGCCGCGATTGAGCGGGCGAGCCAGGACCGCCCCGAGGACGCAGAGATCGGTCTTCCCACGGGACTCATCCCCGTTATTCCCCCGCCGCACGGATCCGCAGCACTTTGACCTGCAGGTGGTGGACCCCCGCGTTGCTCGGCCTCGCCAGCAGCACGCTCCGCCGCTGGGCCGGGAGCTGGCCGGCAGCGCCCCTTACCTGTGAATCTGTGTCCTCAGGCGTTCGGGTTGCTGACAAGCTCCAGGGCACGGAACGTCACCGGCGCGTTGGCTGCGGGATAACGGGTGGCCATGGCTGCCGCCCGATGAACGCAGGCCGAAAAATCAGCGCAGGCCACCGGAGCAGCACAGTGTGCCGGGTTGGTAAGGGCCGCTGCCACCAGCTGCTTGCTGTGCCCGTGTTGGGGGTTGGCGAAGAAATCCGCCGTGGCCGCCAGTTCCACCAAGGCCCCCTGGTACAGCACGGCCACCCTGTGGCTCATGTACCGGATGACGTTCATGTCGTGGGAAATCATGATCAGCGACAGACGGCGGTCCCGGTGCAGGCGCAGCAGCAGGTCCAGGACTTTGCGTTGCGTCACGGCATCGAGCGCCGACGTGGCCTCGTCGCAGATCAGTACGTCCGGTTCCAGGAGCAGCGCGCGGGCGATCGTCAGCCGCTGCAGCTGCCCTCCAGAACACTGGCTTGGATACCTGTCCAGCAGTCCGGGTTCCAGCTCAACATCCCGGACGGCCTGGTGGATGCGATCCCGGCGCTCGTCCCCCGTACACGTCCGATGCCGCAGCAGCGGGGCCTCGAGGCTCGCGCGCAGCTTCATCCGGGGGTCGAAGGCG
>JAPSIT010000018.1 GCA_031178585.1 Arthrobacter sp.
TTCCGGCGCCGGTCCCGCAGACGAGGCTGGATCAGTCGGTGGAAGACGACGGCTTCGACGGCTGACTTCCCGGCACGGGTGCCGGCCGCGTCACCAGCCACGCCAGCCACACACCCAGAATGTACAGGGGCGCGCCCATGATGAGCCGCGTGGTGGCCAGGGCGGCCAGGCCGTCAGGGCCCATCAGGTACAGCGGCACCTGCACCACAAGCCGAAGGGCCAGCACACCCACGATGATCCATGTGCCCAGCTGGTAAGCGCGAACCCGGGCGGGGTGCTGCCGCCAGTCCAGGCCCTCATTGCGGATGAAGCCGAACAGCAATCCGGCGATGGGCCACCGGACGGCAATTGAAATGACCATCCCCACGATGTAGGCCGCGTTGGTCAGGAAGCCGGGAAGGTAGAAGTTCTCCGCCTTGCCGGTGCTGTTGGCCAGCCAGGCGGAAATCCCGACGCCGACCACTCCGGCGAGAGCCTGGGTCAGCGGACGGCGCTGGGCGAGGCGCACCACGGTAAACACTGCGGCCGTTGCCAGTGCGGCAATCAGCGATGGCGTCAGGGCAGCTGTGATGGTGAAGGAGACAAGGAACACCAGGCCGGGGAGGATGCTCTCGGCGATCCCCTGGTAGCCACCGGCGCTCTTGAGGACGTCGATTCGGCCGTCGTCTGTGCGGTGCAGGCCTGCCTTGGAGGCGTATCCCTCAGCCAGCTCCGCGAAGCCCGGAGCGTCCGGCGCCGGGGTCGGCCTTTCCGGCCTATCCCTCTCCTGCTCGGGATTGTCGGGCAGTGTCATGGGTTCTCCTGGCGTGACAGTATTTCGTAGCGGGGGTTGAACATGGTGGGGACGCCCTCACGCACTGTCAGCATGCCTTGCAGGCGGACCTCAGTGCCGGCGTCGATACCGGGAACGCGCCTGCGCCCCAGCCAGATGACGCGCAGCCGGCCGCGGCCTTCATGGTCCGTCACTGTGGCGGTGAACGACGCCACCTGGCTGGCCGGGACGTAGGTCACCGACTCGATGAAGCCCCGGCACAGCACGCGCCCCCGTTCCGGCAGCCCGCTGATGGGCACCGGGCCGTCCTGCGGCGAGGGTCGGGCGTCAACCAATCTGCGTGATCTCCGGACCGCGTTCAGGCTGTTCGAATTCCGGCGCGTCCTCCGGTGCACCCTGCGGTGCAGGTCCTGCCGCTTCCTTGGGCAGGCGCAGCTGGAGCAGGTCCCGTGGCGGCATGGGGTTGTCGCCCCGGATAACGACGATCTTGCGGAACAGTTCCTCGAGGCCGGCCGCGGCTTCACGGTTCAGGGCGGCTTCGCCTCCGAACACACCGCGGAGGAACCAGCGCGGACCGTCGACGCCGATGAAGCGCGCCACGCGGTATCCCTGGGTCCCGTCATTGATTCCGGAAGGCAGTTTGGCCACGAGCTCGGTGCCGAACTCGCCCGGGATCTCCTCGACCTGCCCGCCCTGGCTGCCGACCGACTGGCCGATCTGTTCGCGGATTTCGTCCCAGAGGCCCTCGGACCGGGGAGCCGCGAACGCCTGCAGCTGCAGGCTCGACCCGTCCAGGTCCATGGTAACCGCCACTACGCGCTGGGTGGCCTCCTCGACCTCGAGCCGCAGTTGCAGCCCTTCGCGGGGTGCGATGAGCAGGGCGCCCAGGTCGACGTAGCCGTCCTTGCTGCTGACCTCGGAGACATCGAAGGGACCTGTGACGCTGCGTCCGGATGCTTCGGGAGCGGCGCCTGCCTCATCGGCTGCGTCGTAATCCTGCACTTCTTCCGGCTGTGCAGCCTCTTCCATCTTGGCTTTCCTGCGCCGCCCAAAAACCATGGGTTGTCTCCTTAGTTGTGAACTGTCCCCTACGCATCGGGAACAGCCGCGCTGTTTACCTGGGGCGTTGACCCCGGCGCTGTACCCCGTGCGCTTTTATACTGTGCGTTCTTGCGCTTGTACGCCTGGCAGGGCAAAGCCGCCCGTGGAGCCGAAGCCCCCGGTGCCGCGGACGGAGTCGCTCAGTTCCCCCACGGCGACGAACTGCGCGTACTCCACGCGCTGAATGACCATCTGTGCAATTCTATCGCCGCGGCGGAGTTCTATCGCCTTGTCCCGGTCGGTGTTCAGGAGCGTCACAGCGATCTCGCCGCGGTAACCTGCATCGACTGTTCCCGGGGCGTTGACCACGGTGAGACCGTGCTTCGTGGCAAGGCCGGACCGCGGGTGGATCAGCGCCACGAAGCCGTCCGGAAGAGCAATGGACACACCCGTGGGCACGAGCCGCCGCTCCCCCGGTTCCAGGACGACGTCCTCCCGTGCGCGCAGATCGGCACCTGCGTCGCCGGGGTGGGCGTAGGAGGGAGCCTCCAGGCCGTCGTCGAGCATCTTCAGCTGGATCTGCACAGTGTGCTGCAGCGTTGGCTTAATGGCTGTTTGTTCGTCAGTCACAGTCCCTCACTCTATCGCCCGGGGCACCGCTGCTCCTATTGGGCAGGTTGGGCAGGCGAAACCCGGCCGGGATGAAATGCCCCGGCAAAGATGGAAAGCTGGGTGCATGCCCGAATCGAGCGCAGCAGTGCCTGCCCACCACCAGCCGCCGCAGGACGACACCGTCCTTTTTACTGAGAAGCTGTGGCCGAGTGCCTGGATCTGGCTGGTTGCGGCTGGGCTGGCGGGGGCAGGCATCCTGGTCTTTGCGCCCATCAGCCCGGCCGCCGGATTCACGGCTGCCGCGGTCCTGTTCGCCATCCAGGCCGCCCTGCTCATTCTCTCCACGCCCGCCGTCACGGTCACGGGCCGGACGCTGCAGGTGGGGCGGGCCGTTATCGAACGCAGGCTTCTCGGTCCGGCAGAGGCGTTCCGCAAGGAGGAAGCCACGGCTGAGCGGGGCACGCGCCTGAACGGCCTGGCATACCTTTGCATCCGCGGCTGGATCGACCCGGTGGTGCGGATCGAAATCAACGACCCCTCTGATCCCACGCCGTACTGGCTGACATCCACCCGCCGCCCGGAAGAACTCGTGGCCGCGCTTTCCGCCAAGTAATTGCTGTCTGTCAAATACTTCTGTACTGGGAAGTCCCGGAAAGTAAGTTCCTCCGAATAATTCTTTAGCCTTCGCAGTCCCGGCAATACAGGAAGCCGTCTTTTTCGCGGGCAATCTGGGAGCGGTGCCTGACCAGGAAGCACGAGGAACAGGTGAACTCGTCGGCCTGGGCGGGCATGACCCGGACCAGCAGCTCTTCTCCTGAGAGGTCGGCTCCGGGCAGCTCGTATCCCTCCGCGAGGTCGGCTTCGTCCTCTTCTACCACCGCGGTCGGTTTGTCGGCGCGCCGGGTCTTCAGCTCTTCAATCGAGTCCTCGTTGAGATCCTCTTCTGACTTCCTCGGCGCGTCATAGTCTGTGGCCATGGCCTGCTGCTCACACTCCGTCGACTCACATGGATGATGCAACGTGCACAACGCCAAAAGCGGCCAGTTTGTGCCCGGTTCGGGGCCATTGTTCCCTAAGATGCGGGGAAAAGCCATAGCCCCGCCGGCGAGGGCGGCCTGCCTGATCCTGAACGCGGAAGCACTGCCCCCGGTCGCGAAGTCCCGGAATTTCGCGGCGCGCCCGCCGTCCTAACCGGAAAAGACGGGCTTCGGTGGCAGAGTTTCGAATGATAGTAAAGCCAGGGTGGAGGATTGTATGCAGGATCTACGGCTTGTAGGCGTCCACGACGACGGGGAGCATCTCCTGTTGAGCGGCGCCGGCGGCGAGATGTTCCAGCTGCCGATCAATGAAGCGTTACGGCTGGCGGCAAGCCGGCCATCCGCGCGGAAGCAGGCCGCCCCGGTGACGGCCATGTCCCCGCGCGATATCCAGGCCAGAATCCGCAGCGGCGCGACTGCTGCCGAGGTTGCCGAGGCGTCCGGGCTGCCGCTGGAAAAGGTCGAGCGGTATGAAGGCCCGGTCCTGGCCGAACGCGAGTACATCGCCCAGCAGGCCCGCAAGGTGGAGGTTGCCTCACCCGCCCCGGGCCACGACATCTACCGGTCGGCCTTCGGCGATAACCCGGCCACCCTCGGCGACATGGTGAAGCACCGCCTCACGGCGCACGGAATCTCCTCGTCCACCCTGGAATGGGATTCCTGGCGCCGCCCCGACGGCACCTGGACTGTGGTGGCAAGGTTTGAGACGCAGGCGGACAGTCCTGCAACCATCGGCGAAGAGCCCCCGGCCATGTGGACGTTCAACCCGTCACGCAAATCTTTGCAGAACGCCAACCGTTGGGCGCAGCAGCTCAGCGAGCTGGAGCCTCTGGACGGTCCCGTGCCCGCCCGCCGCCTGTCAGCGGTTTCCGACCGGCCGTTCGACTTTGAAACCGACGCCGAGACGGCTGCCCGGAACAACGCCGATCAGCAGAAGGACGCGGATGGCCTGCTGGACATGCTGCGCTCCCGACGGGGACAGCGGCTGGGTCTGGACGAAGACAGCGACGACGCCCTGGCGCTCCTGCTGGCCAACGGTGTGCCCGCAGCCCACCCCCGGCCGGAGGAAGTCTCTGCGGCCCCGGCTCCGGACGAAGACGAACCTGCGGATGATGACACCGCTGGCGACGCTACGCACTCTCCGGCGGCCGAGCACGACGCTGCAACAACTCACGGTCCTGCAACTCACGGTCCTGCAACACACGGCGCTGCAACACTGGGTCCTGTCACACGGCGCCGCGATGCCCGGCCCTCCATGGTGTCCCGCCTCAGCCTGGCACCCCAGCACCAGACCTTCTCCGGCGACCGGGAGGATGATTCCCTCCAGCTTCACGAGGGCGTCAGCACCGACACCCGCGAAATCACCATCGTCCCGTCACCGCTGCGTCCTGTCGGAAAAACGGGCCCTGTCGGCCCTGTCGAAAAGGCGGACACAGACAATCCTGCCGCCCAGGAGAAACCTGCGGAGCGCCCGGTTGAACGTCCAGCCAGCGCGTCCGCGGCGGGTAATCCAGGACTCGATGAGCTGCTCGGCCGGGGAGTGCCGCGCCGCAGGGTTGATGCTGGCCGGCCGGCAACGGATCATGGAGCGTCTTCCCGCCAGAACCAGGACAGGGAAGAACCCGAGCGTCAGCCGGCAAGGCCGAAGCGCTCAAGCGTGCCCAGCTGGGACGAAATCGTCTTCGGGACCAGGGGCGACTAGCAGGCGCGGGCGGCTGGTTGGGTTGCGCGGCTGGCGCCGTTTTAGCGCCCAGGCCGGGCACTGTCCGTCAGCGGTTGAACTGCTGCTGCGCCGAGCTACCCGCAGCACTGCCGGCCCCGCGCCACAGGCAGGCGTCGACCTCAAACGGCAGCAACTGGTCCTTTTGGGCCATGATGTTGGCACCGTGGGCGGTCACGCGGCGCATGAAGTGCCGCCGGCACAGCGTCTCATATCCCACGACGGGTACCGTCCCGGCGCCGTCCGTCCCAGCGCTTTCCGAAGCTCCAGCCGGCAGCGCTTCTCCGGCAAGCGGGGCTGCTCCAGCAGGCGGTGCGCCTGCAGTTGTCTCTCCGGCAGCCGCGACATCGCCGACCACCACCTGCGCCCCTTCGGTGACCATGACGCCGTCGACCGTCCTGGCGTTGTGAGTGGCGCGCCGCCCACACCAGCAGAGTGCCTCCACCTGCAGCACCTGCACCCGGTCGGCAAGCTCGATGAGGCGCTGGGAACCGGGGAAAAGGCGCGTGCGGAAGTCGGAAGTGATGCCAAAGGCGAAGACGTCGATGTCGATCTCGTCAACTACCCGGGCAAGCTGTTCCACCTGGAGAGCTGAATAGAACTGGGCTTCGTCGCAGATGAGGTAGTCCACGCGCACACCTTTGGTGCGGCGCAGCACCACTTCCTCCCAGAAGTCAGTGGTGTCCAGGACTTCCACTGCGTCCGTCTCCAGGCCGAGCCGGCTGGAGATCCGCGACCCTCCGGCGCGGTCGTTGCGGCTGAAGCGGACTCCGCCGCGGCCGCGGGCCCGGTGGTTGTAGTCCATCTGGAGGGCGAGGGTGGACTTGCCGCAGTCCATGGTTCCCGAGAAGAAGACCAGCTCAGCCACGGGCTCCCCTGCGGCGGGCGGTCTGGGCGGACGCCCGGCCTGACGTCCCGCCGGAGGCCTGGAAGCAGAGCAGCGGAACTTCCCGCTCCGCCTTGGTCAGGGAACCGTGCTGGCCCACCACCTCCATGGCCGTGGGACGCACGCGGCCGGTGTCGTAGAAGGCCAAGGCATCCCGGGCCGCGATCATGACGTCACCGATGCGCTGCTCGACGCCGGGCCGGACCGGACCAAAGAGACCGGCAGCTATCGCTTCTTCCCGGGTGAAGGCCCAGATCCGCTCACCGAACCGGCCGCGCCAGGCGTCAAGCAGGCGCTGCCGGCCGGTGCCGGCGCTGCTGCGGGAAGAGTTGTCCTCCAGGTACAGGTGCAGCATGCGCGGCTCCCCCGCCGTGTGCCGGACGCCGGCCACCAGTGCCGGATCGGCGGAGTAGTCGATCCGCTGCGGCTCGGGCACATCAAGCATGCCGTGATCGGCGGTCAGAAGCACTGTGGTCCCTGCGGGCAGGGAAGAATCAAGTCGCTTGACCGTGGCGTCCAGTTCTTCCAGCTGATGCTCCCACTCGGGGGACTGGCACCCGTGGCGGTGGCCGGCCTTGTCGAGGTCGTTCACGTAGAAGTACATGAGGGATGCGTCGGTGCCAGCCATGGCCTCGGCAGCGGCGGCTGTGCGGGCATGTGACGTGATCCCCGAAACAAACGTGCCGCCGCGCAGGGCGGCGCGGGTCATGGGCGAGTCACCGAATTGGGGCAGGCTGACAGTGGCGACGTCAACATGTTCCGCGGCCCGCTCAAAAATGGTGGGGAACGGCTGCCAGCTCTCCGGGTCCACGCCGGCGTCCCAGTTGCCCAGCATGTTGACCACCTTGTCCTGGGACGGATCAAGGACGTCATACCCAACAAGGCCGTGCTGCCCGGGAGCCAAGCCGGTGCCCAGGCTGGCGAGTGAAGCTGCTGTCGTGGAGGGAAAAGCGGAATCGAGCCACACCGGGACCTCGCCCTGGCCCTGCTGCAGGACACCCCGGAGGAACGGGGTGTGCGCGGATTTCTGCTTCAGCAGCCCGCGGCCCAGGCCATCGGCGAGGACAACGCAGATCCGCTTGGCGGCCGGCAGCCCGAGCCGGTTCTCGAAGCCGTCCACGCCGATGCTCGCGGCAGCACTGCCAAGCACCTCGGCAACCGACCGCCGCCCATAGGCCGGCGCCGGGGGAAGCGTGGATGACGTCGAAGAAGATGAGGGTATGACAGGAGTGGAAAGGTCGTGGTCCGGCCCCATCTCAGCGCTGGTGTCCGCGGCTGAGACGGTTGGAGAAAACGCCCATTCGGGGACGTGGCTGGGACGAGCGGCCTCCGTGCGGGACGGGAGCCGGGGAACCGGTGTTCACTGCGCGGAGCGCGCGGGCGAAGAGCTTGGCGTCCTGCACGGCCTGCAGCCCGTCCGCTTCGGCAGAGATGCGCAGGACGATGTCTTCCTGGGCGATGGTTCCGCTATAGCCGTGGTCTGCCTCGCACTGCGGGTCACCGCAGCTGGCAGGGCCCATCTCAAGCCGCTGGCCGCCCGACCACGCGATGGACAGGGTGACTTCCCGGACCGGGTCTGACGGCTTGTAGTTCTGCGGCTGGGAGTACATGTAGCTCAGCACCACGGACCGGATCTGGGCGACGGGGACGGACTCCGTGGAAATCTGCGCCACAATCTGCTCACCGGCCTCGTCGAGCTGCTGGTCATCCACGTGTGTGATCACGAGCATGTCCTCGGTGAGCACCAGGACTGTGATGTGGCGCCGGACTTCAGCACGGTCGAAGTGCGTCTCAAGGTGCACGAGGTGGGCAAGGCAGTCCCGGCCGTCGAGCGCGTCATCCACGACGTCGGCCACGAGGCGCGGGTAGAAGCCGGCCTGCTGCAGGGCTCCGTCCAGGCTCTGGCCCTGGGCGGTGTGGTTGTGTGAGCTGTGGTGGATGGAAGCCTGGGGGCTGTGGTCAGGGGCTTGAGGCTTCGAGGTGGGAGGCTGGGAGCTCATTTCCCCATTTTCACAGATCGGCTTGGCACATGCTAACCGGGTGTTCAGTTGCGCATGGCACGGCGGGCACTGTCTGTCCGCTGTGCAGCGTTGCCGATCCGCACGTCCGCTGCGAGGATGAACACGCCCTGCGGCGTGGCGAGGACGGGGTTGAACTCCACCAGGGAAATCTCGGGATGGGCGTCCTTGAGCCGTGCCAGGCGGGCGGCCAGGTCTTCCAGGGCCGCGACGTCGACGGCGGGAAGCCCCTGGTAGCCGAACAGCTTGCGGGAGGCGCGGGGACTGCGGATGAAATCGCGGAGATCGGCCCCGGACAGCGGCGGAACACGGTGCGCCCAGTCATCCAGGAGGTTTACGGCGTCGCCGGCCAGTCCGAAGGAGACCACCGGCCCGAGCAGCGGATCCTCGATGGCACGGAACGTGCAGGCCTGCCCCACCGGAGCCATGGCCTGCACCTCCAGCGATGACGAGCCGTAGGGTTCCAGCGCACGCCGCATTTGTGCAATGTTCAGCCGGAGTGACTCGGGATCCTGGATGTCGAGCCGCACCCCGCCGAGATCCAGCCGGTGCCGCAGCGTGGGGTCGGTCGTCTTGAGCGCCACCGGCCACCCCAGCCGGTCCGCCGCGGCCACGGCTTCGTCTGCCGTAGCGAAGCCTTCAGAGGGCAATACCCGGATCCCGTAGTGTCCGAGCAGGCGGGCTGCGTCAGCCGGGACGAGTTCCTTCAGCTGCTCGCCCCGCACGTCCTGAAGCAGCCTTTCAAGATCGGCGTGCGCTGCCTCCGTGTTACAGCCTTCCGGGTCTGCGAACAGCCCCTGGTCGCGGTCCGCCCATTCGGCGTAGCGGACCACCGCTGACAGGGCGGCGACGGCGGCTCCCGGATTTGAGTAGCACGGAACGGGCGGGGCGGGGGTACCGTCCCCCACCATGCCCTCGACGTAGATGGAGGGATCCAGGATGCCGGTGAACGCCGCGACCACCGGCTTGCCGGCTTCCGCTGAACAGTCCGCGAGCGCTTCGGCGATTTTCTCGACTGTCAGTCCCCGGGCTGGCAGGAACGCCACCACGGCCGCATGTACCTCCCCGCGGGCCAGGGAAGCGCGCATCCTGCGCTGCAGCTCCGGCAGCGCGCAGGACATGCCGGTGTCCAGGTCGAGGTCCGCCACGAGGTCCTGGATTCCGAGCCCGTGGGATGCCGCGCTGTCCGCCACGACCTTTCCGAGCGCCCCCGAGTTGCTGAACACGGCGACGCCGGCGCCCTTGGGCAGCGGCTGCGAGGAAACGATCTGGGCAACATCCATGAGCTGCTCTATGGTTTCCACCCGGATCACCCCGGCCTGGCGCATCATGGCGTCGAGCGCCCCGGGCGGTGCCTGGGTAGTGCGCACCGCATGCCCCGGAGGCAGCTGCAGGCCCATGGAGTTCGATTTGGCAACGATGACGGGCTTCGTAAGGGCGAGACGGCGGGCCAGCCGGGAGAATTTGCGGGGGTTGCCGATCGACTCCAGGTACAGCCCCACGGCTGAGGTGTCGGCGTCGTCCTCCCAGAACTGCATCATGTCGTTGCCGGAAACGTCGGCACGGTTGCCGGCGGACAGGAACGTGGAGATGCCGACGCGGCGGCGGCTGGATGCCGCGTAGAGTGCCACGCCAATCGCCGCTGACTGGCTGAACAGGCCCAGCCCCCCGCGGATGGCGAGGCTGGGCGCCATGGAGGCGTTGAGGCGCACCGCCGGATGCGTGTTCACAATGCCCAGCGAAGCCGGTCCGATCACCCTCATCCCGTTCGCCCGCGCCTGGCGGACCAGCGCCCGCTGGCGCACCAGGCCGCGCTCCCCGTCTTCGGCGAACCCCGCGGATGCCACGAGGATTCCCTTCACTCCGGCAGCCGCGCATTCGTCGACCACCTTGGGGACTTCCTCGTAGGGCACGGCAATGATGGCCAGCTGCACCGGCCCGGGAACTTCCGAGAGTTTGCCGAAGGACAGCATCCCGGCCAGTTCAAACGCCTCGGGGTTGATGGCATAGACCGGGCCGGCGAATCCGCCCCCGATGATGTGTTCAAGGAGCTGGTACCCCACCGTGCCCCACCTGCGGCTCGCACCGATCACCGCAACCGACGACGGCGCGAGCAGGTCCTGCACGCTCCTCGCCTCTGCGCGGTGTTCCCGGGCTTCCATCACGGCACGGGATCGGGCGGTGGGGTCAATGTTGAACTCCAGGCTGACCACGCCGTCGTCGAAATGCCTTTTGACGTCGTAACCCGCTTCGGAAAACACTGTCAGCATTTTCCGGTTCTCAGGCAGGACTTCGGCGGTGAAGCGGCGGATCCCGTTTTCGCGGGCAGCAGCGGCCAGGTGTTCCAGCAGGATGGAGCCGATGCCCCGGCCCTGGTGCCTGTCGGCGATGTTGAAGGCCACCTCGGCTTCCGAGGGGTCATCCAGCCGGTCGTAGCGGCCTATGCCGATGATTTCCCCGCCGATGGTGATCACGAAGGCAACCCGGTTGCGGTAGTCCACCTCGGTGAACCGCTTGAGCTCCTTGCTTGAAAGGCGGGCCTTGAAGGCGAAGAACCGCATGTAGATTGAGTCCTGCGACTGTCCGGTATGGAAGGACTGCACGGCGTCCGCATCGGTAGGATGGATGGGCCGCAGGTGGGCAGTTCCGCCGTCCCGCAGCACGACATCGGCTTCCCAATATTCCGGATATTCGCCGTCTGCGGGCTGTTCCACCATAGGCTTAGCCTAGCTAAGACTTCCGAAGTGCACCCCAAAAAGGATCTACCAGCCCCATGGCCCGCCGCCAGAGTTCCACCCCCGCAGGGGAAATTGTCCAGGACTACACCGAAAACATCGTAGACATCGACGTCACTTCCGAGATGGAAGGCTCCTTCCTGGAGTACGCCTATTCCGTCATCTATTCCCGGGCGCTTCCCGACGCCAGGGACGGGCTCAAGCCCGTGCAGCGGCGCATCCTGTACATGATGAGCGACATGGGCCTGAGGCCGGACCGCGGACACGTCAAGAGCGCCCGCGTGGTGGGCGAGGTCATGGGAAAGCTTCACCCGCACGGCGACACCGCCATCTACGACGCCATGGTCCGCATGGCCCAGGACTTTTCGCTGCGGCTTCCGTTGATCGACGGACACGGCAACTTCGGATCGCTCGACGACGGTCCTGCAGCCCCGCGCTACACGGAGGCCCGCCTCGCGGCGGCCGCCCTCACCTTGACCGACCACCTGGACGAAGACGTTGTTGATTTCGTTCCGAACTACGACAACCAGCTCACCCAGCCTGATGTCCTCCCGGCAGCGTTTCCCAACCTGCTGGTCAACGGCGCCACGGGCATTGCGGTGGGCATGGCCACCAACATGGCACCGCACAACCTGGTGGAAGTCATTTCCGCGGCCCGGCACCTGATCGCCAACCCGGATGCCACGCTGGATGACATCATGCAGTTCGTGCCCGGCCCCGACCTTCCCACCGGGGGCCGGATTGTCGGCCTGGACGGCATCCGGGACGCGTACGCCACCGGCCGCGGCTCCTTCAAGACCCGCGCCAAGGTGGAGGTGGAGCAGCTGTCCGCCCGCCGCACCGGCCTCGTCGTCACCGAACTGCCGTACATGGTGGGCCCGGAAAAGGTCATCGAAAAGATCAAGGACGCCGTCAACAGCAAGAAGCTGGCGGGCATCAGCGACATCGTTGACCTGACCGACCGCAAGCACGGCCTGCGCCTCGTCATTGAGCTGAAGAACGGCTTCAACCCCAACGCGGTGCTTCAGCAGCTCTACCGCTACTCGCCGATGGAAGACTCCTTCGGCATCAACAACGTCACGCTCGTGGACGGCCAGCCGCAGACCCTGGGCCTGCTGCAGCTGCTCACTGTCTACGTGGACCACCGCCTGAACGTGGTGCGGCGCCGGACGGCCTTCCGGCTCGGCAAGAAGAAGGACCGCCTGCATCTGGTGGAGGGCCTCCTGATCGCCATCGTGGACATCGATGAAGTCATCCAGATCATCCGGTCCTCCGATGAGGCGTCAGCTGCCCGTGAACGGCTGATGTCCATCTACGACCTTTCGGAGATTCAGGCCAACTACATCCTGGAACTGCGCCTGCGCCAGCTCACCAAGTATTCCCGGATCGAGCTGGAGAAGGAGCAGGACGAGCTGCGCCGCGAGATCGCCGAGCTCGAAGCGATCCTCGCGTCCGACGAACTGCTGCGTGACCTTGTCTCCGGAGAACTGGCGGAGATCGCAGAGAAATACGGCACTCCCCGGCGAACTGTGCTCCTGGAATCCGAGGCCGTCTCCCCCACCGTCTCAGCGGCAGCAGACGGCCTCCAGGGCAAGAACGGACTTAAGGGCAAGGCTGCGCCGCTCGCCCTGGAGATCGCGGACGATCCCTGCTGGGCCATCCTCACCGCGTCAGGGCAGATTGCCAGGACGTCCAATCAGGACAGCCTCGCCGAGGCAGGGCCACGCTCCAAGCACGACGTGTTCCGCTCCGTCGTCAAGACCTCGGCTCGGGGTGAGATTGCGGCCGTCACGTCGCAGGGGCGGATGCTGCGCATCCAGGTGATGGACATGCCGGTCCTCCCTCCGATGTCCGGCCTGCCCAACCTGGCCGGCGGTGTCCCCGCAAAGGACTTCATAACGCTGCTGAAGGGCGAGTCGCTGGTCGCGTTCGCGCCGCTGGATGAAGTGCTCGCGATCGGGACCGCCCAGGGCGTTGTGAAGCGCGTGCAGCCCGACTATCCGCTCAACCGGGAGGACTGGGAGGTCATCTCGCTTAAGGACAAGGACAGCGTGGTGGGCGTGGCACCGGCAGGGAACGAGGACACCGAGCTCGCCTTCGTGACCCGCCAGGCACAGCTGCTGCGCTTCAGCGCGGCCAATGTCCGGCCCCAGGGCCGCACGGCCGGCGGCATGGCGGGCATCAAGCTTGCGCCGGGCGACCAGGTGATCTTCTTCGGCGCGGTTTCCCCAGGCGACGATGCCGCCGTCGTCGTCACCATCTCAGGGACCGACGGCGCGCTGCCGGGCACCGCGCCGGGAGCTGCGAAGGTGACCGCGTTTTCCGAGTACCCGGCGAAGGGCCGTGCCACCGCCGGGGTCCGGGCGCACCGTTTCCTGAAGGGCGAGGACATTCTGCTGCAGGCGTGGGCCGGCCATGGACCCGCGAAGGCGTCGTCGCTGGCGGGTGTGGCACGTTCACTCCCCCAGGAACACGGGCGCCGCGACGGTTCGGGCATTCCTCTTTCGCAGGCCGTGGAGGCGATCGGCCCCAGCATGGCGTGGGCAGCTCCAGAGTCTTAGGCCGCCGGGCCTGGCCTGCGGTGGCGGAGGTGGTTGGCCCCAGGCTCGCGGGGCCTCGACCCGCGGGGCCTAGACTACTGGCATGCCTATCATTCCGGATGCCAAAGACTGGACTTGGGTTCTCTCCCGGACGTGCAACGAATGCGGATTCGATGCCTCGACGGTGACGCCGTCTACTGTGCCGGGCAGCGTGGAGAACATGCTCCCCCGCTGGCGCGCCGTGCTGCGCCGGCCAAACGTTGCTGACCGCCCGAATGACAGCACGTGGTCGGCACTGGAGTACGCCTGTCATGTGCGGGACGTCTTCAACCTTTTCGACCGGCGGCTGAACCTCATGCTCACCGACGACGACGCGAAGTTCGACGACTGGGACCAGGACCGGACGGCCGTGGAGAGCGACTACGGCAACGCCGATCCCGCGCTGGTGGGCGGGGAACTGACCGCCGAAGGCGAACAGGTGGCCGCCTCCTTCGCGCGGGTAAGGGAGTCGGAGTGGGGCCGGACCGGGCTGCGCAGCAACGGCTCGGAGTTCACGGTGCTGACCCTTGCCCAGTACTTCCTGCACGACGTCACCCACCACCTGGCTGACGTGGACGGCTAGCTGCCGGCCCCAGCGTCGTGCTATCCCAGGGACTTGTCCCAGGCCAGGCTCCTGTTGACCGGCTGGTACCCCATCTTCAGGTACAGCGCGAGCGCGCCGGTGGGGTTCTCCGAGTCGACATCCAGGGACGCCACGTCCAGACCTTCGACGGCAAAGCGCCGCATGGCATCGGCAAGCAGCGCACTGGCGATGCCGCGCCCGCGGAACTCCCGCCGCACGCCGAGAAGGTCGGTGTAGCCCTCGCTGAAGCCCCGGGTAACGGCGCTGTCGGGGTCATAGGTGGCCAGCTGGTACCCGGCCACCTTCCCGGTGGCGCGCTCCAGCACAACGGCGCTGAGGTCAGGCCGGGATTGAGGGTCGTTGACAATGAATGCCCACGACTCTTCGTCCTTCGGCTCGCTGCCCCAGTGGTCGCGGAAGGCATCATTGTGCGCGAGCCGTACGGCCTCACTCAGCTCGGGACCCATGGCCACCAGCTCAAAGGCCTGGTCCACGGTGACCTCGGGCAAGGGCCCGGTCAGCGGCCGGTGCATCTCATTGAAGTACCGCACCACGCTGTACCCATGCCGTGCGAAGAGCGCGGCCTGGTGCTCGTGCTGCTGCTCGTTGTGGATTCGGAGCCGCGCAGCGGAGCCGTTGTCCTCGGCGAAGCGCTGCCGCGTCCGCGCCTCAAGCCATTCCAGCAGCGCAGAACCGACACCGCGGCGCTGCCATGCCGGATCGACGCAGCCGAAACCGTACGCTTTTCCGCTGTCCGGGTTCTTGGTGATGCGCGCATAGGCCCGGGCCACCCCGTCCGGGCCGAACCCCAGCACGGTGTTGCCCTCCGGCGGGTTCTTCCGGGATTCCATGATCTGCTCCAGCTCGGGCCGGCGCTCAAACCACACCGGCTTCTCCACAGCCGCCGTCCGGGCGATCAGCTCCGCCCAGGCTCCGACGTCGTCAGTCCCGGCGCTTTTCCACCGCAGCGAGGCAAAGTTGACAGTGCATTCCGCGGAGCCGGATCCAATCATGGAAACAGGCTAGCGGGAGGCCCGTGACGGCGCCATGGATGCGCCCGTCCTGGTCTCTTCCATGCCCGCGCCGAGTGCCAGCAGCCCGTCTTCAGGGCTGATGTCGTCCGGGTTGTGCGTCACGAGCACCACGGTCCGGGAACGGAGCCCGGCCCGCAGATCGGCCATCAGCGCCCTGCCCGATTCGGCGTCAAGGTGGGCCGTTGGCTCATCGAGCAGAATGACCTCCGCCTGCGACATCAGGGTGCGGGCCACAGCGAGCCTTTGCCTCTCCCCGCCACTGAGGAAGGCCGCGCCCGGACCGATCCTGGTGTCGAGGCCCTGGTCGAGCCGCTTCAGCAGGGGCTCCAGTCCAACAGCCTTAAGGGCCTGCTGCATGTCCTGTTCGGCGTCCGTGTCCGAAGCCTGCCCGGACGACGGCCGCTCAGGGCACCCCAGCAGCAGATTGCCCCGGATGGTGGAATCGAAGAGGTGTGCCTCCTGCGGGCACCAGGCGGCCCGCCCGGTGACGCCGATCCGGCCTTGGCGGGCGGGCAGGAAGCCAAGCAGAACAGCCAGCAAGGTGGATTTTCCCGCACCGGATGGCCCGGTCACGGCCAGCCAGCGGCCCGGTTCCGCCACGGCGGAGAGGTCCGTAAAGACAGGCGCGCCCCCGGGCCATGCCGCGGACAGGCCGGCCAGTTCAATTCCCGGGCTGCCGCCCTGCCGCGGCGCCGGAGCGGTCAGCTCCGGAGCTTGGGATCCGCGGCCCTCTTCCAGCACCCCGGACTCACCGATGCGCCGCAGCACTGCACGCAGTGCGGGGAACTGGCGCACCGCCGTCGTCATGGCAGCGAACGGTTCCGCGAGGGCCAGCTGCATCAGGACAACGACGGCGGCGGTGGGGGCTGCGACAGTGCCAACCAAGACCTGCGGTGCTGCAAGGGCGGCGCACGCCAGTGCCGCGGCGCTGCACGCCGCGACGGTGATCGCCTGACCGAGCCCTTCAGCCCAGGCGGAGCGCTGGGACGCCCGCGTGGCCGCGCGGTCCTCCGCCCTGATGGCGTCCAGGACAGGTGCGGCCGCGCCGTTGGCGTGCAGCTCCGCCCTGGCATCCAGAGCGGCCGCGATGCGGCGCAGGACGCCGGAGCGGAGCCGCTGCTCGGTGCGGGCAGACATCCGGTCCGCCACCAGTGCGGTGACGGGCGCCAGCACCAGGCTGGCGGCGGCCGCAACCAGGACGGCCGGCAGGGCAGCCGGCACCAGCCAGGCTGACGTTGCGATGGCAGCTGCGGCCACGGCGAAAGCCGTCACCGGCGGCAGGACCACCCGCGGCAGCAGATCCCGGACGGTGTCGACGTCGTCGATCACAACACCGAGCACGTTCCCGCCCTGGAGCAGCCGCCGCAGGGACAGGGCGCGCCGGCTCAGCGACTCCCACAGGCGGCCGCGCAGCAGCGTCAGCGACGCAAAGACCGCGTCGTGGAGCAGCAGCCGCTCGCAGTAGCGCAGCACGGCCCTGCCGATGCCGAAGAACCGGACCCCCACGATGGCCGTGAGCAGGTACAGAATGGGCGGCTGTTCGCTGGCGCGCAAAATGAGCCAGCCCGACAGACCGGAGAGGGCAACAGCAAAAAGGGACGCCAGAGTCCCCACGGCACCGGCCCCCGCGAACCTGCCCCGCACCGGGGCGAGCAGCCTGCCCAGCAGTCCGGCGATCGGCGCGGCCTGTTCAGCTGCCCTTGCTTCAGCCTTGGAGGCCAGGCCCCGTGCTTCGGCGCCGGCGCTGCCGGCCGGGACTGCGCTCCGGGAAGCAGTGCCGGCGGGGGCAGTCCCGGCAGGGGCAGTCCTGCCAGGGGCAATGGAAGAGCCAGAGCTACTCGATACCTGAGCCGTCTGCCCCGCCGCGGCCAAGGGAACCACGTGGTCGGCCAGCTCTCGCGTTTGCCGGTCGTGGGCCACCAGGATGACTGTCACCCGGTTACGGAGGTCATGAATGGTCTCCGCGACGGCGTCGGCGGTCTCCCGGTCCAGGTGGGCGGTCGGCTCATCGAGCAGCAGCACCGTTGCTCCGCCCTGGACGCGTGCCAGGCCGCGGGCGAGTGCCACGCGGCGCAGTTCGCCGGGGCTCAGTTCCGCCGGGTGCTTTCCGGCCAGATGTACCGCCGCGGCCGACACAAGGCACTGCATCACGTCCTCGTCGGCGTTCCGAACGTCTGCAGGGCCGGCCGTTCCGGATGGCCCGGCCGTCCGGTACAGCAGCACCTCTTCCAGAACGGTTTCCGCCACCATGACCGGATGCTGGGGCACCCAGGCCACGTCCCCGGGGGTGAAGCCGTGAAGGGTTCCGGTAACTCGGGTGCCGGCCGCCCCGGCGCCGGCCATAGCTCCGACCGTCCCTGCCAGGACCCCCAGCACGGTGCTCTTTCCGGCACCGCTGGGTCCGTCGAGGGCGGTAATCAGCCCCGCCGGTGCCGTAAAGCTGAGCGGCCCGACGGCGGCACCGGACCTTCCGGCGTAGTGGACGGTAAGTCCGCCGACCGTGACGTCCTGAAGACTCCGGGAACCGCCCGCCGGAACAGTCGCGGGCTCAAGCCTCCGCTGGCCCGGCGCGTCCAGGACCGCCGTCGTCTCAGCGAGCGCCGCACGGCCGTCGTCGCTCGCGTGGTGTGCCGTGCCCAGTTCGCGCAGCGGCAGGTAGCAGTCCGGTGCAAGGATCAGGGCGAGGAGTCCTGCCTCCAGGGCCATGTCGCCGTGCACCAGCCGCACGCCGATGAACACGGCAACCACAGCCACGGAGATCGTGGCGATCAGCTCCAGCGCCAGGGCAGAGAGGAATGCGGTCCGGAGCGTGCCCATGGTGCGGGAGCGGTACTCCTCGGAGATGTCCTCGAGCGCGCGCCGCTGGGCAACAGCCCGGCCGAGCCCCACCAGCACCGGAAGCCCTTTGGCCAGTTCCAGCATGTGGGCCGAGAGCCGGGACAACGCCGCCTGGGCGTCCTTGACCTTGTCTTCTGTATAGCGGCCGATCAGCACCATGAACAGCGGTACGAGCGGCACTGTCAGCACGACCACCACGGCGCTCACCCAGTCCGCGAACAGGATCCGTGCGCCCAGCAGCAGCGGTATGGTGGCGCAGTTAACCAGGGCCGGCAGGAACTGGGTGTAATAGCTGTCCAAGGCGTCCAGGCCCCGCGTCGCCAGCACGGCCAGGCCGCCGTCGGCCGGGCCCGAGGTGCGGACACCATTGCGCAGGGCATGTCCCAGGAGCTGCGAGCGCAGCTCCTCCTTGACTCCCAGCGCAGCCCGGCGGGAGGCCACCCCCTGCGCCCAGACCGTGACCGACCTGAGGACAACGCCGGCCATCCCCCAGACCAGCTGGTCCGCCCACGCAGGGTCTTGGGTCATGAGGCCCGCGAGGACCGACGCCACAGCCTGTCCCATGAGGACGAGGGCGAGCGCTTTCAGCGCCGCGAGCAGGCCCAGGCCATAGAGCGCGGCACGGGTTGACGGTCCGCTGGGAAATTGAGGCTTCACGGTATGTTCAATCGTTCCTGAGGAAGGCTTTGGCGGCGATCGCGGGCACGAAGCTGTGCGCCTCCGGAATGTGCGCGGCGCTGACCCTGCGGCGGAAGACCCAGTACGTCCAGGCCTGGTAGGCGATCACCAGCGGCAGTCCCACGCACGCCACGACGGTCATCAGTCCCAGCGTGTAATCCGAGGACGATGCGTTGGCGATGGTCAGGCTGAACGCGGGATCGATAGTGGAGGGCAGCACCCTGGGGAAAACGGCGCCGAAGATCGAGGCGGTGCCGCCCACCAGGAACATTCCGGTGGCGAGGAAGGCCGTCCCCTCTTTGCCTTTCCGTGCCTGGATCCACGCGGCAGCGGCGGAGAGCACGGCCGCGGCGAGGAGAGCCAGCGTCCAGGTCTTGCCGAAGAGGAGCTGCACGCTCACGGCCCAGGCAGCCATGGGCAGCAGCAGGACGGGAAGCAGCCGCACGAACCAGCGGCGGGCACGGTGCCGGACCTCGCCGTCGGTCTTCAGTGCAAGGAACGCGAGCGCATGCACCACCGCAAAGCCCGCCACGGCAAATCCGCCGAGCACGGCGTAGCCGCTGAACCAGGCAAAGGGCCCCCCGTCCCGGTCCCCGTTGGCGTCCAGGGGCAGGCCCGTGGTGGTGAGCGCAAGGGCCGCGCCCACACCGAAGGCGGCCATGAAGGAGCCGACAGCGATGGCCCAGTCCCAGGTGGTGCGCCAGCGGACGGTGTCCACCTTCCCGCGGTACTCGAACGCGACTGCCCTGAAGATCAGGGCCACCAGGACGATGAGCAGCGGCAGGTACAGCGCCGAAAAGAGGGACGCATACCAGAACGGAAAAGCGGCAAACGTGGCTCCGGCTGCGGTGAGCAGCCAGACTTCATTCCCGTCCCAGACCGGTCCGATGGTGTTGAGCAGCACCCGCCGTTCCGTGTTGTCGCGGGCGAAAAGCTTCATCAGCATGCCGACCCCAAGGTCGAATCCCTCGAGGAAGAGGTATCCCGTCCACAGCACGGCGATGGCGATGAACCAGACAGTGGGCAACAGTTCCATGTTCCGTATCCTCAGGTCTTAGTAGGCGAAGGCCAGCACGTCGTCGCCCGCTCCGGGCTTGCGGGGCCCGTCCGGACCGGGAGTGGCGTCCTCGTTCTCGTCAGCCGGTGCATGGGCCAGTTCCGGCATGGCGGACACGACCCCGCCGCGGACGTACTTGACGAGGAGTTTCACCTCTACCACGAGCAGCACGGCATAGATGGCGGTCAGGACGATCAGGGAGGTCAGGATCTCGCCGGCCGAAACCCCGGGGGAAACGGCGGCTGCCGTGAACATGAAGACCGGGTCAATGCCGTTGAGGTCGGGGTTTGGCGCCACGACGAAGGGCTGGCGTCCCATTTCCGTGAAGATCCAGCCGGCGGCGTTCGCTCCGAACGGGGCCAGGATTCCAAACACGGCCAGCCGCATGAGCCAGCGGGACGGCGGAACGGTGCCGTTGCGCGTGACCCAGAGCGCCAGGAGTGCAGCAAGGGCGGCGATTCCGCCGAAGCCGATCATCATGCGGAAGCCCCAGTAGGTGACCTCCATGACCGGCACGTACTCGATTTCCTGCCCTGCACGCTCACCGTAGATGGGATCGTCGGGCAGGTGGGTGCCATAGTCGGCCTTGTACTGGTCCACCAGGCTGTTCACGCCCTTGACCTCGGTGGTGAAATCGCCCTTGGCCAGGTAGGAAAGGATGCCGGGCACCTCGATCAGGGCCACGATGTCATCGCAGTTCTGGGATCCGAGGTTTCCCACGCTCAGGACCGAAAAGCCCGTGCCGTCGTGGCAGGCTGCTTCCGCGGCGGCCATCTTCATCGGCTGCTGCTCGAACATCAGCTTGCCCTGGAGGTCCCCGGTCAGCGCAGTGCCGGCGAAGGAAATCATGGCCACGACCGCCCCGATCCGCAGGGAACGGAGCCACACGGTGTGGTCAGCGCCGTCACGCCCGGGGAGGTCGGCCGAGCCGACGATTACCTTCCCGTCGGCGCCCACGGTGTCAATGCCGTCGCGGCGCCGCCGCCAGAGGTGGTACCAGGCGATGCCGAGCAGGAACCCGCCTGCAACGGCGAGGGCGCCGAAGAGCGTGTGCGGCACGGCGACGAGGGCGGTGTTGTTGGTGAAGACCGCCCAGGCATCCGTCATGACGGGCCGGCCGTCGATCATGTCGACGCCCACAGGGTGCTGCATCCAACTGTTCGCGACGATGATGAAGTAGGCGGAAAAAAATGAACCTACGACGGCGATCCAGAGGCAGGCCAGGTGGACGCCCTTCTTGAGCTGCTTCCAGCCGAAGATCCAGAGCCCCAGGAACGTGGACTCGACGAAGAACGCAAGCAGCGCCTCAAGGGCCAGCGGCGCGCCGAAGACGTCGCCCACGAAGCGGCTGTACTCACTCCAGGCCATGCCGAACTGGAACTCCTGCACGATGCCGGTGGCCACGCCCATGATGAAGTTGATGAGGAAAAGCTTTCCCCAGAACTTTGTCATCCGGAGATACGCCGGGTCGCCCGTCCGGTACCAGATTGTCTGCATCACGGCCACGACGAGACCCAGGCCGATCGTCAGCGGCACCATCATGAAGTGGTAGACAGTGGTGATTCCGAATTGCCAGCGTGCGATTTCCAAGGCTTCCAAGGCGGTCCCTACTTTAGGCTGGTCCAGGCTCTCAGGCGATGTTTTCTACATCCCGTAGAACATCAACTTCTACAAAGTGTAGAACAGCGCCCCGGGCACTGTAAACATCGCTGCAGCGGCCCGAAGTCTGTGGCAATGAGCGGCGGCACGCCGTGGGTTCTACCTCATGTAGAAAGAAAGGCGGAAACGCGTTAGATTTGTAGTTGAAGTATCGGGATTACAGCATGCAGCGGCCAGCCGGCCGCCGGCGGGGTAATGGCAGAAGGATGTACAGATGGCGAGTCTTGGTGAACTGGAACGGGCAGTGATGGACCTGCTCTGGGCGGGCCAGGAAGCGGCCACCGCCAACACCCTGCGCGACATGCTGGCGCAGAGCACTGCGGCTCAGGGCGGCGCGGCAGGGCACGTGGGCAAGGACCTCGCAGTTACCACTGTCCTCACAGTGCTTTCCCGCCTCGAAAAGAAGGGCCTGGTGGAGCGTGAACGGGGCACCCGCCCGCACCGGTACCAGGCGGTTTCCAGCCGCGAGGACCACACGGCGGAACTCATGCATGAGGTGCTCGGATCGGCCCCGGACCGTGAGGCCGTGCTGGCCCGGTTCATCGGCTCCGTGACGGAAAGTGAAGCTGAGACACTGCGCAAACTGCTTGGCCACAGCTAGCGGACAATGTTCTGGACCTCATATTTCCTGGCGGTCCTGGCGATAGTACTGGCATGGCCGGTACCTATCCTTCTTTCCCGCGCGCACTGGCCTGCGCGGGATCCGTTCACGGCCATGGTGCTGTGGCAGGCCATCGGCCTCGCGGGTGGCCTCTCCATGATTGGCGCCATGCTGGTGTACGGGCTCGAGCCGATCGGTGACAACCTCATCGCCGGACTGCGGGCGCTGGCCGGAATGGTGTTCCAGAATGAACCCACCACAGCCCTCGGATTTTGGCACCTGTTTGCCCTGTCGGCAGCCGCGCTGCTGACCGCGCACCTCGTGTTCACCCTGCTGCTGACGTATTACAAGATCGAAAGGCAGCGCCGGAAGCACCGCGAGCTGCTCGCCCTGCTGGCTTCCCCTTCCGATCACGGCACCGCCACGATGGTGATCAATCACGACTCGCCAGTCGCCTACTGCCTGCCGGGAGGCGCACGGTCCGTCACGGTACTCTCCGACGGGCTGATGGCAGCACTGGAACCGGCAGAGCTGCGTGCTGTGCTGATCCACGAGAACGCACATCTCAACCAGCGCCACCACCTGCTGCTGTGGGCCTTCGCTGCGTGGCGGCAGGCGCTTCCCTGGCTGCCCACGACGCGCCTGGCCCAGGAAGCAGTCAACTCCCTGATCGAAATGCTGGCAGACGATGTGGCCCTCAAAACCGAGAGCAAAGCCACGCTGATTAAGGCCATCGCGATCGTGGCCAGCGGCTCCGCCGTCCCACAGGCAGCGCCTGCCTTCGGCCAGATCGGCCGGACTGACCAGGGGCTGCAGCTACCGGACGGCGCCGGGGGGCCGGGTCCGGCAAGCACGACGGCGTCCCGCGTCAGCCGCCTGCTCTCACCGCGTCCTCCGCTGCACGCCGCCCTAAGGGCCGGCGTGCTCGCCGTCTGTGCGCTGCTCCTGGCCATGCCCACGGCCCTGCTGATCGTGCCGGGGCTGCTGGGCTAGGGGCGCCCTGGACGGGAACCGCCGTCAGGCGTCGATGCGGTCGCGGTCCAGGCTGGCTGCGCCTGCAACGATGAAGTCCTTGCGCGGCGCAACGTCCGAGCCCATGAGCAGGTCGAAGGTGGCCTCGGCGTGCTGGGCGTTTTCGATGTTGACTTTGCGGAGCATGCGATGCCGGGGATCCATGGTGGTCTCGGCAAGCTGCTCGGCGTCCATCTCCCCCAGGCCCTTGTACCGCTGAATGGGCTCCTTGTAGCGCTTGCCGTCCTTGGCGAGGCGGGCCAGCAGTGCGTGCAGCTCCGCCTCCGAGTAGGTGTAGATCATCTCGTTGGCCTTCTGGCCGGCGTTGATGACTTCCACGCGGTGCAGCGGGGGCACCGCCGCGAAAACCCGGCCCTGCTCCACCATGGGCCGCATGTAGCGGAAGAACAGCGTGAGCAGCAGTGTGCGGATGTGGGCGCCGTCGACGTCAGCGTCTGTCATCAGGATCACCTTCCCGTACCGGGCGGCCTCGATCGCGAAGCTGCGTCCGGATCCGGCACCGACCACCTGGATCAGTGCGGCGCATTCCGCGTTGGACAGCATGTCGCCTACAGAAGCTTTCTGCACGTTCAGGATCTTGCCGCGGATGGGCAGCAGGGCCTGGAAGTCAGACGAGCGGGCCAGCTTCGCGGTGCCGAGGGCGGAATCGCCCTCGACGATGAACAGCTCGGAGCGGCCTACGTCGTCCGTCCGGCAATCCGCCAGCTTGGTCGGCATCGAGGAGGATTCCAGTGCCGACTTGCGGCGCTGTGTTTCCTTGTGCACGCGGGCAGAGATGCGGGATTTCATCTCGCTGACGATTTTTTCCAGCAGCAGCGCCGACTGAGCCTTGTCGTTGCGGTTCGAGGAGTTGAGCTTTGCCGTGATCTCCTTCTCCACGACGCGCGCCACGATCGCCTTCACGGCCGACGTGCCGAGGATTTCCTTCGTCTGCCCTTCAAACTGCGGCTCGGCGAGACGTACGGTCAGCACGGCAGTCAAGCCGGCAAAGATGTCGTCCTTCTCGATCTTGTCGTTCCCGGCCTTGAGCTTCCTGGCGTTGGCTTCGACTGCCTTCCGGAACGTCTTGACGAGGGCCTGCTCAAAACCGGCCTGATGGGTGCCGCCCTTGGGCGTGGAAATGATGTTGACGAAGCTGCGGACGGTGGTGTCGTAGCCGATGCCCCAACGCAGCGCGACGTCCACTTCACAGTCACGCTCAACTTCGGCCAGGGCGCTGTGGCCCCTTTCATCGAGGACTGGGACGGTTTCCTTGAACTTCCCGGCACCATGGAGCCGCCAAACGTCCGTGACCCCGGAATCGATGGCGAGGAACTCCACGAACTCGGAAATGCCGCCGTCGTGGTGGAAAACCTCCTCGTGCGGTCCGTTCTCGCCGGGCGTGCCGGCAAGCTTCCGTTCGTCACGGACGGTCAGCTTCAGGCCCGGGACCAGGAACGACGTCTGACGGGCGCGGGCGGCTAGTTCCTCATAGGAGAACTTGGCGTCAGGCGTGAAGATCTGCCGGTCCGCCCAGTAACGGATCCGGGTGCCGGTAACCCCCCGCTTGGCCTTGCCGACAACGTCCAGCACGGAGTTATCCACAAAGGGCTCGAAGGGAGCGGCCGGATCGGGGCGCGTCCCGTCCTTGAAGCGGCCGGGCTCTCCCCTGCGGAAGGACATTTTGTACGTCTTGCCACCACGGTCCACTTCAGCGTCGAGCCGGGCGGAGAGCGCGTTGACTACCGAGGCGCCCACGCCGTGCAGGCCACCGGACGCCGTGTAGGACCCGCCGCCGAACTTGCCTCCGGCGTGCAGCTTGGTGAAGACGACTTCCACGCCGGTGAGGCCAGTCTTGGGTTCGACGTCGACCGGGATGCCGCGGCCGTCGTCGTGGATTTCCACGGAATTGTCCGCGTGCAGGATGATCTTGATGTCGTGGCCGAAGCCGGCCAGAGCCTCATCCACGGAGTTGTCGATGATCTCCCACAGGCAGTGCATGAGGCCCCTGGAGTCGGTGGAACCGATGTACATGCCCGGGCGCTTCCGGACAGCCTCGAGGCCCTCCAGCACCGAAAGATGGCGGGCGGTGTAATCAGAACTCGGTGCCACAGGCAGTGAACCCCTTCGAAAGACGGCCCGTGAAGGGCAATAAATGGCTCCCTCTAGCCTAGTCGTGCGGGCGGAGGCAGGCGTCCAGCCACTCCCGGCAGGCTCCGTGTGGGCTGCGCCGTTACGCACACGTGATACGCGGACAGCGAAAGTGACACATCCTTGCCATGGTTCGGCTCCGAATGCTGGTTATATAGATGTACAGATCTACTAAGGAGGCCGACATGACAACAGCAGTTGCCGACCGCACACTCAACGCAGCTGACCGGTGCGACCGTTGTGGAGCACAGGCGTACGTCCGGGTTGTACTCGAGTCCTCCGGAGGTGAGCTGCTCTTCTGCGCTCACCATTCACGTGCCGTCGAAGCGACCCTCAAGCCGCTGAGCTCAGAATGGCACGATGAGACGGGCCGGCTTCACGAGAAGGCGCCGGTACCGGTCGACTAGACCTTGCCGCTGAAATAGTGCGCAGCAGACAGGCCAGGGTTCCCGTTCGGGAGCCCTGGCCTTTTTGCTGCTACCTGGCGTATCCGCAGAAAATGATCCTCCGCCAGAAAAAGGCCAGGGGCTGCCACCGATAACGGTGGCAGCCCCTGGCTGAGTGCTTGCAGACTAGTCCAGGTAATCCCGCAGGACCTGGGACCGCGACGGGTGGCGCAGCTTGGACATGGTCTTGGATTCGATCTGACGGATGCGCTCACGCGTGACGCCGTAGACCTTGCCGATTTCGTCTAAAGTCTTCGGCTGACCGTCGGTGAGGCCGAAGCGCATCGCAACAACTCCGGCTTCGCGCTCAGACAGGGTGTCGAGCACGGAGTGGAGCTGTTCCTGCAGCAGCGTGAAGCTCACGGCATCGGCCGGAACCACGGCTTCGGAGTCCTCGATGAGGTCACCGAACTCGGAGTCGCCGTCCTCGCCCAGCGGAGTGTGCAGGGAGATGGGTTCGCGGCCGTACTTTTGGACCTCCACGACCTTTTCCGGGGTCATGTCCAGCTCGAGAGCCAGTTCCTCGGGAGTGGGTTCGCGTCCGAGGTCCTGCAGCATCTGGCGCTGCACGCGGGCGAGCTTGTTGATGACTTCCACCATGTGCACCGGGATACGGATGGTGCGGGCCTGGTCAGCCATGGCACGCGTGATCGCCTGCCGGATCCACCAGGTGGCGTAGGTCGAGAACTTGAAGCCCTTGGTGTAGTCGAACTTTTCAACGGCACGGATCAGACCGAGGTTGCCTTCCTGGATCAGATCCAGGAACAGCATGCCGCGGCCGGTGTAACGCTTGGCCAGGGACACCACGAGGCGGAGGTTCGCTTCAAGAAGGTGGTTCTTAGCGCGCTTGCCGTCGTGGATGATGAATTCAAGCTCGCGCTTGTACTTCGGGTCCATGGAGCCGTCGTCGGCGGCGATCTTCTCTTCGGCAAACAGGCCGGCCTCAATCCGCAGAGCAAGGTCAACCTCCTGTTCGGCGTTGAGGAGCGCAACTTTACCGATCTGCTTCAGGTAGTCCTTGACGGGGTCGGCGGTGGCACCGGCCGACATAACCTGCTGCACGGGAGCGTCGTCATCGTCGGCGTCGGAGTATACGAATCCGGAGCCGGTGGGGGCGGCGGCAGTCTTGCCGGCCTCGTCGGGTTCGTCGGTGAGTTCGGCAGGATCGGGCGATACATCGTCCAGGTCCTCTTCGACTTCAGCATCGACGTCGTCATCAGGGGCTGCGCTTCCGGCGGCTTCGGCTGCAGCCTTGGCACCGGGCTTGGGTCCACGCTTCTTCGGCTCGGGCTTCGAGGCGTCACCGCCACCGGCGACTGCAGCATCCTTGACGGCCTTGTTGGCGGCACGGGTGGCTGCACGCTTGGCGTTGGTTGCCGCCTTCTTGTCCTCGACCGACACATCGGCCTGGGCGGCGGGTTCCTTCTTCGCGGAAGACGGGGTCACAGAAAACCTTTCTAGCGGCGGTCTGTGGAATCACCATACGGGCAACACCACTATGACCCTGTCAAGTCCGTGATTGACATCACGTGCAACCACGACCGACAGAGCCATTAATTAGAACTGCCGGGGCGGCTGCAATGTTCCCGTTCCCGGGCTCATTGCAGGCACTGATTCACGGACCCAACCGGGTCTCGGCAACCATTGTCTCACGATTTTCCCGGCGCGGGACCTCTGCCGCCGTAATACCGAGGTCAGGACACAGCCGCCGCCGGACGACAACGCCTCCGGTGGGGCGGCAGGGTAAGTCAAGGCATTTACCTGGCGGCATCCGTGCCGAACCTCTGCCAGGCCGCCTCCTTCCTTCCTGCCCAGCCGCAGATCGTTCCGCGCCGGACCACCTCCGAGAGCAGCTCGGCGAGCCTGTAGCCGGGCGCTGCCGCCAGAGCCTTGGACAGCGAGGCATGGGCGTAAGAGCCCCGCCCCCGGCACCACTCGATCCAGCCTTTAGAGGTCCATGCCGCTGCCTCAGCTTCCCCCGGGCCGCAGGCCGCGAGGTGGAGCATGAGGTCTTCAAGGAACTTCATGGCCTGCCAGTCGGGCACCGCCGGGCTCAGTCCGAGCAACACCTCGCCGTAGCCGGGCGGCTCCGGGTGCCCGTCCGTGCTGCCGGTGTCCGGGTAATTGACTCCCGGTCCCCCCGCCATCATTCCCGCGTGGAGCAGGCAATCCAGGGACGGTCCCTTGGCAGGGAGCCCGGGCGGGTGGGAAAAGATGCCGAACTGCTCAGCCCCTGCCAGCGCAGCGCCGCGGCCTGCGGCGGCCATCACGAGTACGGCATCCCGCCACGCCCTAACGCACAGGGTGGCCCGGAGGAAAGCGGCGATGTCGCGCGGCAGGGCAGCTTCTGATTTTGAGTCCGATCCCGCTTTGCAGCCCGATTCAGCTTGCAGGCCCGTTGCCGTCTCGGAATCCCGCGCCGCTTCCCTGGCCGACGCGAAAGCCAGCGCCGCTTGCCACGTATCAAGCACGCTTTCAAACTGTTCCCTGCTGCCTCGCCCGGCGGACAGTTCATACGCCCAGCGCCCCTCGGCTTCCACCACGGCGGGATCCCCGGATCCTGCAGTTGCGGCGGGACCGGTCCCGGGGGCCTCCCCCACGCTGCTTCCCAGGTACACCATCTCCGCGTTGAGCCGGCTGTCGCGGATTTCCGCCAGGGGGCGCCCGGGCAGCGGGCAGCATGCGGCGTCGGTACAGTAGACGTTCCTCCAGAACTCCACGCCCACGTACCAGGCGTCCCGCACCGGCATCCCGGCAAGCCCGAGGGCCGGCTCGAGGTCGGCGAGCAGCGCCCGGCTGCCCGGCGGGCCAGCGGCGTCAGACCAGCCGTCGTCCGTGAAGAAGATGAGCAGGGTGCCGTCCGCCTCCTTATCGGCCAGGAGATAGTCCGCTACAGTCCGGGCGAAATCCTCCCGACCGCGTGTGGATGGCGTGCCTTCCGGAAGGTCGACCCGGAGGGTTGCCCCCAGGCGTTTGCCCTGCATTGTCATGGCCACGAGGCTGCAGGAGGGCCAGTACCCCAGCGTGTGGGGAACATAACCGAGGATGTCCTCGGGGCCGCTGATGATCAGGTGCTCAGGTGCGTTCATGCCTCCAGCGTCGTCTCCCCCTATCCCCCGCGACAGTCCCGGCCTGGGCTATGTGGACAGACCTGGGCTATGTGGAAACTGTGCGTCTGGGGAGGGCAGGACCGGAAGCGGGCCTCGGGGTCCAGGCCGCCCGGAAGCGGGTACACCCGGATGCGGTTACCCGCGGGACGCGGACTTCCGGGCAATGCGTGCCCGCCGCTGCTGGGCCATCGCCTGGAGCAGCGGCGGCACAACAATCCCCTGGGCAGCCATTTGCC
>JAPSIT010000069.1 GCA_031178585.1 Arthrobacter sp.
AACTTTACATAATGTAGATTATCGGCGTTTTGGCAGGAAGCCGGAGAGGGGCCCGTCCTGGTCAGACGTTGCGTCTGGAGCTGCGTGCCGCGTCCGGCCGATCCATTGTCTTAACCGGCGGTCTCGTTAAGAATGAACGAATGACGGTCTACGTGAGAGCTCTTGAAACTGCAGTTCCTCCCACAGTGCTCATCCAGACGGAAGCACGCGACGTGTTCAGCGCCCAGCCGGGACTCACGAGGCTCGGCTCGCGGCTGGTTTCCACATGCTTCGACTCGGCGGCCATTGACACCCGCTATACCGCCGTGGACGAACTGACGATGGAGTCAAAATCCGAGGACCCGCAGTTTTTCGATCCGGCCACCGGACTGCTCCGCAGCCCGAGCACCAAGGCACGCAACGACCTGTTTGCCAGGGAAGCAACCAAGCTCTTCATCGAAGCGGCATCCTCCGCCGTCTCCAACTGCCCCGGCATCGATCCGCTTGACATAACTCACCTCATCACCGTGTCCTGCACCGGCTTTTTCAACCCCGGCCCGGACTACAAAATCGTCCGTGCGCTCGGGCTCAACCCCGCGGTACAGCGCTACCACCTCGGCTTCATGGGCTGCTATGCGGCGTTCCCTGCGCTGCGGGCAGCGAAATCCTTCTGCGAAGCAGACCCTCAAGCCGTGGTTCTCGTGGTCTGCGCCGAACTGTGCTCGCTGCACGTCCGCACCTCCAACGATCCCGACACCATCATGGGCTCGGCCCTCTTTGCGGACGGCGCTGCTGCCGCCGTCGTCACCGCGCGCGAAGTACCCGAATCAACGGCGCTCCTGCAGCTGGACCACTTCGAAACGGTCCTGACACCCGTCGGCGAGGACTCCATGGCGTGGAACATCGGGGACGAAGGCTTCGAGATGGTCTTGGGGAACTACGTTCCGCACATTATTGACGAGCACATCGCCGGCGCACTGGAACCCCTCCTGGCCCGCGACGCCTCCCTGCGGGAACTCCCCTACCGCGACATCACCCACTGGGCCATCCACCCGGGCGGCCGCAGCATCCTGGACAAGGTGCAGGCCCGGCTGGACCTCACCGATGAGCAGCTGGTGCCGGCCCGCGAAACCCTCAGGAAATACGGCAACATGAGCAGCGCCACGGTGCTCTTCGTCCTCAAACACATCCTGGACCTGCCACAGCAGGCCGGCACCCAGGAACGCGCCCAAGTCAGCCGCGGCGAACGCATCTGTTCCATGGCCTTCGGGCCGGGCCTGACGGTGGAGACGGGCCTTTTCACCAAGATCAGCCAGCCGTCCACACGTGATCGGACGGCCGACGAGTCCGAGTCCTCCCTGGCCTGACCGCCATGGCACTGCTGGGCCCGCGCCTGGTCGACGCTGTCGAGGAGATGGACAAGCCGGACTGCGATCCGCGCCGCCTCGACCGGACGTACCGGCAGTTCGCGCTGGTCAACCGCACGATCTCCGGCTGGCACGGCCTTTACCGCAGCAGGCTTCGGCCGCTGCTGTCGCCGTCAGCGCCGGCAACGCTGCTGGACATCGGCTGCGGCGGCGGGGACCTGGCGCTGATGCTCGCCGCATGGGCTGCCCGGGACGGCCTGCAGCTTGACGTCACCGGCATTGATCCGGATCCCCGGGCCTACCGCTTTGCCGCCCAGAGGCCGCCGGTGCCGGGGGTGGCGTTCCGCCAGGCGGTGAGCGCGGAGCTTGTGGCGGAAGGCGCCACCTTCGACTTCACGATCTCGAACCATGTGCTGCACCACCTGGACGCCGCGGAGCTGCAGGGACTGCTCAACGATTCCGCCCAGCTCGCCCGGCGTCTGTCCCTGCACAACGACCTGCGCCGCAGCGCCCTCGCCTACGCGCTGTTCGCCGTAGGGGCGTTGCCCCTGACAGGCTCTTACATCCGCGGGGACGGCCTGACCTCCATCAGGCGCAGCTACACCGTTGATGAACTGGCCGCCGTCGTGCCCCCGGGCTGGACATCACAACCCCACTCCCCCTTCCACTGCCTGCTCAGCTACCGCCCGGACGGCCGCGGTGACTGACGTCCTCATTGTCGGCGCCGGACCCGTCGGACTGTACCTCGGCGCACTGCTGCTGCAGCACGGCGTCACCGTCCGGATTTTGGAACGCCGCACCGCAAGAAGTGCGCACACCAGGGCCATCGGCATCCATCCCCCGGCGCTTGCCGCGCTGAACCGCATCGGCGCCGCCGATCCATTGATTGACCGGGGAATCCGCATCCACAACGGCCGCGCCGTCTGGGCCGGACGGGACATCGCCCATATGCCGTTCGCCCCGGTCTCCGAACGCTACCCGTTCGTCCTGGCCGTTCCCCAGCCCGTCACCGAGGCGGTACTGGAAGCACGCGTGCTGGAGCTGGACGGCGGTGCCCTGCAGCGCGGGGCCGAGGTGACGGAAATACACGACGACGGCGCCCGGGTCACCGTGGACGCCGTCGTTCGCGGCGCCCGGCAAAGGTTCACGGGAACAATCGCGGTGGGTGCCGACGGAGCCAATTCCACTGTGAGGCAGCTGCTGGGGGTGCCGGTTGCCGCGAAGCGGTACGCGGAGCACTATCTGATGGGTGACTATCGCGAATCCACCGGGTACGGCCACGATGCTGCCCTGTTTCTTGAAGCCGGCGGGATCGTCGAATCCTTTCCCCTGCCAGGCGCTGTGCGGCGCTGGGTGGTCAGGCTGCCCGTCCCGCCGGTTAAGCCCGACGCGCACGTGCTGGCCGAGCTGGTCCGTGAGCGGACCGGCATCACTGTTGATGCTGACGGCAACAGTATGCTCAGCAGTTTCGGCGTCCGTTCTCGCCTCGCAGCACGGATGGTTGCCGGACGGACGGCGCTCATCGGCGACGCGGCCCACGAGATAAGCCCCATCGGCGGCCAGGGCATGAACCTCGGCTGGCTGGACGCGGCAGCCCTGCACCCTCTCATCCTGGACGCCCTGCAGGGCAGGCCAGCGGGAGCCGGGCTCCGCCGCTTCGACTCTGCACGCCGCCTTGCGGCCAAGCGGGCAAGACGCCAGGCCGAGATCAACATGGCACTCGGCCGGCCGCTTTCCTGCCGTCCGCTGCGTCTGCGGAACGGGGCGGTGGGAGGGATCGCGGCTGTCCCGGCGCTCAACGCCCTGATCGCCAGGCGCTTCACCATGCAGTGACCCCCATTAGGCTGGCTCCATGAACCCCGAGCCGCCGCCCACCTCCAGCTCCTCCGCGCAGATCCGGGAGATGGTGCATGAACTGTTGTCGTCCGACGCGTTGCCGGCCATCGTCCAGGCCGGGCACCCCGCGCTCCGGCAACGTTCAGCACCCTTTGAGGGGCAGCTGGATGCGGCGGAACTGTCCGCCCTGATCGGCGTGATGAGGAATGTTATGCACGCGGCGCCTGGAGTGGGTCTGGCAGCGCCGCAACTGGGGATCCCGCTGCAGCTGGCCGTCCTGGAAGACCAGTTTGAGGTTGATGAGGAGACCTCGGCGGCACGGGGCCGGGAACCGCTGGAGTTCTTCGCCGTCCTGAATCCCTCCTACAAGCCCCTGGGAGCGGAGACCGCGACCTTCTTCGAAGGATGCCTGTCCCTGTCCGGGCTGCAAGCGGTGGTGGAACGCGCCGAAAGCGTCCGGCTCGAGTACACGGCTCCGGACGGCGAACGCATCTCCCGAGACTTCAGCGGCTGGCAGGCGAGGATCGTACAGCACGAAACGGACCACCTCCACGGCACCCTGTATATCGACAGGGCCGAACTCCGGTCCCTCACCACCAACAGCGAATACGCGGCACGGTGGGCGGAACCGGGCATCCAGCGGGCCCGCCAGGAGCTCGGTTTCCTGCCTGATCTCCCCTAGCCCGCTGCCGGGCCCTCCCCGGCCCGGTCATCCGCAGCCCTGTCATCCTGTGCGCGGTCAGCCCCTGTACGGGCTAGCCTGTCCTGGTCATCCTCTGCGCGGTTTGATGCTGTGGGAAGGTGCCGCGCCCACCACGCGAGGATATGCTCGAAACGCTGGCGGCGGTGGTGCGGCGTGCCGGACCGGGACAGTTCATGGTCCTCGCCCGGGAACACCAAAAACGCCGACTCGACGCCCTGTTGCTTCAGAGCTGTGAAATACCGCTGGCCCTGCTCCACGGGGCAGCGGAGGTCGTCCTCGCTGTGGATGACCAGGGTGGGTGTGCGCACGTCCGAGATCGTGGCCATCGGGCTTTGGGCTGCGACCTGCTCCGGCAGGATTCCGGTGTATTCGCCGCCGAAGAACCAGCCGATATCCGATGAGCCGGTGAAACTGACGGGATCGAGGAAGCCCCGCTCCACGATCGCAGCCTTGAACCGGTGGTCCTGGCTGATGGTCCACGCCGTCAGATAGCCGCCGTAGGAGCCGCCCATGATGCCCAAAGCGCCGGAGTCCAGGGCAGCGAATTTTTCCAGCGCCCCGTCCAGGAATGCCAGGACATCCTGCATGTCTACGGTGCCCATCCGCTCCTTGATGGCCCTGCCGTGCGCCTGCCCGTAACCGGCGGAGCCGCGGGGGTTGCACATCACCACTGCGTACCCGGCTTCCGCGTAGACCTGGGCCTCGTCGAACAGCCCCACGGAGTACTGCGCAAAGGGTCCGCCGTGGATGTTGAGCAGCACGGGATGCGGCCCCTGTCCCGGCGGCATCACCACCCACCCGTGCACCTCGTGGCCGTCGGCGGACGGAAGGACCAACTCCTGAGGCTCGATGATCCCTGCTTCTGTCCGGAGCTCCGCCGAGAAGTCTGACAGCAGCCGCAGCTGGCCCTGGTCGAGGCAGGCAACGTCACCTGCCGTGGAAGCATCAGTGAAGCTGATGAAGACGGAATCTCCCGCAGCGCCGGCCCCGGTGACCACGCGGTCGCCATGAACCAGGAGGGCATGCTCGCCCGTGGCGCTGAACTGGAGCAGCTCCACTGTGCCCTGGGCGTTGTTGAGAACCAGTGCCGCATCCCCGCCTCGGAGCCCGATATGGCTTCCGGGAGCGGCAACATCCATGCCCTCGGCGTCGCTGAGCGCGCGCGCCTCCCCGCCGCCGGCAGGCATTACATGGAGGACGGTGTTCTTGGCCACGAAATCACGGCCGGAAGCGCCGAGGTCCTGGGCTGTGAAGAACAGCCATTTCCCGTCCTGGGACTCGCGGACGTCATGAATGCTTTGGGGTTCCGCAGATACCGGGACCTGTTCCGGATCCCCGCCGCCGATGCGCACTCGGTAAATGCCGCTTACAAGGTCTTCATCCTCTGTGGGATGAAGGGAGGCCACGAAGTACACGCACTGACCGTCCGCGCTGAAGGACTCGCCGGTATGGTCTGTGGCGGCGGATGTAAGCTGCTTCGCGTCAGGAAGTCCGGCGGCCACCGCTGGTTCTCCTGCCGCGTTGGGTTGACCCTCGGCACCGCCGCCCTTTTCCTTTGCCCCGCCGTCCGCTGACTTACCGGCCCTGAGGGCACGCCCTGCAGGGGGAACCGGAGGCTCCGCGCCCAGATCCGGAACCTCCAGGACGAACAGCTGCAGCGGCTGGTCCTGCGTATAGCCCACACCATTCATCCGGTACTTGAAGCTGGTGATGAAGCGGGCATCTTCCCCGCCGGGACCAACGCCGTCCACGGTGCCGTAGCGGCCGTCCTCAGGTTCGCGTGAACCAAAGACGATGCGCTGTGAATCGGGTGACCAGGCGAAGGAGGAGACCCCAAGGGGCCGGTCTGTCAGGACCTGCGGTTCACCGCCCGCCGCCTCCACCACGTACAGCTGCGGCTTGCCGCCGGGAGCAGAGCGCAGGAAGGCGAGAACGCGGCCGTCCGGTGAAAAAGCCGGTGCCGTGTCCCGGAACCCGCGCGTCACCCGCCGGGCCGGTCTTTCCGGATCCTGCGGCACGGACCACAACTGGCCAACGTAAGTGTCGGCGTCGAAATCGGGACGAATCACGGAAACAACGGCGCGGGTCCCGTCCGGGTGGACGGCGGGAGCCGAGACGGACTTGAGCAGCGGCAGGTGTTCAGGCTTCACCCACGTGAGCCTAGCGTCTCACACCGGCCGGGTGAAACACCTCACCACCCCGCGCCGCCGCCGCCAGAAGACTCTGCGCAGAACGCCCTGGCGGCGGCCCTAGGATTGTCCTCATGCCTCCCCGTCTGCCGCCCCTGGTTTGTCCGGTCTGCCGCAACACACTCTCGCCCCTGCCTGCGGACTCTGCCGCCAACCCGCGCATCCGTGCCCTGGTGTGCAGCGACGGCCACAGCTTCGACGCCGCCAAGCAGGGATACTTCAATCTGCTGGTGGGCAAGGGGACATCGTTCGAGGCTGATACTCCCGACATGGTAGCCGCCCGTACAGGCTTTCTCGACGCCGGGCATTACCGGCCGCTGGCGGATGCGGTGGCGGCCGCCGCCGCACCGGCGCTGCAGGGCGCGGATCCTGCGGTGCTCGATTCCGGCACCGGCACGGGCCACTACCTGCGCGCCATCCTCGATCTTCCCCGCGGTGACGCTCCTCCGGCCGCGGTCGGACTGGACATCTCGAAGTTCGCGCTGCGGCGCGCTGCACGGCTCAATCCCGAAGCGGTGAACATGGTATGCGACATATGGCAGCCGCTGCCGGTGGCTGACGCTTCCATGGACGTAGTGACCGTGGTGTTTGCCCCCCGGAACGCCGCGGAGTTTTCCCGGGTCCTGCGGTCTGGGGGCCGGCTGGTGGTCGTGACGCCGCGCCCGGGGCACCTTCAGGACATCGCCAGCCAGACCGGCATGCTCGGAATCGAGCCCGCGAAGGAGGAACGGCTTGCGGACTCACTCGCCGGGCACTTCGAGTTGCTGGGTGCGGAGGACCTCGATCTTGACTTGGAGCTCTCGCCCCAGGACGTGGCCAACGTGGCCCTGATGGGTCCGGCGGGCCACCACACCGACCGTGCCGCATTGGACGGGCGCCTAGCCGGCTTCCCTGCCGTGACCCGTGTCGCCGCGAGGTTCAGAATCAGCGTCTTTCTCCCCCGCACGGCGGTCGCTTAAGTAACGGCTCGGCCACGTTCTGCCGGATGGCGTCGCTCCCCTGCCGGGTGTCGCCCCCTCGGTCTAGGATGGAAGAAAGTCACTGAGGGTCTGCCCCGCAGCCCCCGGAGTCAAGGGGGAAATGAATGTTTGAATGGTTGGGCCAAAACTGGTGGGCGTTGTGGCTCACGGTATTCCTCGCGTTCGCAGCCGTGGAAATGCTGACCCTCGATCTTTTCTTCATCATGCTCGGCGGCGGCGCCCTCGCCGCGCTCGTAGCCGACTTCGCCGGTGCCGACCTGTGGCTCCAGATCGTCGTCTTCTGCGTCGTGTCCCTGCTGATGATCGCCTTTGTCCGCCCTGTCACGCTCAAACACCTGCATAAGGGACCCGCTGAACAGCGCACAAATGTCGACCGCCTGATTGGCGAAACCGCGCTGGTCATGGAGGCGGTGTCCGCCACCGGCGGCCGCGTGAAGATCGGTGGCGACATCTGGAGCGCACGTTCCGATTCAGGAAACCTTACCGAAGGCCAGCGTGTCATCGTGGCTGCCATCGAAGGCGCGACGGCGGTTGTGGCACCTCAGTCGGAGACCGCCGTCCAATAACGCGGATCTAAGATTCTGCTGCGCGCAGTCCGGCAGCGGCAGATACGGCGCCGGGCCGCCTCCGGCAGAGCTTCACTCAAATATGGGGAATGAAGGAGAAGTATGGAGAGTCCAGGAGGAGCCGCCCTCACAATTGTGATGCTGGTCCTGATTGTCTTTGTTGTCATCGTGCTGGTGCGTGCAGTGCGGATTGTGCCTCAAGCCCGGGCGGGCGTGGTGGAACGCCTCGGCAAGTACCAGCGGACCCTGAATCCCGGACTGACTCTCCTGATACCGTTCGTGGACCGCCTGCTGCCGCTGCTGGACCTTCGCGAGCAGGTGGTTTCGTTTCCGCCGCAGCCCGTTATTACCGAAGACAACCTCGTGGTGTCCATCGATACCGTGGTCTACTTCCAGGTGACCGACCCCCGCGCTGC
>JAPSIT010000134.1 GCA_031178585.1 Arthrobacter sp.
CCGTCGCGGGCCCGGCGTAGGCCTTGTCCCACCGCCCATCGGCCTGAGCCGCCGCGACGGCCGCGCGTCCGGCGTCGTGCATTTTTCCTGCCGCCTCCAGCTGCTCGATCCGTGCCACGTTGCGCAGTGACCAGATGCTGCGCTTGCTCCGAGGGCTGAACCGCTGGAAGGAGCTCTCGGCGTCGCGCCGCTTGGCCTGACCATCGATCCAGCCGAAACACAGCGCTTCTTCGAGGGCGCCGGCATAGTCGAGCGTGGTGACGTTTCCGCCCTTCTTGTGCAGTACCAGCCACACGCCGGGCGAGCTGTCATGGTTCTCCTCCAGCCAGGTGCGCCAGGCGGCGGCGTCGGGCAGCAGGAGTTCGGGGAGTTCGGCAGCCATGCGCAAACACTAGCCGCGCAACGGGCCGCCGCGCCATACTCTGGGAAGAGGCCGCTACCGAGGAGACAAAAATGCTGCGTGTCCGCCCCGTCCACTACACCTCCCGCATGCAGGAGTACAAGGAACTGCTGACCGCGCTCGGGCTAGCAGTCACCGCCGACTACGGGACCTGGATGGAGTTCGACGCCGGCCATGGCCGGCTCGCGGTACACGCCATGCCCGCCGGGCCCGACGACGGCGTCACCTCGCTCGGCTTCGAGGCGCGGGATTTGGAGGAATTCCGCCGCCGGACGGAGGAAGCCGGAACCCGGGCGGAACCGTTCTCGGCCGACCACGGCGGCAGCGTAAAGATCACCTCGCCGGAGGGCACCGTGTTCCTGGTGGACCGGGCCAACGAGGCAGCCGAACCCCACGACGCAGATCCGTTGCTGACGGTGGCGGCGGTGTGGACCACGACTGAGCTGCCCACCGCCGCCAAGGTGCTCGCGGATATCGGTGCCCGCCGGCGCTCCGCGGCACGGGATGGCGGCCAGACGGAGTTCAGCCAGGTGGACTGGGACCTGACAGACGTGGGCCGGGTCGACTTCGCTACCAAGAACGGCGGGATTATCACAGTGCAGCAGGGCACTGCCGCCGGGATTGCCATCGCCTTTGAGTACGACGACGGGCTCGAGGTTCTGCGGGACAGGCTGGCTTCCGCCGGAATCCAGGCGCAACTGGCCGAGGACGCCGGCGTCCGCGTCCTCCTCGTGCCGGACCCCGACGGCTCGCACAGCGCTGGCGGCCCGGACAGCGCAAGCAAGAACATCAGCATCCGCGAAGCAGCCGCGCAGCGGGCCTGACCCCCCGTTGCTTGCCCGAGGCAGCCTGCGCCCTAAACCCCCAAACGATTCACCCCGGAATCACGCCGCACGCTTACGCTCTACGGAAAACCCGCGCCCTGCACGCTGGTCGAGCGTGACGGGCGCATCAGCGGTGCGGTACAACAAGTACATGAATGTTCGCACTCCCGACCCGTATCCCGGCTGGCTCTCCGAAGAGGATCTCTATGAGGCCCGGCAGCGTTTGCCCATGGTTTATGTGGAGGCCGTTCCGGTGCGGCTGGACTCCCTTGGCTATGTGACCGAAGTCGGGCTTCTGCTCCAGGCCTCCGACGAGGGGCAGATGGTGCGCACATTTGTCTCGGGACGGGTGATGTACAGGGAAACCATCCGTGCGGCGCTCATCCGGCATTTGGAAAAGGACCTCGGGCCGCTGGCCTTCCCGCAACTGCCGGCTTCCCCTGTGCCCTTCACTGTGGCCGAGTACTTCCCCTCCCCCTCGGAAACCGGGATGACGGATGACCGCCAGCACTGCGTTGCGCTGGCCTACCTGATTCCCGTCACCGGTGAGTGCGAGCCGCGCCAGGACGCCCTCGAACTGACGTGGATGACGCCGGACGACGCGCTGAGCCCGGAGGTCCAGTCGGAGTTCGTTGGCGGGCGCGGCAACTTGCTCCGCCATGCGCTGGCCCATGCAGGCTGGTGCCGCTGATCTCCAACTGACCTAACCCTGCGATGTCCGCTCAGTGCAGGCCGGAATGCAGGC
>JAPSIT010000070.1 GCA_031178585.1 Arthrobacter sp.
GAGGCGAGCAGCTCCCGCAGCTTTACCCGCTTCTGTTCGGGGGTGGCTTTTGAATACAGCACTTAGAACAGCCCCTTCGGTGCCGCGCCGAGGTCGATGATGCCGGGGGCTGCGGTGATGTTCAGCTGGTCCAGTTCACCGGCGGCCAGTTCGGGGAGGCGTTCGACGGCGGCGAGGAACCGTGCGATTTCGTGCTCCTCCACGAGACCCGCGGCCAGGGTGCGGAACTTGTTGACGTACTGCTCGCGGGTGAACGGCCGGGCACCGAGCGGGTGCGCGTCGGCCACCGCGATTTCGTCCCGGATCACGGTGCCGTCGGAGAGGGTGATTTCCACCGAGCCGCCGAAGGCTTTCTCGGAGATGTCCAGGGAGTGGTAGCGGCGGGTCCATTCCGGGTCTTCCACGGTGGTGACTTTCTGCCACAGCTCCACGGTGTCGGGCCGGGCGGCACGTTCGGGGGCGTAGGAGTCCACGTGGTGCCAGGCGCCGTCCTGCAGCGCGACGGTGAAAATGTAAGGGATGGAGTGGTCCAGGGTCTCGCGGGATGCGGTGGGGCTGTACTTCTGCGGATCGTTCGCGCCCGAGCCGATCACGTAATGGGTGTGGTGGCTGGTCTTAATCAGCACGGACTGCACGTTGGCCGGGTCCGTGGCTTCCGGGTGTTCCTTGTTCAGCTTCCGGGCCAGGTCGATCCACGCCTGGGCCTGGTACTCGGCGGAGTGTTCCTTGGTGTAGGTGTCCAGGATGGCGCGCTTGGCCTCGCCGGGGGTGGGCAGCGGAACCAGGTAGGACGCGTCCGGGCCGTCCAGCATCCAGGCGATCACGCCGTCCTCGCCTTCGTAGATCGGCACCGGGGAGGTCTGGCCGCGCATGGACCGGTCCGCGGCTTCGACGGCCATCTTCCCGGCGAACGCGGGGGCGTGAGCCTTCCAGGTGGAGATCTCGCCCTTGCGGGACTGCCGCGTCGCGGTTGTGGTGTGCAGGGCCTGTCCGACGGACTGGAAGATCGTTTCGACATCCAAGCCGAGGAGGGTGCCGATGCCGGCGGCGGCGGAGGGGCCGAGATGGGCAACGTGGTCGATCTTGTGCTTGTGCAGGCAGATTGCCTTCACCAGATTCACCTGGATCTCATAACCGGTGGCGATGCCGCGGACCAGGTCGGCACCGGTGGAGCCGACGTGCTGCGCGACGGCCAGGATCGGCGGAATGTTATCCCCGGGGTGGGAGTAGTCGGCGGCGAGGAAGGTGTCGTGGTAATCCAGTTCCCGGACGGCGACGCCGTTGGCCCAGGCAGCCCACTCGGGGGAGACGCGTTCGCCGATCCCGAAGACCTTGGCGCCCTTGCCGCCGGTGGAAGGACCGTGGGTGAGGGCTTGGGCGCGGGCGGCCACGATGGGGGCCCGGTTCAGCGACGCGATCGCGACGGAGGCGTTGTCGATGATGCGGTTGATCACCATCTCCGTGACCTCGTCCGTCACGGCGACGGGATCGGCTGCCACCACGGCGATCTTGTGGGCCAGCTGGTCCTCGCGCGGCAGGTTTTCCTCGCTTTTGTACACGCGGACGTGGTGTTCCTTAACCATGGGGCTCCTTCGAGAGTGATGGGTGGGTGGCTTTGACGTGGGAAAGGCTGCGGTGCAAATGGACCGTGGTGGCCGCTTCAGCCAGGCGCGGGTTGCCGGCGGCGATGGCCTCGGCAATGGCCGCGTGCTCGGACGCAGCAGCGGTGAGACGGGCCGCGTCGTCCGCGGCCAGCCTCCGGACCCGCACCAGGTGGACGCGGAGGCTGCGCATTGCCTGGGCCAGATAGGAGTTGGAGATGGCCGCGTCGATCGCTTCATCGAGGCGGCCCACAAGCCCGTAGTAGTCGTGACGGGCAGGATCGGCGCTGCTGATCAGCGCGGGCGCCGCGAGCAGCTCTTCCTGCAGTTCCCGGAAAACTGCCGAGTCACCCCGCTCGGCAGCCAGTGCGGCTGCCTTGCCTTCGAGTGTCTCACGGAGCTCGAACAGTTCATCGATGTCGTCCAGCGAGATATCAGTGACGACGACGCCGCGGCCGCCCGCCGTCGTGAGCCCTTCCGCCGTGAGGCGGCTCAGCGCCTCCCGGAGCGGCGTGCGTGACACGCCGAGGCGTTCGGACTGCTCAACTTCCGCGAGGACGGTGCCGGGGAGGAGGCGCCATTCGATGATGTCCTCACGCAGTGCCACGTAGGCCCTGTCGCTGGCGCGCATACCGCCTCCCTTCCTTGTAGACAGCCTCAGTGTATACAGAAATTGCTGCTATGCCTAGCTTTCGTCAGGTTCCACGCGGTGAACTGCCTCGCTCTGTATACAAAAGCCTTGTATCCATCCCTGCCCGGGGATAGCATAGGCCGCATCACAACGTAGTGGACAGGAAGTTTTCATGGTCACCAACAGTTACCGCGACGCCTACGACCGCAGCCTCACCAAGCCCGACGACTTCTGGTTGGAAGCTGCAAAGCGAGTGTCCTGGGCGCAGGCTCCACGCCAGGCCGTGAACAGCCGGCGTGCGCCTCTGTTCGACTGGTTCCCGGACGGCATCCTCAATACTTCCTTCAATGCGCTGGACCGTCACGTCCTGGCCGGCCGCGGGGAACAGGATGCGCTCATTTACGATTCCGCTGTGCTCGGCAGCCAGCAGCGGTACACCTACGCGGAGCTCACGGACCTCGTCGCAAAGTTCGCGGGTGTCCTGCGGGCACGGGGCGTGGGAAAAGGCGACCGTGTGGTGATCTACATGCCTATGATTCCGGAGGCCGCCATCGCCATGCTGGCAACGGCCCGTCTGGGGGCCATCCACTCGGTAGTCTTTGGCGGCTTTGCTCCCAAGGAACTGGCCGCCCGCATCCTTGATGCTTCCCCCGTTGCCGTCGTCACCGCTTCAGGCGGCGTGGAGCCGTCCCGCCGCGTGGAGTATCTGCCGGCGGTTCAAGAAGCCCTCACACTCGCAGGAGCTGAAGGCACCCCGGTCCTGGTCAAGGAACGGGACGGCTTCGAGGCCCGGCGCGCCGACTTCGCCGGATGGCTGGACTGGGACGCCGAGATGGCCGTGGCCCAACCGGTGGCGCCCGTCGACGTCGAAGCCACGGATCCGCTCTACATCCTGTACACCTCAGGTACCACGGGAAGCCCGAAGGGGGTGGTCCGCGATAACGGCGGCCACGCTGTTGCCATGGGCTGGACCATGGACAACATCTACGACGCCGGGCCGGGGGACGTCATGTGGACCGCTTCCGACGTCGGGTGGGTGGTGGGGCACTCCTACATCGTGTACGGTCCCCTGATTGCCGGCGCCACCACCGTGCTGTACGAAGGAAAGCCGGTGGGCACCCCCGATGCGGGCGCGTTCTGGCGTGTCATCCGGGACCACAAAGTGAATGTCCTCTTTACCGCGCCGACCGCACTGCGTGCGATCCGCAAAGCGGACCCTGGCGCTGCGTTGCTGGCCCGCTATGACACGTCCAGCCTCAAGACGCTATTCGTCGCCGGTGAGCGGCTGGACACCGATACCTACTACTGGGCCGCGGGAGCGCTCGGAGTCCCGGTGGTTGACCACTGGTGGCAGACCGAAACGGGCTGGGCCATCTGCGCCAATCCGCGCGGCCTGGATTCACTTCCCATCAAGCCCGGTTCACCTTCGGTACCAATGCCCGGCTTCAACCTCAGCATCGTGGACGGCGCCGGCGGTGCCGTGGAGACCGGAGTGGAGGGCAACATAGTGCTGGGGCTTCCGCTGCCTCCGGGGACCCTCACCACACTCTGGGGAGACGATGGCCGCTACAAGTCGTCGTACCTCCAGGCTTTTGAAGGCTACTACGCCACGGGCGATTCCGGTTACCGGGACGAGGACGGGTACGTCTTCGTGATGGGGCGCACCGATGACGTGATCAACGTTGCGGGACACAGGCTGTCCACGGGAGCAATGGAACAGGTCATCGGGCAGCACCCGGCAGTGGCTGAGTGCGCTGTCATCGGCGTCTCGGACCCCTTGAAAGGCCAGCGCGCCAGTGGCTACGTCGTGCTCAAGGCGGGTGCTGATGTGCCGGAGGCGGTTCTTGCGCGGGAGCTGATCGCCCTGGTCCGGCGCGACATAGGCGCCGTGGCCGATTTCAAGTCCGTAGCGGTGGTGGAGGCGTTGCCCAAGACCAGATCCGGGAAGATCCTCCGGAAGACGATGCGCCAAATCGCTGACGGCGACGACTACGTGGTGCCGTCCACCATCGAAGACGCCGAGGTACTCGACCGGCTGATCGGAAAGCTGCGGCCCGCGGACGCGGACGGCGCTCCGGCCAGCGGAGCAGGTTGAGCCCAGACCCTGCTGGGTCAGGGCGCGGTTTTGCTTAGGCGCGCGTCCAGCGGTACTCGTTTTCCGGCCGGCCGGGCGCGCCGTACCGTGCCGTGCGGGAGACCGTCCCGGCGTCGGCGAGGTACTCCAGGTAGCGGCGGGCGGTGACACGGGACATGCCCAGCGCCGTCATGACCTCGGTAGCCGAGACCGCGCCGGGTTGTTCCCTAATGAAATCGCGGACGGCGTCGAGGGTAGCAGGTGACAGGCCCTTGGGGAGGGGCAGGTCCGATGGTGCCCGGAGGCTGGCGAAGGCCTGGTCGACGTCGCTTTGGGAGGCGGCGGCTTTGGCCGAGCCGGATCCGGATGCCAGCTGCTCGCGGAACTGGCGGTAGCTTGCCAGCTTGTCAGCGAAAGTAGCGAAGGTAAAGGGCTTAATCAGGTACTGCACGACGCCGATGGACACAGCACTGCGGACTATAGCGAGCTCTCTGACCGCGGTGATCGCAATGATGTCTGCGAAGTGGCCCGAAGAACGCATCCGGCGGGCGATATCCAGGCCGTGCAGGTCCGGCAGGTTCATGTCCAGAAGCACCAGCTCAACAGGGCTGCCGGCTGCCGCGAACTCCGTGAGCATCCGCAGCGCCGACTGGCCGTCGGGCGCTGTGCCGGCCAAGGCGAAGCCCGCCAGCCGTTCCACGTACGCGGCATGCGCCGCCGAGGCGATCGGCTCGTCCTCGACGACGAGGACCCGGATGTCTGTCACGCTTGGTCCTCCAGGACGCTGTGGGGGGCCGGAGGGGGGAGCACGACATTGAAGCACGCGCCGCCGCCGTTGCCGGAACTGGTGATCGTCATCGTACCGGCCAGCCGCTGGACCGCCTGCTTCACCAGCGCCAGCCCGACGCCGCGGCCAAAAGGTCCTGCCTCCTTGGTGCTGAAGCCGTAGCGGAAAATGTTGTCGACGGCGTCCGGTTCAATGCCCTTGCCTGAATCCTGGACGGTGATGCCCAGCCCGCCGCGTTCGGACGTCACCGTAAGTCCGACGCGTCTCGGGGCGGGGGCATCGGCGGCGGCATCGATTGCGTTGTCCAGGAGGTTGCCGAGGATGGTGACGAGGTCCTGGATGGCGATGCCGGCAGCACCTGCCGCCGGGGATGCCTCGACGACAAACTCCACGCCGCGTTCATGCGCCTCCGCGGCCTTGCCCATGATGAGTGCGCTGATCACAGGTTCCTGGACTGAACCCACCATGTCGTCCGTCAGCTGCTGGCTCAGCTCAAGATCATGGGTGGCGAACTCGAGCGCCTCATCCGTTCGGCCGAGTTCCAGGAGCGACACCATGGTGTGGAGCCGGTTGGCGTGCTCGTGCGTCTGGGCGCGCAGGGCGCCGGACAGGGTCCGCATGGTCTCCAGCTCGCTTCCCAGGGACTCGATTTCCGTGCGGTCCCTGATCGTGGCCACAGTGCCGAAGACCGCCGGCGGCCGTCCGGCGGGGGAGTCCGGACCCACGGCCGGGCCCTGGTTGACCACAAGGACGCCCGAGTCCGTCAGGTGGATCTCGTCGTGAACGGTTCGACCCGATTCGAACAGTGCCTTCAGACTCGGCGCCAGCGGAAGGTCCCCGAGTGACGGAGCATCCGCGGGATCACTGCCCGAGTCCCTCGGCTCGAGCCCGAGCAGCTCGGCGGCCTGGTCGTTATACATGACCACCCGTCCCTTGGGGTCGATGAGAATGACCCCTTCCCGGACCGAGTGCAGCACCGATTCGTAGTAGGCAAAGAGCTGGGCAAGCTGTTCGGGACCCCAGCCGCGGGTGACCCGCCGGAGGTAGCGTCCGAGCAGCCAGGATGCCAGCGAGCCGCTCAGGAGCAGTCCGCCCGAGATGGCCAGAAGGGCAGGAATCCTCCCGCTCACAGCGACGTCGACATTCCTGACCGTGACGCCGGCGGCCACCAGTGCCTTGACCGAGCCGCTGGCGTCCTTGACCGGCGCAATGGTGCGTACAGAAGGGCCCAGAGTGCCGGCCGTGATCTCGGTGAAGACCTTTCCCTCCAAGGCATCACGGATCGAGCCGATGTACGGCTGACCGAGCTCCTCCCTCCGGGGATGGGTCCACCGTGTCCTGTCGGGAGCCATGATGGTGATGAAATCGGCGTCGGTGTCTCCCATGACCTGCAGGGCATAGGGCTGCAGCCTTGCGGAGGGGTCGGGGGAGGCAGCGGCCTGGAGCACCAGGGGGTTGTCCGCAACGGCAACGGCCACAGCTGCCATCCTCCGTCCGGCCTCGGCATAAGTGCGGTCACGGGCGTCCACGAAGGCGGCTGTCCCCACGACGAAGGTCAGCGCCAGCACGAACAGCAGGTTGGCCACAAACAGCCGCCTGGCAATGCTCCAACGGTGGATCACAACACCTCCCATGACCAATATGAACGCAACGGTGAGGCAAGTCACTCCATGCCCAATGATGGAAATCACACAAAGGACCGACGCCAAGAGCTCAGAGACTGTGCCGAAGCGTCTTCCAGATTATCCATAAGGAGACACATCATGGCTTCTCAACGAGGAGAGTCGGCTGCACCGGTCAAGGCCGGGCGCAAAGGGCTGGACAAATCCCACTACCTTTACATCGCCGTCATCGCCGCCGTTATCCTGGGCGCCCTGGTGGGGCTGCTGTTTCCGGAAGTCGGAAAATCCCTTAAGCCCCTCGGCGATGGGTTCATCAAGCTCATCAAGATGATGATCGCTCCGATCATCTTCTGCACCATCGTCCTGGGCATCGGCTCCATCGCCAAGGCCGCCACGGTCGGCAAGGTTGGCGGACTCGCCCTGGGCTACTTCGTCCTCATGTCGACATTCGCCCTTGGCATCGGCCTCGTGGTCGGCAACCTGATCCACCCGGGCGAAGGCCTGAAGCTGGCGCCGTACGACCCCAGCAAGAAGGCTGAAACCGACAGCACCGTAGCCTTCCTCCTCGGCATCATCCCAGGCGACATTCCGGTCCTGCCTACGCTCTTCGCCGCCATCCTCGTGGGCTTTGCACTCCAGAAGATGGGCGCCCAAGGCGCCCCTGTGCTGAGGGCCATCGGCCACGGACAGGCTGTGGTGTTCCGCATCCTCATCATGATCATGTGGCTCGCTCCGGTCGGCGCCTTCGGCGCCATCGCCGCAGTTGTCGGTGCCACCGGCTTCCAGGCCATCGTGAGCATGTTCACGCTGATGGCCGCCTTCTACATCACCTGCGCGCTGTTCATCGTCGTGATCCTCGGCGGACTCCTGCAGGTGGTGGCAGGCGTGAACATCTTCAAGCTGATGAAGTACCTGGCACGCGAATACCTCCTCATCTTCTCCACTTCCTCCTCCGAGGCCGCGCTGCCCCGGCTGATCGCCAAGCTCGAGCACCTGGGTGTCTCCAAGCCGGTCGTCGGCGTCACCGTGCCCACTGGCTACTCCTTCAACCTTGACGGCACCGCGATCTACCTGACGATGGCCTCCCTCTTCGTGGCCAACGCCATGGGAACCCCGCTGGACCTCGGTGCCCAGGTCTCCCTGCTGATCTTCATGATCATCGCCTCCAAGGGTGCTGCCGGTGTCACCGGCG
>JAPSIT010000071.1 GCA_031178585.1 Arthrobacter sp.
AACGCCGGCAGCGGCGCTAGTACCGGCTGGCTGCTTCCGGGTGGGCTGCCAGCTCGGCCTCCACCTCGGCGTGGAACTTCTTCTCCACTATGAAGGAGAGGAACGGGACCACCCCGCCGAGCGCCAGCAGGATCAGTTTCAGGAAGTTCCAGCGCATCAGTGCCCACAGCCGGAAGTTGGACATGAGGTACACCACGTACATCCAGCCGTGAACGATCAGCACCGTGACCGACAGGTTGACGCCGCCCAGCACACCCTTGGGTTCGGCATCGGCAAACCCGAAGCCGAACGGCTGCCCGGTGACGGCGTTGGTTCCGCCGGCGAACAGGTACTGGCCGAAACCGTAGCGTGCCACCAGCTCCGCGCAGAGCAGCAACAGCATGGCACCGGTGAGGTAGGCCATGACCTTGTAGAACTTCAGTGCGGAGCGGATCTGGGCCTGTGTGCCACCGAAGCGCCGCTTCTTCTGGCCCGGGACGGCGGAGTTCGAAGGCTGCGGCTGGATGGCAGGCTTGGGTTCAATCATGGCTGTACCTTTGGTTGGTTCTGGTCGTGTTCGGTCCGGGCAGGCTGCATCTGGCCGGCGCCCCCCGGTCCGGGGATGCCGTGGCTGTCCTCGTGTTCCTCGAGGCTGCGCTGGTAGTCGTCCTTGACCAGGCGCCACCAGATGAAGAGGGCAAAACCGGCGAAGACAATCCATTCCACCGAATAGAACAGATTGAGCCAGTTGACCTTCGCCGCCGGCGGCTGGGCACCGATGTTGAGCGGCTCAAGGCCGCCAGCGGCGGCGGCAGCACCGACGTCGGACGTTCCGGAGATCTCGGAGGTGGCGGAAACGAAGGCCGGGTAACTGCTGACGTTCCAGACGTTGATGAGTTCGGCCACAGAAACGGCGGTGGCCTGTCCGGGCGCCGGAGCCTTGCCCGGGACGGGCGCTTCGGACGGCAGCAGCCGCCCGGTGAGCCGGATAGATCCCGACGGCGGGGCACTGGCTTCTGCGGGGTCGGCGATCCAGCCGCGCGCCACAGGTATCCACGTTTTCGGGGACACTGCCGTTCCTTTGAGTGCCGGGGCGCCGTCGACGGCGAAGGCGTCCACCACCCAGTAGCCCACTTTCCCTGCGTTGAGCCTGCCCGGAATGATCACCTGTTTCGAGGGGTCGTAGCTGCCGGTGGCAGTGACCATCTGGTCTGCCACTGAGCCGCGGAAGAAATCGCCGGGCTGCAGCACCCCTGTCAGCTCCTTGACCTCCTCGGTGGTCGGGCTGACCGGCATCTCGGGCTGCGTGGACCGTCCGAACTGCCATTGGCTAAGCAGCACGAAGACACCCGAAACGGCGATCGCAAAAATTAGGCCTGCGATCCACCGGGGCTGGAGGGCTGTTTTCCACACCCCTTAACCGTACTTCGTCTTCGTGTAGAACAACGAAACGGCTGGTAGGGCAAGGGACCTGGCGGAGCCTTAGTGGTCGAAGAAGACCAGGCTTGAGTTGATCAGCTCGGCGATGACTTCGGCGTCGTAGGCACGGCGCAGGGATTCCCGGAAGGATTCCTTAGACAGGGACCGGGCCAGGGTGGCCAGCACTTCCAAGTGGTCCGAGAAGGAGCTCGCGGGCGTGGCGATCAGCAGGACAACGTTGGCCGGACCGTCGGCGGCCCCGAAGTCGAGGGATTTTCCGTACTTGGTGATGCCCACGGCGATGGAGGTGCGCGACACGAATTCACTGCGGGCGTGGGGCAGTCCCACTCCTCCGGGAAGGCCGGTAGCCAGCTGGTGTTCCCGGGCATTGACGTGCTTCAGGAACCCGTCAAGGTCGGAGATCCGGCCGGCGTCGAAAAGACGCCGGGCGAGCTGCTTCGAGGCATCCAGCCTGTCGGCCGCGTCCATTTCCAGAATCACCATCTCCGGTGTGGTGAGCTCCGCATCGTAACGGTCCAGTGCTTCCGCCAAGTGGTGTCCCTTCAGTGAGGCGCGGGCCTCTTGCGCGGCAGGATGGCGATCTCAGCGCAGCGGCACGATGTCCTCCACGCCCAGGCGTGCAGCGTCGGCAGACTCGTCGTCCGGTTGCTGCTGGCTGAGTCTTTCGGCTTCCACCCGCGCGAGATAGTGCTTGATTTCGCTCTCCCGCTGCGCATCGCTCCAGCCGAGAATTTCTCCCATAAGCTTAGCGACTACCGGCGCGGCAGACACACCCCGGTCCCAGGACTCGATGGAAATGCGCGTCCTCCGGGTGAGCACGTCCTGCACGTGCCTGGCGCCTTCGTGGCTGGCAGCATAGACAGCCTCAGCCTGCAGGTAGTCGTCGGCTCCCGGTAACGGTTCCGCAAGCTCGGGGTTCTCCTTGATGAGGGCCAGCACTTCCGGCGTCATGGAGCCGTAGCGATTCAGCAGATGCTCGATGCGGGCCACGTGGACGCCCGTCTCCTCGGCAGTCCTGTTGCGGCGGTTCCACGCCGCCTTGTATCCGATGGCGCCCAGCAGCGGAATGGTGTCCGTGCAGCTCGGCGGCACGCGCTCGTCCATGCTGCGGGTCGCTTCGTCCACGGCGTCCTTGGCCATGACCCGGTAGGTGGTCCACTTTCCACCGGCCACCACCACGAGCCCTGGCACCGGGTGGGCGACCACGTGCTCGCGGGACAGTTTGGCTGTGGAGTCGTTCTCCCCCGCCAGCAGCGGCCGGAGCCCGGCGTAGACGCCCTCGACGTCTTCCCGTGTCAGCGGGCGTTTCAGGACGGCGTTGACGTGTTCCAGCAGGTAGTCGATGTCCTTGCTGGACGCGGCCGGGTGGGCCTTGTCCAGATGCCAGTCGGTATCAGTAGTGCCGATGATCCAGTGCCGGCCCCAGGGAATGACGAACAGCACGGACTTTTCCGTACGAAGGATAAGGCCGACGGTTGACTGGAAGCGGTCACGCGGGACCACCAGGTGGATACCCTTCGATGCCCGGACCTTCAGCTGGCCGCGCTCGGTGACCATGGCCTGCGTCTCGTCAGTCCAGACGCCGGTTGCGTTGATGACCTGCTTGGCCCGGACGTTGAAGGTGGAACCGTCCTCATGGTTGACCACCTTCGCCCCGACCACGCGTTCGCCCTCGCGGAGGAACTCGACCACAGCCGTCTGGTTGACGGCGTGGGCCCCGTAGTGGGCGGCGGTCCGGACAAGGTTGGCCACGTATTTGGCGTCGTCCACCTGTCCGTCGTAGTAGCGGATCGATCCGACGAAGGCGTCGTCCTTCAGGCTTGGAGCTGCCCGCAGTGTTCCCCGGCGGGTCAGGTGCTTGTGGAACGGGACCCCCCGCTTGTGGCCTCCCGAGATGGACATGATGTCGTACAGGGCGATGCCGGCCCCGATGTAGGGGCGCTCAAGGAACGGCTTGTGCAGCGGATAGAGGAACGGGACCGGGCGGGCGAGGTGCGGAGCGAGTTCCGACAGGAGGAGGCCGCGTTCCTGCAGCGCCTCCTTGACGAGCCCGAAGTCCAGCATCTCCAGATAGCGCAGTCCGCCATGGATGAGCTTGGAGGAACGGGATGAGGTGCCGGCCGCCCAGTCATTGGCTTCGACAATGCCTACGCTCAGTCCCCTGGTGACGGCGTCGAGCGCCGCGCCGCAGCCTACGATTCCGCCGCCGACGATGAGGATGTCCAGTTCCTTGCCAGGCTGGCTGGTGGCCTTGAGTGCCGCGAGGGAGGCTTCCCTTGCTTCCGGCCCCAGGGCGCCCCTGGCTTCGGCAGATCCACCGGCGAAACTGGTCATGATGCGCCTCCATCCTCGTCAAACCTCGTAGTTCACCAGACTACTTCGTAGCTCTGCCGATGGGCAGGGCAGGCGAGGACCAGGAGGAACTCAGTTCCCTTCGTACGGCGACAGCACAACGTCGACGCGCTGGAACTCCTTGAGGTCCGAGTAGCCGGTGGTGGCCATGGAGCGGCGCAGCGCGCCGATCAGGTTGGAGGTGCCGTTGGTGTGGTGGCCCGGGCCGAACAGGACTTCCTCCAGGGGCCCGACCGTGCCGACGTTGACCCTGTCCCCGCGGGGCGACTCAAGGTGGTGTGCTTCCTGGCCCCAGTGCCAGCCCTTGCCCGGCGCCTCCTCGGCACGGGCCAGGGCGGATCCGAGCATGACAGCGTCCGCGCCCATGGCGATCGCTTTGACGATGTCGCCCGAGGCGCCCATGCCGCCGTCGGCAATGACGTGGACGTAGCGGCCGCCGGACTCGTCCATGTAGTCGCGGCGCGCCGCGGCGACGTCGGAGATGGCGGAGGCCATCGGCGAGTGGATGCCCAGGGCGCGGCGGGTAGTGGTGGTGGCGCCGCCGCCGAAGCCCACCAGCACGCCGGCAGCGCCGGTGCGCATCAGATGCAGCGCCGGCGTGTAGCCTGCCGCGCCGCCCACGATGACGGGGACGTCGAGTTCATAGATGAACTGCTTGAGATTCAGCGGTTCGTGGTCCTTGGAGACATGCTCAGCGGAAACGGTGGTGCCGCGGATGACGAAGATGTCGACGCCGGCGGCCACTACCGTCTTGTAGTGTTCCTGGGTGCGCTGCGGCGTCAGGGACCCGGCCACGGTGACGCCTGCGGCACGGATCTCAGCAAGGCGCGTGGTGATCAGTTCGGGCTGGATCGGGGCCCGGTAGAGCTCCTGCATCCTGCGGGTGACAGCGGGGCTGTTGGTTTCGTCTTCGAGTGAGCCGATTTCGTCCAGCACAGACTGCGGGTCCTCATACCGGGTCCACAGACCTTCAAGGTCCAGGACTCCGAGGCCTCCGAGCTTGCCGAGGGCGATGGCCGTTGCCGGGGACATGGCGGAGTCCATCGGCGCCGCGATGACGGGCATGTCGAACTGGTAGGCATCGATCTGCCACGAGACGGAGACGTCCTTGGGGTCACGGGTGCGACGGTTGGGGACGATCGCAATGTCATCCAGGGAGTAGGCACGACGCCCACGCTTGCCACGGCCAATCTCAATCTCGTAAGTCACTGCTCTAGGTTATCCCAGCCACACGCCTGTCCAGAGACCGGCACCAGGACCGGCGCCATGGGACCCCGGGCCGGGCGGAGGACGTCAGATCCCTCCGGCCTCCTCAACCGTGAGCTGGGATTCGAACATGCGGAAATAGCGGCCCCGGAGTGCCACCAGTTCCCGGTGCGTGCCCTGCTCTACGATCCGGCCGTCCTCGAGCATGTATACGATGTCGGCCTTTTCGATCGTGGCGAGCCGGTGGCTGATGGCGATGATGGTGCTGCTGCGGTCAGCAAAGAGCCGGGTAAAGATCCGGTGCTCGGCGAGGGCGTCGATGGCGGAGGTGGGTTCGTCCATCACCATGAACGAGGCGTTCCGGTAAAAGTTGCGGGCCATGGCGAGCCGTTGCCACTGGCCGCCGGACAGGCCGCTGCCCTTCCTGCCGCGGGGATCCTCCATCCAGTTGCTGACGTGGTTGTCCAGTCCGTTGGGGAGCTTGTTGATAAAGTCCAGCGCCTCCGCGTCGCTGGCGGCACGCCGGATCCGCCCGTCGTCGCGGGGTGAGTCGACGTCGCCGAAATAGATGTTTTCGGCAGCAGTTGCGAACTCGTATTTGAGGAACTCCTGGCTCAGCACCGCCAGGTGGCGGTGCCAGGAGGTGACGTCGACGGCGGCGAGGTCCACGCCGTCGAGCAGCACCTGCCCGGAGTCGGGCCGGTAGAGTCCCGCGAGGATGCGGATGAGAGTGGACTTGCCCGCACCGTTCTCCCCCACAATGGCGATGTGCTGGCCTTCCCGGATGGTCAGGGAAATTCCCTTGATGACCTCCAGCTCACTGCCTGTATAGGTGAAACGGATGTCTTTCAGCACGACTTCCTTCGGCGCCGCCAGCAGGGCCGGCGCATGCACGGCATGTACCGGCAGGCCCATGAACAGCTCGTAGTCCTTCAGGTTGGCCAGATCCTCGTCGATTGAGCTGAGCGAGGAAACCAGGTTGTTAGCCGTGGACAGCGCCCGGCTGACAATCTGCTGCACGTAGAGGAACTGGCCCACCGGCTGGGCACGCGCGATGATCTGCCCCACCACCCAGATCAGGGACACCACTTCCGCCCCGTATTGCAGCGCGTCAGCTGCAAGCTGTTTGGGGATGTAGCGCCTTTGGAAATCAAGACGGCGGCGCTCGTCGGCGTCCCGGAGACGGGACCGGAAATCCATCAGGAAGTTCACGATGCCGTACAGGCGCATCTCGGCGATGTGCTGCGGACGCAGGAGGTTGGTTTCGATCATTCTCCGCTGGCGCCGCGAGTCCACCTGGGTGTTCCAGTGGGCGATCTGCTCCCGGGAGAGCTTGAACTGCAGGTAGACGCTGGGCACGATGGCGATCAGGACGATCACCGCGATCCACCAGCTGACCAGCAGGAGCGCTCCCACGGCCAGGATGACCGAGACGAGCTGGGTGAAGATCGCGGCGATGCGGTCCAGGACCCTGGCGTAGGAGTCAGAAAACCTCTTGGCCCTGTCATACAGATCCACGGTCTCTTTGTCGTCGTACCGCCAGAACTCCAAGGCAAGGAAGCGCTCGTACATCTGATCACCCACAATCGCGCCCACTTTGAAGCTCATCAGCTGCTGGATGTACCGGTCGACGCTGCTGAACGCTCCCCAGAAAAGACCGAGAGCGGCAGTGATGATCACATAGACGATGGCGAGCTGTCCGGCTCCGGCGTCACCGGCGTAGGCTGCGGCCAGCGCGGTGGTGGTGAGCGCGGCAAAGTACGTCGTGACCAACGGAAGCACAGCCGAAATCAGCGAGCCGAGCACTTTCATGATCACCGCGCCCGGGGAGGCACGGAAGCTGACGCGCAGCACCTGGGCTACCGCCCGGGCATAGGGCCGAAGGGCCAGCCGCCGCTGCGGATCCCGCTTGGGACTCAGTTCGGCCGGATGGCGGGGTGTGGACATGGCTTCAGCCTAGTCCCGTGCACAGGACCGCTGATTGAGCCTGTCGGAATCCGGTTTCGGCAGACTCAACCGGCGCTTAGCGGGAACCGTAGTTCGGTGCCTCGACGGTCATCTGGATGTCGTGCGGGTGCGATTCCTTCAGGCCGGCCGGGGTGATGCGGACGAACTTGCCGCGGGCCTTCAGCTCGGCGATGTTCGGGGAGCCGACGTAGAACATGGTCTGGCGGAGGCCGCCAACCAGCTGGTAGGCGACGGACGCGAGCGGTCCGCGGTACGCCACGCGGCCTTCGATGCCCTCGGGGATGAGTTTGTCGTCGCCCGAGACGTCGGCCTGGAAGTAGCGGTCCTTGGAGTAGGAGGTGTTCTTGCCGCGCGACTGCATGGCGCCCAGCGAGCCCATGCCGCGGTAGCTCTTGAACTGCTTGCCGTTGACGAAGATCAGCTCGCCCGGGGACTCGTCACAGCCTGCCAGCAGGGAGCCGAGCATGACGGTGTCGGCACCGGCGACCAGCGCCTTGCCGATGTCGCCCGAGTACTGCAGTCCGCCGTCGGCGATCAGTGGAACGCCGGCCGGGATGGCTGCCTTGGCCGATTCATAGATGGCGGTGATCTGGGGGACGCCGACGCCGGCCACCACGCGGGTGGTGCAGATGGAGCCGGGGCCCACGCCCACCTTGATGCCGTCAGCGCCGGCGTCGATCAGCGCCTGGGCGCCTTCCCGGGTGGCGGCCTGGCCACCGATGATGTCCACGTGGGCAGCGACCGGATCGGACTTCAGGCGGCGGATCATGTCCAGCACGCCCTGCGAGTGGCCGTTAGCAGTATCCACGAAAAGGGCGTCCACGCCGGCGTCGACCAGCTTCATGGCGCGTTCCCAGCCGTCACCGAAGAAGCCGATGGCGGCGCCCACGCGGAGCCGGCCCTCGTCGTCCTTGGTGGCCAGCGGGTACTGCTCGGCCTTGGTGA
>JAPSIT010000019.1 GCA_031178585.1 Arthrobacter sp.
CCAATTTAATAAAAAATCGGTATCAACAAACTTGGCACACTATTGAGTTCTCAAACAACAGACACACCCGGCACCACCCAAACACCCGTTCAGGATCGCTCCGGAGCAACTTTCCAAACTTACCCGGCTTGTTGAAGCTTTGCAAATTCGCATTGCTGCGATTTGAGCTTTCCAAGCAGGTCCCCGCCCTGTTTAGCACGCCGGTTGCGGGGCGCCGTTTTCGGGCTGTTCATTGGGGGTTGGTCGCTATTTTTCCGCTTCAGCGGCGGCGACTCGAATTACTTTACACACCTCTAACAGGACGCGCAACTTGACTTCCCCGCATGGCTGCGGCGCCCGCGGATAAGGCAAAATGATGGTTCAGCCCGGGACCGCTTGCGAGTGGGGCCTGCCTGCGAGTGGCCGGCTGGGCGGCCGGCCATGACGCAGCCAGCGTCCTCCCCGGCTACGGCACATAACTTGGTATGCGTCCACTAACTAGACAGAACGGTCTGTCTCACATAAGTTTCATTGACCGGCTCCGTCTTTTTGGGGGCCGTCTCGCTGAAGCAGAACGGCGAATTGACGTGCATGCCATGAAAGAGCGAACTAATGACTGCAACAAACTTTGACCGCTTCGTAGCCGAAGCTCTCACTGCGGACCGGGAAACCGACACAGGACTCACCCCGGACGAGCTCTATGGCCTCTACACCAGCTGGAGCCTGATCAACAAGACCCAGCCCGAGACCCCCGAAGCGCTCCGCGCAGGCTTGAAAGCCCTCGGCATTGATCCCGACAAGAATGAATTGTCGATGACCGGCCCGGCCGCCGCGGACTACATTGTTGCCAGCGCGCCGAGCCTAATCTAGTCAGTGATTCTCAGGAAGAGCCGGTCCGTCCCGGCTCTTCCTGCTTCGTTTAACTCCGGTCGTCGAATGAACAAGGTCCAGAGCGCGAAGCAGCCCAGTAAAGCAGCACACGGGGCCCCTCGATGGTTCCCAGCTGCCGCAACCGCGGAAGCCAAAGCCCCATCGCCCGGAATGCCGTCGTTCCGCCGGCACTTCTCATCAATTGACGCGTCGCGCCGCAAGATACGCGACGGGAAAAAGCAAGGTATCCAATGGACGAACTGTCCGGCATGTCAGTAGGCACCCTGCTCGGGGGCAGGTACCGCATTGTGGAACAACTCGGTTCCGGAGCCATGGCCAACGTCTACCGTGCAACTGACGAATCCCTCGGCCGCGACGTCGCCGTCAAAGTGATCATCAAGTCAGCGGTGGCCGGCGCGCCCCAGGACGACGACGCGGAGGTAAAGGTCCTCGCACGCCTGAACCACCACAGCCTGGTCACGCTTCTGGACGCCGGGGTGGATCGGGCGGAACCGGGACGGCCCCGCATCTACCTCGTGATGGAGCTCGTCGAGGGTCCGGATCTCAAACACCGTCTCCAGGACGGTCCGCTGCCGCCGCGCCACACCGCACAGATCGGCTATGACCTGGCCGACGCACTGAGCTACATCCACGAAAACGGCGTGGTCCACCGCGACGTCAAGCCCGGGAACATCCTGGTTTTCGACTACAACCACGATGCCGCCCGGATGCGTGCCAAGCTGACGGACTTCGGCATTGCCCTGATGTCCGGCGCCCCGCAGTATGACACCGGCGGAGTCCTGGGGACCGCGGCGTACCTCAGCCCGGAGCAGGCGAAGTCCGAGCCGGCCGGCCCTCCCAGCGATGTGTATTCGCTGGGCCTCGTGCTCATCGAATGCCTCACCGGCGAGCCCGTCTTCCGTGGTGATCCCCTGCAGAGCGCCCTTGCCCGGCTAATCGATGACCCGGCCATCCCGGACGATCTGGAACCAGAGTGGCAGCATCTGCTGGCGGCCATGACAGCGCGGGATCCCCAGGAGCGTCCCTCCACCTACGAGGTCGCCCAGGCCCTTGATGACCTGGCCGTCAACAGCAGGGGAAAACATAAGGTGGACGCCGCCAGTATCCCCGCCAATGAGAAAGCGCGAATGGACGCCGTCCAGCGCTACGACATTCTCGACACACCGCCGGACGGCAACTTTGACAGGATCACAGCACTGGCAGCCAGGCTTTTCGAGGTTCCCATTGCCATCGTCTCGGTCGTGGACCACGACCGCATCTGGTTTAAGTCCCACCACGGCCTTGAGGCCAGCGAAATCGGACGGGATCCTGGCCTGTGCGCCTCGGCTATTCTGCAGGAGGACCTGTGGGTGGTGGAGAACGCACCCGAGGACCCGCGTGCCCTCGCCAATCCGCTGGTGGCCGGGGAATTCGGCCTGCGTTTTTATGCCGGAGCGCCACTCACCATGCGGGACGGTTATAACCTGGGCACGTTGTGCATCCTGGACTTCAGACCGCGCGTCCTGACCCCCGAAGAGGCAGCAACGCTGCGGGACCTGGCCGCCGTCGTCGTCAATGACCTTGAGATCCGGTTGGAAAGCCGAAACGCAGACACTACCTAAACCCCCATATCTGTTCCCCCACATGGCCAGCTTTTCCCCAGCTTGTCCCCGCAGGATGGGCGCGTCCGCAAACGCTATTGGGGGGGACATGCTCCTTATTACCAGCACACCCATCACCACACAGTCCAGCCATAATTGCTGCAGGGGGCTGTCATGAGCCCGCTGAGCATGCACATCAACGAGGGATTTCTGCCGATGGTGGACGGGTCGCTCGTCTACCACAGGGGGTTCGGCGACAGGCACACCCGAATCAACGATCCGCGGCCTGCGCTAAAAATGAGCCCACGCGTGTTTACAGCCGCCGGCCAAGTCGTCGCCAGCCGCGTCTATCCCCTCAAGGCTCCTGTGCCGCCGTACGGCCGGCCCGCGCCCCTCGGTGGAGACCCGGCGTTCCCGCGTCAGTTCCTTCCCAGGCGCGGGTATTGGGCCAGTTTCTTCCCGGAGCGGACGCTGATCGCTGAAACCGGAAGCACCATCAGTATCCTGCTGCACAACAACCTGTCGCAGCCGCACGAGCTGCTCTTCCATAACGCCGGCCCGGCGGGGGTCCACGTCAGGAGCGGGAAGGTTGCCCCCGGGAAATCCAAGCTCCTGGAGTTCCGTGCCCCGCTACCCGGGACATATCTGTTTTCCGATCCCGGCAGCCAGCCGGTGGAGCGGACGCTGGGGCTGTACGGCGGGCTGGTGGTCATCGACCCGCGGAGTGCCTGGCGGCTGGGTCCGACCGGACCCGAGTTCGAACGGCAGTGGTTGTGGCTGTGCCACGACGTGGCGCCGAACTGGGCACGCATCGCGTCCCAGGGGCAGACAGTCAACCCGCTCACGACACCGGCGGTGCCGCGGTATTTCACACTCAACGGATATGCAGGTTTCCAGGCGCTGGCACTCACCAAGGATGAGGAATTCAACAAGCATCGGGAAGAGGACACGCTGCCCTCGGGGTTTCCCCGGGAAACTGATGTGCGCAATTTCAGCGCATCCCCCGCCCCGGGCGCAGTCCGAACCGGCCATCTCATGCGGATGGTCAACGCCGGCATCGTGGACCACCAGCTGCACTACCACGGGAACCACGTGTGGACGGTGCGTGCCAATGGTGTCGACTTCCCCCGCTCGAACGGCAGGGTCAGCCCTGCGGGCGACGTCGTCCTGCAGCAGTGGGAGGACACGGTTCAGCTGCAGCCGGGGGAACGCAAGGAAGCGATGCTTCCGGTCCGCCGTCCGCCGGAAGTGATCGACGAGGTGTGGAACGCGCGGGACGATGACTGGAAATATCCCATGCACTGCCATGCTGAACCGTCCCAGACGGCCGCGGGCGGGCTCTACCCTGGCGGTTTGCTGTCCGACTGGACGCTCGCCGCGCACCCGGTGCCCGAGCCCGGCCTGCCGGGAACCGTGGAGGACGAGGCTCACCACACGTTCCAAAGCCAGGTTGACTTCGCCTCGGACCAGCCGCACGAGGGCAGCCCCGAGACCGAGTTTCTGCTGCGACCCGACGTCTCGGTGGAAATGGACTTCTTCAGCAGGAAACTCAAGTTCCCCGACGGCTCCGAGCACGAGGTGTGGAGCTTTGAGGAAGACAAGTCGGGCCGCCAGCTCCCCGGGCCGCTCGTGCGCATCACGGAAGGGGACATCTTCCACGCGACCATTAAGCCCAGCAAGAGCGTCCACACCCTCCACTGGCACGGCCTCGAACCGGATCCCCGCAACGACGGCGTGGGCCACACCTCCTTCGAGGTGACAGGGCACTACACCTACCAGTGGCGGCCCGAGGTTGCAGAACGCGGCAACCCGAATCGCGGTTCTGCAGGAACCTATTTCTACCACTGCCACGTCAACACCCCCCTCCACGTCCAGATGGGAATGTTTGGGGCAGTACTTGTGGACCCTCCGGCAGATCCCGCAGCCCCACCGGGAACACGCCGCCACTCCTTGGAAGGCCCCCTGTACGACATCGCCACCGAGACCCTGATCGCACCGTATTCGGTCGACCCGCGCTGGCACGAACTCAACCATGCCGCGGGGCTGTCCGGTGAAGACGTTGGCCTTAACCGCTTCGAGCCAAGGCACTTCTTTTTGCTGGGAGGCGTCATTCCCGCCCGGCCTGGGGGCGACAGGGTCTGGGCCATCTCCACCATGAAGGCCAACGTCGTAGCCGGCAACAAGAGGCCAACCCTGGTGCGGATGGTCAACGTGGACTACTTCCCCACGCGCACCCGGTTCATGGACGCCGCCGGCAGGCCGGTGCGCATCGCAGAACTGATCGCCCACGACGGTCGGCCGTTCTGGAACACACCCAGCCCCACCGGCCCGGCGGTTCAACCGGGGATGGCCCGGCAGCCCCTGCTCACCAGCATCATCAAGTCCGGCGCGGCTGAGAAGTTCGATTTCCTGCTGCGTCCCCCGGCACCGGGCAGGTACACGATCGCCATCGACTTCCAGCACTGGATCACCGGCCAGGTCCTCGCGACGCGGACTGTCACCGTGACGGCCGGCTGACCCTCCCGCTCCCCCGAGAAGGTTCCCCAAGCTCGACGGCGGGAGGGCTGCCAGCGTCGCCGGTCGCCCGTCGTCGGGGTTCTTCCGCTGCTGGTGCCATAGCACGAGGAGTCAGGGCCCCAGCTGTCCATTCGCGGTGGTCCAGTGCGCAACAAATGGGTCCAGCTGGGCCGCAGACGGCGCCGCCACTGGCTGCTAGTGTGGCCGCATGGACGCAATCATGGTTCGGCCCAGGCAAGGGAAGATGATCGCCGGAGTCTGCGCAGCCCTTGCGGCACGCTTCGGAATTTCCAAGGCCCTCGTGCGCCTCGGCTTCGTGCTTTTCGGCCTGTTCGGCGTGGGCGAGCTGGCCTACATCGCGCTATGGATCATCATCCCCAAGGAGAAATAGCCGGGCTCCCCGGACACCGGCCGGGAAAACGGGGCGCTAAGTGTCCGTTCGCGCCGGTCTGGGAAGTGCCTACTCTGATGAATGCCTACGACGGCGGCCCTGCGGCTTGCGCCCGACGCTCACCGTCGGCTCCGTCCAGATCTCTTCAAGGCTGCCCATTTTCCGCATCCGGGATATGGCCAGCACGATCTTTGCACAGGCCACGGCGTTCGCACCCTGCTCCGCCTGCGGGACAGGAGGCAGCTTCAGGGCCGCCAGGGTGTCTTTGAGGCTCCGCCTTGCCAGGCCGAGCTGGTTCTGTGCCAACTCCAGCGCGCAGTAAAAGTCCTTGGCCGGGAGGTCCAGGTTGAGGCGGTCACTCGCCTTCAAGAACACCTCGGCGTTGTAGGCGGCGTTGTAGGCCACCAGCGGGTCCTCACAGGTGAAGTGCAGGATTCCCTCGATGGACATTTCCCAGTCTGCGGCACTCGCCACATCCTCTGCGCTGATCCTGTGGAACTCCGTATTGACGGGATCAAAATGGCCCGAGCCCGGCGGTGGTTTGATCAGCCACGAAGTTTTGTCCACGATTCGGCCGTCCTGGACCTTCGCCAGGCCCACTCCGCACACGGACGCATTGTCGCTGTTCGCCGTCGCTAAGTCGATGGCGGTGAAACTGATTCCCGGCACTTCTTGCCTCCCCCTGGCACGGCAGTGGAAGGCCAGGCTGTTGCTTGACCCTTCCACTACCGAAACATCTTCGCAGTTCTGGTGCCTGATTTCCTCCCGGGCGCAATTATGAACGGTCAGCGTTCCGGGTGCAGGGATTTGCTCCAGAGCACGGTGCCGGTGGCATTGCGGAGGCTGACGGTGAAGACGTCGTCTTCGCTGAGGTCCACATGGCCGAAGAATTGGCTTTCGCCGGTGCGCGGCGACTGGTTGGCGTACGCGCCGGCCTTGTAGAAGGCGACGTCGGGGCCAAAGGTGCCGTCCATCTGGCTGGGACCGAAGGTGCCGGCGTTGATGGGGCCGGCCACGAACTCCCAGAAGGGGTCGAAGTCGGAGAAGGCGGCACGCTCGGGCGAATAGTGGTGGGCGGCGCAGTAGTGGACGTCCGCGGTTAGCCAGACCACGTTCTGGACCCGGTTGCGCTTGAATGCTGAGAGCACGCCGGCGATCTCCAGTTCCTTGCCCAAGGGGGCACCGGCGTCGCGGTTGGCGAGGGATTCCTGGTTGACCGGACCGTCCGGCACGATGGTGCCGAGCGGGAGGTCGGCCGAGATTACCTTCCAGGTAGCCCTGGATCTGCTGACCTCCTTGATCAGCCAGCGTGCCTGCTCCTCGCCGAGGATGTGGGTGAGGCTGGTTTCCTTACCGTCGGTGTTGGGGTCTTTGAAGGTGCGCATGTCCAGGCAGAAGATGTCCAGCTGCGGGCCGCGGGAGATTTTGCGGTAGATGCGGGCGGGTTCGAAGCCCGTGCTGCCGTCGCCGAGCTGGGCGATGGGCTGGTACTCCTGCCAGGCCTGGCGGCCGCGTGCGGCGAGGACGTCCACGCGGCGCTCTGTGTAGCGCGAGTCGGTGAGGATCTCGCCGGGGTACCAGTTGTTGGTGGTTTCGTGGTCGTCCCACTGGGCGATGACGGGAACCTCGGCGTACATGGCGCGGACATTGTGGTCCATGAGGTTGTAGCGGTGCCGGCCGCGGAAGTCGCTGAGGCTTTCGGCCACCTTGGAAACCTCCTCGGTCACGAGGTTCCGCCAGATCTGCCCGTCGGGTTCGGTGACCTTGGCGGTGATCGGGCCGTCCGCGTAGATGGTGTCCCCGGAGTGGATAAAGAAGTCGGGGCGGGTGGCGTGCATAGCCGCGTAGCCGCGCATGCCGCCGATGTCCTCGTTGATACCCCAGCCCTGGCCGGCGGTGTCGCCTGACCAGACGAAGCTCTGGCGGCGCGGCGCGCTGCCGCTGCGGAGGAGCCCCATTCCGTTTGCAGGAGATCCCGGTGCGGTGGAGAAGGATCCCCGGGCGGTTTCGCCGGCGTTGCCCTCGGCATCCTCGAAGTGCATGGTCAGCGCAAACCGTGTGCCGGCCGGGAGGTGGGTGGCATTGATCTTGGAGGTGAAGTCGGTAGCTTCAGTGGCGGCGGTCCCCCGCAGCACCCGCTGGAAAGCGCGGCCGCCGCGGAGTGGGGACCCGCCGTCGTCGACGGCCAGCAGGCTGGCCACCAGCCGGCCCTGTCCCGACGCGCGGGACCACAGGACGCCGGAATCGGCGGTCACATCGCCGGTGGCGATGCCGGACGGGAGAGTCAGGCGGTTGCGGACCAGTGCGACGCCGGAGGGCCGGGTCGTCTGTGCGGCTCCGGCGAGTGCGGGGCTGGCTGTGGCGGGTGCGACGGCGGCAGCACCGGCAGCGGCAATGGCACCTTTGAGTATGTTTCGGCGGGTAAGAGCAGTCATGGAACCACTCTTAACGCCGCAGGTGAACCGGTGGCGACGGGGACGTGAACGCTTGCGCGTAGCCGCTTTGTGGGCGGCCATTGGACGAGTCACAGCGACTCCTTCCCAGACCCGAGGATGATGCGTAATCTGAGACAACCACCGGCCTTGGTGTTCTGTGCGTTGGGCGGCGGTTGGGGCTCGTGCAGGAGGCCGCTGGTGCCGTTAGGACACAGCGTGACGAACCGACGGGAGCACAACATGGACGTGAACGGCGAGGTCCGAAGCTACCTGGATGCCCACACGCCGGCACTCATCGACCGGCTGTCCGAATGGGTCCGGATACCGTCCGTTGCAGGTGTTCCTGAACGGAAACACAACCTCACACGGTCGGCCAATTGGCTCGCCGGGGAATTGCGCGACGTCGGGTTCCCCACGACCGAGATCTGGCAAGGGGCGGAGGGCCCCGCCGTCTATGCTGAGTGGGCTGCGGCCCCTGGCTCCCCCACCGTACTCATTTACAGTCACCATGATGTCCGCGCGGTCAAGGAGCAGAACTGGGACCAGACCTCCCCTTTCGACCCTGTCTTTCGCAATGGCAGGATGTATGGCCGGGGAAGTTCGGATGCCAAGGGCCAGGTCATAGCCCATCTCTGGGGCATCCGCGCCCATTTACATGCCACCGGGCGTACCGCACCGGCCGTAAATCTCAAGATCATCGTCGAAGGGGAAGAAGAAGCAGGCTCCCCCGGACTGGCAGATGTTCTACGGGCAAACCTGTCCCGCCTGGACGCAGACGCGGTGATCTTCTCCGATACCTTGCTGTGGAGGGCCGATCATCCCGCCGTCTGCACCACCATCCGGGGCATGCTCGGTGCGCGCATCGAGGTTTACGGTCCGTTCACCGACATCCACAGCGGTGCGGTGTCCGGCACCGCTCCCAACCCGGCACTCGAGCTCAGCAGGCTGCTCGCGCAACTGTACGACCAGAAAGGCAGGATCACGCTACCGGGCTTCTATGACGACGTCGAGGAGATCTCCCAGCGCCGGCGCGCCGAACTCGCCGCACTCCCTTTCGACCGCCAGGACTGGCTGGACCGGTCACACACCCGCAGCATCGGGGGCGAGGAAGGGTATACCGTCCTCGAGCGGCTCTGGGAGCGCCCCGCGCTTGAGGTCATTGCCCTGGCAGCCGGGGACCCCGTCGGCGTTGCCCGGGCAGCCGTCCCGTCCATGGCATCGGCCGACCTAAGCATCCGCACAGCCGGCGGACAGAAAGTCCACGAAGTCGCGGACCAGCTGCGGCGCTGGGTGGCCGAGACGATCAGCGACGGCTATGCCTATGAGCTGTCCCTCGAAACCGAGACGGCTCAGGAATTCTACCGAACACCTGACTGCTCATTCGTCGATGCCCTCGCAGAGGCAATGGCTAAGGGCTTCGGGACAAAGGAAGTGGGGTGGATGGGAAACGCAGGCGGCGGACCGGCCGACCTCCTCTCCTCCGCGTTGGGTGTTCCTGTGGTCTTTTTCGGGACGGGGCTGGTGGAGGACAACTGGCACGACAGCGACGAAAGCGTCAGCATCGACGTCCTGAAGGCCGGTGCCGCGACACTGGCGTTTCTGTGGGATGAACTGGGCCGCCGGGGCTAGTTCCCCGCCTCCGGAACCTTCCCATGAGCCAATACATTCTCTTCCCAATAACTTGAGAAGCGACTAATATCCTCAACCTAGGCATTAATCAAAGATGAACAATGCCGAGAGTTGACGCTTACTTACCGTAAGCATTATGAGTGGATTAGCGCAATACGCTGAATCCGTGGCAACTCATTTGCAGTTACCCCCATACAGGAACTGCCCACGCCGGTTTATTCATCTCTGAATATCCGCACCCCATTATTTTATCCGCAGGTCTCCGGCGCGCTTTCGTCGTGCGGTCTTTTCCAACCACGTGTCAGATGGAGTTTGTTATGAGAAGAGTGTTGATTCTTGCTGCCCTTTTACTTGGGCTCGTAGTGGGCGGCGGTCCCGTTTCAGCGGCACCACCGGACCCAATCGGGTCATTCAGGTTTGTAATTAACGACTGCGGTTACAGAATCGAGGCAATCGTCACCGGCAAATCCGGAGTGAACGATCTTCCCGGTGGGGCCACGATTATCACCGCACCCGGACAGGAAGTGACCTTGACCAACATCAAGACCGGAGAAAGCGTCACGTACGTAATCACCGGTGCCACCCACATTGATGCGACAGACCCGGAGAATGTTGTCGTGACATCAACAGGAAGGAATGTCCTCATCGTCCCGGAAGGCGACAGAGAAGGCCTTTACCTCACTCAGGGCACTGTGACGTTCGTGCTGGATGACAAGGGACGTCAAGTCAGCGCTTTCGAAGGCCCGGGAAAGGTAACTGACATCTGCGCGCTCCTCGCCTAATGGGTCAATAAGGAACCATTACTACAGACAAAAAGCGGGCGGCCGGCATTGTGCCGGCCACCCGCCGTCGCACGGTTACGACTCGTACAAGCGATTCACCGTGTCCGGATCTCGTCCACGAACGCGACTTGCGCAACGGCTTGCTGGTAGAGCTTCAAGGCTTCGTCCACGGCCAGACTGCCGAAGTTCAGCGACAGCTGCAGACCTTCCAGCTGAGCGTTGGCGGTCTCGGCCGCGCTGACCTTCTCACCCAGGGCTCGGGAGTTGGCGAAGTTCGTGGCAAGTGCCGCCGCGACCGAGAAAATGACGGCGGCCAGGCACAGGAAGCGCCACACAACCGAGTCGTCGGGAAGTGCGAAGATCCCGCCCACCGCCTCGGTGAACCCGGTACCGCCGACAGCCGGCCCGGCGGTGAGCATGGCCGCGAACGCGCTGCCCACGATGCTGATGTTGGAGAGACGGTTCCGGCGGGGCCGCTCCCGTCCCAGATACAGCCGGATGGTCTGCTGCTTCTGGTCAATACGCTCGGACAGCCGTTGGCGTGTATCCGCGTCGTCCATGGTCTGCTACAGCCTTTCTCCCCCCGACGGACATTTTGCGATTAGCATCCCATCGCCCGGATTTCCGGTCCAGAGCGGGAAGGTTCGGGAGACGGACAGGTTTGTCTCACTGTCCCGCGCGAGGAGGCTTGTGTACGTTATGTGCACGGGCTGCAATGGGGCAGACCGCCGAGCTGGGGCACCGGACGAGAGGCGACAGGTATGGCGAAAACATCGGGTGTGGCACCACGGCTGGCGGAGGCGCTGGCCATTGTCCTGGGCACGGAAGAGATTCCTGTCCGGCTCCTGGCCTGGGACGGATCGGAAGCGGGTCCGGCAGATGCGCCGGTAATCGAGTTCCGGTCGAGGCGGGCGCTGCGGCGGATGTTGTGGTCGCCCGGTCAGCTGGGCCTGAGCCGGGCGTATGTGGCGGGTGAGATTGAGGCACACGGAGACATCTTCGAGGCCTTCACGGCGCTCAGTACCGCCGGGAAGTTCGCCGAGCCGGGACCCTTCAGCAGGCCGACGCCGCGGGAGCTGGGGACGCTGCTCACCACCGCGGTCCTGCTAGGGGCGGTGGGACCGAATCCGGCGCCGCCACCCGAGGAGGCGAGGGTGGAAAGGCACGGGCGCAGGCACTCCAAAAACCGTGACGTTGCGGCGATCTCCCACCATTACGACGTCGGCAACGACTTCTACCGCCTCGTGCTCGGCCCGTCGATGGTGTACTCCTGCGCGGTCTTCGACAGCCACGACACGAGCCTCGAAGAGGCGCAGGAAGCCAAACTGGATCTGGTCTGCCGCAAGCTGGGACTGCAGCCGGGCATGCGGGTGCTGGACGTGGGCTGCGGCTGGGGCAGCTTCGTCCTGCACGCCGCCGAGCGCTACGGGGTGAACGTTGTCGGCGTCACCCTGTCCACCGAGCAGGCGGAGTTCGTCCGCAAACGCGTGGCCGAGGCGGGGCTGACCGAGCGCGTGGACGTCCGGATCCAGGACTACCGCGACATCGAGGACGGGCCCTTCGACGCCATCAGCTCCATTGGCATGTCCGAGCACGTGGGCCGCGCCCAACTCCCCCGCTATGTCGAGCAGCTGCACAGCCTGCTCCGTCCCGGCGGCCGCCTGCTCAACCACGCCATCTCGTGGAACGCCGGACCCACGGAGGACGACCCCGACTCCTTCATCCCCCGGTATGTCTTCCCCGACGGCGAGATGCTGAGCCTTTCTGAGATGGTGGTGGCACTGGAGGGCGGGGGCTTCGAGGTGCTCGACGTCGAAGCGCTCCGCCGGCACTACGCCCTGACCCTCCGGGCCTGGGTCCGGAACCTGGAGGAGCACTGGGATGAGGCGGTGCGCCTGACATCGCCGGGCCGCGCCAGGGTGTGGCGGTTGTATATGGCGTCCAGCGCGCTGGGGTTCGAAAATGGGCTGACCGGGGTTAACCAGGTGCTGCTGCAAAAGCCCGGGGGTGCCGAGCCGCCGCTGCGCCTCCGCCAGTGGACCGCTGGTTGAGCCTGCCAAAATCAAGCTGATCACGCCCGCCGAAACGAAGAACCCATACAAAAGGAGAATCCCATGGCCAGCATCCTGATGGTCGTATCCGCCGCCGACTCGCTCACGATGAAGGACGGCAGCGAGCACCCCACGGGGTACTGGGCCGAGGAGCTGGTGGTGGCCCACCGCGCGCTGCTCGAGGCAGGACATACGGTGGACTTCGCCACTCCTGGCGGGGTGAAACCGACCGTGGACAAGGTCAGCCTCCAGGCAGAAGCGGTGGGCAGCGAGGAGCGGGCGGAGGACTTCCGCACGTATCTCGACATGATCGACGTCGACCTTTTCGCGCCGCTGGTACTGGCCGACGTCGACTCCTCTGGCTACGACGCCGTGGTCCTGCCGGGCGGGCATGGCCCCATGGCCGACCTGTACAAGGACAAGGACCTCGGGCGGATCCTGGTGGAGATGAACGGTGCAGGCAAAATTATCGCCCCGTTCTGTCATGGCCCTGCGGGCCTGCTGAGTGCAACGGCCGACGACGGATCTTTTGCCTTCGCCGGCCGGCGGCTCACCGTCTTTGCAAACTCAGAGGAGCTGGGCGGCGGCACGGGGGAAAACACGCCGTGGTTCGTGGAGAACAAGCTGCGTGAGAAGGGCGCCAACGTGGAGACCGGTCCGGATTGGGCCAGTTTCGTGGTGCGTGACGGCAACCTGATCACGGGCCAGAACCCGCAGTCCAGCGAGGACGTGGCGAAGGAGGTCATCAAGGCCCTCGCCGGGTAGGGCTGGACGAGTACGGCTGGTTGAGGCTGTCGAAACCACCGCTGCCTGAACCTGCCAAAACCAGGCATCTTGGTACTGCCTAAAGGCCGAGGTGCTTGTTGAGCTCTTCGAGGGAATGGACGGTGCTGTAGTTGTAGCCGGGGCTGTGGGGATCGTAGCCGCGGTCGAAGTAGACGGTGTTAGTGAAGCCCAGGTCATGCGCCGGCATCAGGTCATAGCGGGTGTGCGACGAGACGTGCAAGAAGTCCTCCGGCGAGGCATCGAGGGTATCGAGCATGTATTCAAAAGCCTGGTATCGCGGCTTGTAGGCTCCTGCCCGCTCGGCGCTGTAGACAGCGTGGAACTCGGCGCCGAGCTTCGGGACACTGACGTCAAGGAAGCTGTCATCAGCGTTGGAGAGGATCACCAACTGGTAGTTCTCGCCCATAGTCTTCAGCGGTGCCGGCACATCCTGGTGCGCAACCCACGACCGAACAGCCTCGCCGAACTGAGCGCCTGCGCCTGCGGTCGGCTCAACACCCCATCTCTTACACGCGCGGTCAAAGGAATCCTGCAGAACCTGCTCGTAGGCGTAGTACTCCCCGCACACCTGGTCGTAACGGTAACCGCGGAACATCGCCTTGAAAGCAGGCCACTGCTCCTCGGGCATACGGCCTGCGAGCAGGCGGCGCGTGGTGGGATCGATGTTGAAGTTGATAAGTGTGCCGTAGCAATCAAAAGAGATGTACTTCGGCCGGAAGTTAGTGTCTGCCATATTCGGTCCGTTCATTGATGGCCGCGCTCAGTCCCCCATGCCGGGCTGGACCCGCACGAAGTCGATCTTGTTGCCGGAGTTGGTCTTCTTTTTCGGTGAACGCGAGAAGCCCTTGGCATCGAGGTGGTTCTGTGCGCGGTATTCGGCCAGTGCGTCGTCGTAGGCCTGGTTGAGCCGGCGGCCGGAGACCTCCTCCACCGTGCCGTCGGCAAAGGTGACGGAGACGCTGACACTTTCGGGGAAATGCCGGGGCATCCGGATAAAGCCTTCGGCATCCTGCTGGAGATTGATCACTGTGGCCCGCCTTCGTGGTTGTCGCTTCCAGTCTTAGCACAACGACGGCGGGAGGCCGGCAGATCTGCCAGCCTCCCGCCGTCGTAATTGCGAAAAACAGTGAAAGCAGCTAGCCCGCCAAACCGGCCAGGCCGAAGATGGTGGCCGCGATGGCGAAGCCCATGACGCCGATGAGGGTCTCCATCACGGTCCAGGTCTTCAGGGTGGTCTTGACGTCCATGCCGAAGAAGCGGCCGACCAGCCAGAAGCCGGAGTCGTTGACGTGGGAGACCACCACGGAGCCGGCGGCTACGGCGATGACGAGGGCGGCGATCTGCATGCCGTTCAGCCCGGCGGCCGCAACACCCGGCGCGATAAGGCCAGCAGTGGTGGTGAGCGCGACGGTGGCCGAGCCCTGGGCGATGCGCAGGATGGCGGAGATCAGGAAGCCTGCAAAGATGAGCGGGATGCCAATGCTGCCGAGCACGTCGGCCAGGGCGTCGCCGATGCCGGAGGTGCGCAGGACGCCGCCGAACATGCCGCCGGCGCCGGTGATAAGGATGACCGAGCAGACCGGGCCGAGCGCGGATTCGAGCAGCTTTTCCAAGGCGCCGTTCGTGGTTCCGCGGCGGGCGCCGAGCACGAACATTGCAACGAGGACGGCGATCAGCAGCGCCACCGGCGTTTCACCGATGGTGCGCAGCACCTGGAACCACTGTTCGTCCCGAACGTTTTCCGGCAGTATGCCGGAGGCGGCGAAGGTGTTCAGGCCCGTGTTGATGAAGATCAGGACGAGCGGCAGGAGCAGCAGGCCGATGATGGTGCGGAAGCGCGGCGGGTGGGACAGTGCTTCGGCGTCGGCGTGGCCGAGGAGTTCCGGGACGGGGAGCTGCAGCTTCTTGCCGGTCCACAGACCGTACAGGTAGGCGGTCACGTACCAGGTGGGGATGGCAGTGATGAGGCCGGCGATGGTGACCAGGCCGACGTTCGCTTCAAAGAAGGCCGACGCCGAGACGGGACCCGGGTGCGGCGGCAGGAAGATGTGCATCACGGAGAACGCGCCGGCGGCCGGGAGTCCGTAGCGCAGCACTCCCCCGCCGAGGCGGTGGGCCACGGCGAAGACTACGGGGAGCATGACCACGAGTCCGGCGTCGAAGAAGATCGGGAAGCCGAAGATGAGGGAGGCGAGGCCGAGCGCAAACGGGGCGCGCTTTTCACCGAAAATGCCGATCAGGTAGTCGGCCAGGACTTTGGCGCCGCCGCTGGTTTCCACGATGCGGCCGAGCATGGCGCCCAGGCCGACGAGCAGTGCCACGGTTCCGAGGGTCGTCCCAAAGCCGTTGATGAGCACGGGCACCACCTGGTTGGCGGGGATGCCGGTGGCGAAGGCTGTGGCGAGGCTGACCACGATCAGCGCAAGCAGCGCGTGCATGCGCAGCCTGATGATCAGGAACAGCAGGACGGCGATCGCGGCCGCGGCGATGAGCAGCAGCGGTCCTGCGCCCAGCGTTTGAGTCCATCCTTCGATGGTCATGGTTCTCCTTTGAAACAGGGTGTTGGGGTTGGGGAGTCGAAAGAGCTGGGGTCAAGCGGGCGCCGGGACCGGGCCGGAGCCCGGGTCCGGGTCCGGGTCTTAGTCTGTGCCCGACTCGGCCGGCAGCTTGAGGGCGGCCAGGATGTCCGCAATGAGTTCCTGAGGGGACCGGGAGATGTCCAGGCGCAGGCTTCCTGCGGCGAGTTCCTCGTCCGTCAGGGGTTCCAGAGTGGCCAGCTGGCTGGGCAGCAGCGTGGGCGGCATGAAGTGGCCCTCGCGTCCCTGCATCCGCTGGCTGAGGAGGTCGGCCTCGCCGTGCAGGTGGATGAAAAGAACGCGGCCCTCGGCCTCGGACAGCAGCTGGCGGTAGGTCCGCTTGAGCGCGGAACAGGTAAGGACGGTGCTCTGGCCGGAGCGGGCCTTGCCGGTCATCCAGTTCTGGATCTCCTGCAGCCATGGCCAGCGGTCCTCGTCCTGCAGGGGGATGCCCTGGCTCATCTTGTCGATGTTGGACTGCGGATGGAATTCGTCCGCTTCTGCACAGGCCCAGCCAAGCTGCTTGGACAAAGCTGCCGCGATGGTGGACTTGCCGGAACCGGCAACGCCCATCACCACCAGATGCGTGGCTGGGTACTGCATGTTTACCTCCGAAGAAGACGTCTTTGGCTTGTGGAAGAAGCTCATTCAGCAGTCCTATTCGAACTGCGTTGGAGATAAGGTATCACCTTTTGTTTCGAAAGATACTATCTTTTCGTGTCACAGGTCATACCTTTTCGTAACCTTCGGCTAGGCTGTTCACGGCGCCTCGGTGCGCGGACGGAAGGCAGGATGATGTCGACGGCGACAGTAGCTCACGCGGATGACGCGAACGACGGCGGGTCCCCCGCCATGCACGAACGCGTACTGGACGCTGTGGGCACCGCCATCGCCGGAGGTGACCTCCCGCCGGGCAGCCGGCTCACCTTGGAGGGGCTGCAGCAGGAGTACGGGGTATCCCGCACGGTCGCGCGCGACACCATGAAGGTCCTCGAATCCATGAACCTGGTGTATTCACGTCGGCGCGTCGGCATCGTGGTGCAGCGCCGCGAGCTGTGGAATGTCTTTGATCCCAAGCTGGTGCGGTGGCGCCTTGCCTCGGACCGCCGCGCACGGCAGTACAGCAGCCTGACGGAGCTGCGCATCGCCGTCGAGCCCATTGCGGCGGCGGGGGCCGCACGCAGGGCAAGCGCGGAGGAGCGCAGCCAGCTCGTCGCCCTGGCCGCCGACCTGCGGCGGCTGGGTGAAGCGGGCGAGCTGAAGGCCTTTCTGGCGGCGGACATCGCCTTTCACAGCCTGCTGCTGCGGAGTTGCGGCAACGAAATGTTCTCGGCCCTCGAGGGGATGGTCGCCGAGGTGCTCACCAGCCGCACGCACCAGGGGCTGATGCCGTTCAAGCCCCGGCCAGAAGCGCTCGACGCCCATGAAGAGGTCGCCGCTGCTGTGGCCGGCGGAGACACGACGGCGGCCGAGTCGGCGATGCACCACATCCTGAATGAGGTCCGAGAGGCTATGGGCCTTCACTAATCCCCTCTGGCGCCGCTTTCCTGGGAAGCGCATAATCTTAGGGCCGCTCCAATTCGCGGACACAATGAACGAGCGGATCATTCACCGGCTGCACCCAAAGGGCCGCCGGCATTCTGGCGAAGGCGGGCCGGGCTGGCCCGCTGCTTCGCGCCCCTGCTGAAAAAACGGTCTCAGAGGGTAGAAAGAAAAATGTTGCATCGCACCAAAAAAGGACTCATGTCCATGGTTGTTGCCGTCGTCCTGACGGCCGGACTCATGCCCACCACGGCCGCCGCCCACGGTGGCGGGGACGACGACGATAAGGATCGGAAGCTGACCTCCGAGCAGCGCAAACTGGTCAAGACCCTGAGGGACGTCACGGAGGAATACCGTTCGCTCGCTGAGGCGAAGGAGGACGGCTACAAGAAGGTCACTCCATGCGTCGCCAAAAAGGGCGTGGGCGCAATGGGGTTTCATTACGCCAAGAACTCCCTGATTGACGGCAAGACCGACCCCCGCAAGCCGGAAGTCCTGGTGTACATGCCCAACAAGGACGGCAAGTACAAGCTGGTAGCTGTCGAGTTCCTGTCCACTGCCAAGAAGCGTCCCACAATCGCGGGCGTGAAGTTCGAGAACGGACCGTTCCCCGGCACGTTCGCCCTGCACGCGTGGATCTGGCGCGACAATCCTGACGGCATGTTCGCGGCGTACAACCCTAGGCTCCACTGCCCCAAGTAGCGTGCGCCCCGCCGGTTGAGCCTGTCGCGGCGACTTGCTCTCGGCAGGCTCGATCAGCGGTCAGCAGACCCGGGAGCTCTGGTCCGGCGCAGGCCGCAGGACTACGATGCAGGTGCATCTGCGGTCGCCACCGTGCCGCAGCATGCTCCGTTCAACTGCGTGGGAGGACACGTCATGGAATGCATTACGTGGTTTGTGCCGATTCTGCCCGGCAAGCTGGACGAGTGGAAGGGGCTCATTGAGGAAATTCACGGCCCCCGCGAGGAGGAACACCGGCGTTCCCGTGAGCGCATGGGGCTGACCCGGGAAGTGGTCAGCCGCATGCAGACGCCGCAGGGAGACTTTGCCTGCCTGTTCCATGAAGGCGAGGACCTGGCCAAGTCGTTCCAGACCCCCGCCACCTCGGACGATCCGCACGACCAGTGGTTCAGGGAAAAAATCCAGGCTATTCACGGCATCACGGCTGAGATGCTGCAGGGCCCCCTTCCCGCGTCACTTCACTTTGACTTCAAGGCCGGCTGACCGGCGGACGCCGGGCATCGCGGCGCCCGTAGCGTTGCCGGCCGCCCGGTGCCTTGCGGACCCTCCAAGGTTTCCCCAAGGTCGCAGGACTAGAAGTTTAAATCCGCCGGGTGACCGTAGAATCATCCGCCACCTATTGAACGTCGTTGTGCACATCCGCATGTACATCTCCCATTGTCGGGCCCGGTTCCCGGGACTTTTCTCCCAGATGACAGAGAGGTCATCATGCGCATGGTCATTCGAATCCTCACCCCGTTGATGGTGGCTGGACTGCTCGCTGGACTGCTTATGGGCATTGCCGCTCCGGTCGCGAGTGCGGCCGTCGTACAGGTGACTGCAACCGTCGAAACGGCGCCGATGCATGGAACCGGGGATGCCGCGGACGACCCCGCCATTTGGCTCCATCCCACCGACCCGTCGATGAGCACCATCATCGGGACGGACAAGAGCAGGGATGGGCGCGGCCTCGTCGTCTACGACCTGTCCGGACGGGAGTTGTTCTACTACCCCGATGGGCGCATGAACAATGTTGATGTCCGCTATAACTTTCCCCTCGGCAGCAGCCGCGTCGGCTTGGTCGGTGCCTCAAACCGGGAACGGAGCCTTGACTTCTACAAGGTCAACGAGTCGGACCGCTCGCTGACGAAGGTGGGCAGCTTCGCGCCCACTGCCAACATCGGCACGCCCCGCGGGTTCTCGTTCTACCACTCCCCGGAGACCGGCAAGTACTTCGCTTATGTCACCGATATCGGCAAGGTCGAGCAGTGGGAGCTTGACGGCTCCACGGGATCAGTAACCGGCCGGCTCGTGCGCAGCTGGACGGTGAGCGGTCCGGCCCACACCGAGGGTCTGGTGGCCGATGATGAGATGAAGCGGCTCTACATTGCGCAGGAGGATATCGGTGGAATCTGGCGCTACGGCGCCGAGCCCGGGGACTCAACCGTCGGGACAAAAGTTGTCAGCACCGTCGAGAATGGCGGCGACATCGTGCAGGACATCAAGGGAATCAGCATCTACTACGGCAGCGGAGGGGCCGGTTACCTGCTGGCCGCGAGCCAGGGCTCCAACCAATTCCACGTCTATGCCCGCGACGACAACCGGCCGCTGGGAGCCTTCGCCATCCCGGCCGGGAACGGGGTCGATGCTGTCACCGGCATGGATGGGATAGACGTCACCAACTTCGGCGTCGGTGGGCCCTTCCCCCAAGGCTTCTTCGTCACGCAGGACACAGCCAACGACAACGGGCTGCAGCAGAATTTCAAGCTGGTGCCATGGCAGTCCATCGCCGCCGCCTACGCGCCGGCTTTGCTCGTCGATGCGGCCTACGACCCGCGCAAAATCGGGGCTGGGCCCACCACCCCCGAACCGCCGGACACCACGATCACCAGCACGCCGGCCAACCCGACGAGCTCCACATCCGCTCAGTTCAGCTTCACCTCGGCATCCACCACCGCGACGTTCGCCTGCTCGCTCGACTCGGCAGCATTTGCCAATTGCACCAGTCCGGCGTCGTACTCCGGCCTCCTCGATGGTGCGCATACTTTCCGGGTTCGTGCCTCTGACCAGAACGGCGCAGACCCGTCCCCCGCCAGCTACACGTGGACCGTGGACACGACGCCTCCGGAAGGGGACACCACGCCCCCGGAGACGACGATCACGTCGGGGCCACCTTCGACAACGACGTCGACCAGCGCCTCCTTTGCATTCACCTCGAGTGAAGCGAATTCGACGTTCCAGTGCAGCCTGGATGGTGCGCCGCGCGCCGCGTGCACCTCGCCCCAGACCTACACCGGGTTGTCGATCGGATCCCACACATTCAATGTCTGGGGCACCGACGCAGCCGGCAACACCGACCCCACAGCAGCGACGCAGACCTGGAGCGTCGGCGCCGGCGGCGGAACGTCGGAGACCGTCACGCTCACGGCCACCGCTGACAGCTATGTATCAAGCGGGGCCACAGGGACCAACTTTGGCACCAGCACCATCTTGGCTGTGGACAACAGCCCGGTGGCGCACACGTACTTGAAGTTCAACCTCTCGGCATATGCGGGCAGGACGCTGGAAAGTGCCACGCTGCAGCTGCGCAGCGCCGGGAGCGGGTCCACCGGCAGGCAGAACATCAAGCTGGTCGCCAATGACAGCTGGACCGAGAGCGGGACCGGCGCGATCACGTACAACAACAGGCCGACGCTCGGCACCAGCATCGGCACGCTCGGCCCGACAACGACCAACACCAACTACAACGTTCCACTGACCGTCAGCGGCCTGACCGGTGAACTCGGCCAACAGCTCACCCTGGCCCTGGACTCCAGCAGCAGCGACGGCCTGGACCTCAACTCCAAGGAAGCCAGCAGCACGGGCGCACCCAAGCTCGTGCTCACGGTCACAGGCACCGGCGGCGGCGGCGGTGGTGGTGACACGACGGCCCCGGAGACGACGATCACGTCGGGACCACCTGCCACATCGACGTCGACCAGCGCCTCCTTCGCGTTCACCTCGAGTGAAGCGAATTCGACGTTCCAGTGCAGCCTGGATGGTGCAGCGCGCGCCGCGTGCACTTCGCCCCAGACCTACACCGGGTTGTCGATCGGATCCCACACATTCAATGTCTGGGGCACCGACGCAGCCGGCAACACCGACCCCACAGCAGCGACGCAGACCTGGAGCGTCGGCGCCGGCGGCGGAACGTCGGAGACCGTCACGCTCACGGCCACCGCTGACAGCTATGTATCAAGCGGGGCCACAGGGACCAACTTTGGCACCAGCACCATCTTGGCTGTGGACAACAGCCCGGTGGCGCACACGTACTTGAAGTTCAACCTCTCGGCATATGCGGGCAGGACGCTGGAAAGTGCCACGCTGCAGCTGCGCAGCGCCGGGAGCGGGTCCACCGGCAGGCAGAACATCAAGCTGGTCGCCAATGACAGCTGGACCGAGAGCGGGACCGGCGCGATCACGTACAACAACAGGCCGACGCTCGGCACCACCAGCATCGGCACGCTCGGCCCAACAACGACCAACACCAACTACAACGTTCCACTGACCGTCAGCACCCTGACCGCGGAACTCGGCCAACAGCTCACCCTGGCCCTGGACTCCAGCAGCAGCGACGGCCTGGACCTCAACTCCAAAGAAGCAGGCAACACCGCCGCACCCAAGCTCGTGCTCACGCTGAAGAAGTAGGTACGCGTTGCCTGCTAATGGCCCGGATCGTGGTCACGCTTCGTCGGCCGATAGCCAGCAAGTTCGGCGCGGACGTCGCCTTCCTCGTGCCCGCCCTTTCCCTTGCCGAGCGGCAGCGCTTTGAGCAGCGGGTGCACGACAGCCATGACCGCGATGCCCCAAACGACTCCGACGATGGCCGAGCACAGGGTGTTAACGAGCCAGGCCAGGAATCCGCCCACCACGGCGATTCCGGCGAAGGGGTGCTCGAGGGCATGGACCAGGTCATACGGCGCGTGCCAGCCGAGGTCGTAGGCTCCCTGCAGCATGATGTGACCACCAACCCACAGCATGGCAACCGTCCCGATTAGGGTGATCGCGGCCAGCACGGCGGGCATCCCCTTGACCAGCAGCTCGCCGAAGCGCTTGGAGCCCGCGGATTCTCTAGCGGCCAGGTGCAGGCCGATGTCGTCCATTTTGACGATCAGTCCGACGGCGCCGTACACAAGCACCGTGATCACCAGGGCCACAACAACCAGGATAATTGCCCGGGACAACAAGGAATCGGCGGCCACCTCGTTCATCGAGATAACCATGATCTCGCAGGACAGGATGAAATCGGTGGTGATGGCGCCCTTGATGACCTTGGACTCCGCCTCGGGTCCCCGTTCGACCGCCGGCGTAGCTTCTTCGGCGGAGTGGTGGCCGCGGAGCTTGTGCCAGACCTTTTCGGCACCCTCGTAGCAGAGGTAGGTGCCGCCCAGCATGAGGATGAAAGGGATGGCCCCCGGGAGGAAGGCGCTGACGAGCAGCAGTGCCGGCAGGATGACCAGCAGCTTGTTCCGGAGCGAGCCCCAGAAGATCCGCTTGATCATCGGCAGTTCGCGGGACGGGTCTGCCCCGGACACGTACTGTGGGGTGACGGCGGCGTCGTCGATTACCACGCCGGCGGCTTTGGCCCCCGCCTTGGCGGCTCCGGCAGCGACGTCGTCCACCGAGGCGGCCGCTATGCGGGCAAGGGCGGCGACGTCGTCCAGGAGGGCGACGAGACCGCCGCTCACAGGTCGCCCCGGTGCTGCTCGAGGGCGGATGGCTGGGCGTGGGAGCCTCGATTGAGTCGCGTGATTGGCATGTTCGGAGTATATGTCTTACGCACAGCTGCGCGCGGATTCAGGCCCAAACTTCAGCTGCAACGACCTCCGTTCGAAGCTTGCAGGACGCCCACGGCACAACAAAAGCAGGGCCCGTCCGAAGACGGGCCCTGCTCGAAACCTAACGGTCCCGGTTCTCTAGAAAATTAGAGAGCCTGGATGTTGACGGCCTGGGGACCCTTGGGGCCCTGCTCGGTGTCGAAGGAAACCTTCTGGTTCTCTTCGAGGGAGCGGAAGCCGCCGGAGTTGATCGCGGAGTAGTGCGCGAAAACGTCCTGCGAGGAGTCGTCCGGGGAAATGAAGCCGAAGCCCTTTTCAGCGTTAAACCATTTGACGGTACCAGTAGCCATTATTTTTGTCCTTCGTGAAGGTGGAGGGAAAGTCCCGACTTTCGGGCCCTCCGGTGTGGGGTGTTCAAAACCGCTACTTCAGAAGAACGCGGACTTTCGACCGCGCGTACTGCCTGAACTACCAACTGCATAAACACAACAACGAGTACAACACTACAGGAGATTTTCACCACCAGTGACCACGGCTTCCGGGCAGCACCCAGTACGGCCGCCATCCGGTATCACGACGGCGGTCTTCCCGGCTTGGGTGTCGACCGGCGCCGGGTGCGGGAATATGCTTCAGACAGTCCAGCCTTTCCCGCTCCCCGCCCAAAGCCAAGGAAGTGTTCAGAATGCAGATGCCCAAGCCGTCCGAGGAGGACAAGGAGCGGTTCCGTGCTGCCGTGCCAGATCATCCGGACGTGGTGGTGAAGCCGATGTTCGGGAACTTGGGCGCCTTCGTGAACGGGAACATGTTCGCCGGCCTGTTCGGTCCTACCATCGGCGTCCGGCTGTCTGAGGCCGACCGAACACTACTGGAGAGCTCCGAGCGGACTGTGCCCTTCGGGCCGGAGGAGCGGCCGATGGGCGGCTACGTCGGACTGCCCGAGGTGTGGAACGAAGAAGGCGACGGCGATCAAGCGCGGGCCCGGGCGTGGGTGATGAAGGCGTACGCCTACGTGGCCGGGCTGCCGCCCAAGGAGCCAAAGGCACGCGGCAAGAAAAAGTAAGGCCTGCAGGTTCCACGTGCGCCACCGGAAACCGGCGCGCGCCAACAGCTGGCCTACGTTGCCCGCTTGTCCGTCGTTGTTCCAGCCCCTGGCGCTCCGGGCACTTCTTCGGCCGCAAGCCGCTCGCTGAGCTGTGCCTCCACGGCCTCCGTGACCTGGTCCGCCAGGTGCTCCTGGTAGTGCTCCTGGACCGAGTCGTGGATTTGCTCCGCGAAGTGCTCCTGGACCGAGTCGTGCATGGTGTCGTGCACCTGCTCGGTGACATGGGCCGTCATCTGGTCCCGAGCTAGCTTGCGCTGCGCCCGCATCAGGATGGCGTGCTCACGATGGAATGCCTTAGCCGTGGAGATGCACATCAGAATGATGACCACGCTGAAAGGTACTGCCGTCAGGATCGCCGCGGTCTGAATTGCCTGCAGTCCGTTGGCCAGGAGCAGTGCGATGGCAACAGCGGCGGCAGCCGAGGCCCAGAAAATGCGCAACCAGTTCTTCGGTTCCACGTCGCCGCCGGTGGAGATCATGCCCATAACCAAGGCACCGGAGTCCGCAGATGTGATAAAGAAGATGGCGATCAGAAGAATGGCGCCCACCGTGAGGATAGTTCCGCCTGGCAGGCTACCCAGCAAGCCGAACAGTGCGCCCTCGGTATCCACGCTCCCATCGTCACCGATCAGTCCCCCGGCACCGAACAACTCGCGGTGAATCGCCGCACCCCCCAGGACGGCGAACCACATGAAGCCGACGGTCGTAGGTACAAGGAGTACGCCGACAACGAATTGACGGACGGTGCGGCCCTTTGAGATGCGGGCAATAAAGATGCCGACGAAGGGCGCCCAAGAGATCCACCAGCCCCAGTAGAAGGTTGTCCAGGCCGCTTGCCAGGCTTCCCCTTCCGCGCCTGAGAAGGCCAGGGTGTTGAAGGTAAGGCCTACCACGTTCTGCAGATAGTTGCCGAGGGACTGCACGAACTCACGAAGCAGGAACAGGGTGGGGCCGGTGAACAGCACGACGAGCATCAGCAGCGCGGCAAGAACTATGTTGGTGTTGGACAACCACTTCATGCCCCTGCCCACGCCGGACACCACCGACACGATGGTCAAGGTGATGATGCACAGGATCAGCCCGATCTGCGTCATGGTGGTGGCCTGAACGATGTTGGCTTGTTCCAGACCGGAGGAAATCTGCAGGACGCCGAGGCCCAGTGAGGTGGCCACGCCAAAGAGCGTACCTACCAGCGCGACGACGTCGATCAGGTTGCCCCACCCGCCGGAGACGCGTTTCCGCCCCAGGAGCGGCTCGAGGGCCCACCGTATGGAGATGGGGCGGTTTCTGCGGTGCACAGCGTAGGCAATGGACACCCCCACCACAACATAGATGGCCCACGCGTGAAGCCCCCAGTGGAGGTACGTCTGGGTCATCGCCTGCTGGGCAATCTCCAAGGGGGAGCCTTCTACACCGGGCCGGGGTGCGGCGAAATGGTTCAATGGCTCAGCCACACCAAAAAAGACCAGCCCGATTCCCATGCCAGCGGCGAACAGGAGGGCGAACCAGGACATGACGCTGAACTCGGGTGCGTCCTCGTCCTTTCCTAGTTTGATGTCGCCGTAGCGGCCGAGGCCGATCCAGAGGGCGAATGCCACGAAGAGCGCGATGGCTGCCACGTAGTACCAGCCGAACCACCTGATGACGTTGCTTTGAATCGCGCCGAACAGTTCGGTCGCGGCGGCCGGGAAAATCGTTGCGAAGAGGACAAACACGATGATGACGCCGGCTGCGGGCCAGAATACCCAACGGGCCAGATGGTTGCCGCCGGATCCGGGCGGGTGATCCGTGCGGTTCCCGGCCGCGGGGGGTGTTTCCCCTCCTGGTTTGCTGATGGTCCTTGCGCCTGGTGTGGCGGACATTCCCAATTCTCCTTTTGCGCTGTGAAACGCTCAGACTGCTCTGGTAGTTCGTCTCTTGTATTTTCGTCTGTTCTACGTCAGGTTGCAGCTTGTAATTCTAGGAAAAGCCATCACCACTTCTTTGTTAACGGCTGGGATGCCGTCCCTCACCGAAGCCATGGTGGCGGAGGTATCGGGCAGCCTGCTGCCCACGACCCTCCTCATCCGGCGGCTGTCCCGCCGAGGGCGTACCGGTGGAGGCCGACGAGTCGCGCTGGCGGGAGTGGGCGGCGGGCATAAGCGGGGACATCCCGTTCCGCGGAGCCGTTCTGCGGAGCCTGCTGACGCTGAAGCTGCTGACCTACTCCCCCCGGGCGCACCCGTCGCGGCACCCACCACGTCCCTGCCCGAGGATCTGGGCGGCATCCGGAACTGGGACTACACCGGAGGGTATGTGGCTCGCGGGCCGCTGGGCCTGTTCAGCGAGGAGATCGACACCGCCACCGGGGCCTTCCTCGGAAACTACCCCCAGGCCATGACCCGCCCCGCACTGTTCAGGCAGCCCTGGCCCTCCGCGATGCGGCCCAGGAGCCGCTAGTTGAGCTTGTCGAAACCAAGCCTGCCGAAACCCGCAGACAACGTCAGTCCCGAGCTCTACAATGAGCATTCACAGGCGGGTGCGCGGGCGCTCCTGCTTCGTTCGTAGACAGTGTGAATCTGCCTTGGACGAATCATGAATGGGGATGACTGATCATGAGTGACGGCGCACCCGGCTCCGGACCAGAACCCCGTGCCGTCCCGCCACGTAAACCTCCAAATCCGCCGCGAATCGGAACAGCTAAAGGCCGTTCGACGCCGGCCGAGGGTCGGCCTGCCTTGCCCGCCATGCGGGTGGTGCGCAGGGACGCGGTGCCAGCACCGCAGGTCGATAACTACGCGGAGTTCATCGGACGGCTGGATGCAGCGGCCGGAAAACTCACTCCGCGGCGGGATGCCCTGGCCAAGGCCCTGCGCGCTGCGGAGCTGCTCTTCAACCAGAACCACGCAGGGCTCGAGCTGTGGGGTCAGCGCCTATGCCTCATCAACCAGCTCCTGGCCCGGCACACGTCAACACAGCACGCGCGGCGATACAGCACGCTGAAAGAACTTCATGACGTCGCATTCAAGATGGAGCAGATGTTCACCAGCCGCACTCAGCGCGTGCAGGGAGTGTGCGGCGCGATCCGGGCACGTCGGGACCAGATCAACACGTCGCTGTTTGAGCTGGAGAAAAGCAGGGTCAAACTGACGTCCTCCCGGTTACTCGCAATGGAGCGGGAAAACCTCCGGAAGGTCGCCAACGATCTTTCGGTCTCGGCGGAGGGCATGAGTCTCAATTTCCCGGATCCGGGCCTCCGGGAAAGTCTTCGGGAGGCGAGGGAAGCCATCATCCTGGCGGAGGCCCTGCTGGAAGTGAAAGGGAACTGATCATGCCAACTCCACGGACAGAGACCCGGGAAATCTGCAGCTTCACTTCCAAGGATTGGACGGGCAAACCGGCCGAGGGCGCGGGCGCGATGTTCGGCGGTTTCTCCGTCATCGGCTTCGTCCTGTGCCTGGTCCTGATGACCTTCACACCCGCGCTGAGGGACGTCGGAGCGAGCATGCTCTTCGTCGCGCTCTTCGCCGGCACGTTCACGGTGCTGGGCATCCTGGGCAAGAATTCAAGTGAGCGGGCTTTCCTGCGGCGGCTGACTGGCACTGTCAATGAGGTAATTCTCGAGCTGACGGCGGACAGGACGAACCAACTCTCGCCGGATGAGCTCCGCTCGCTGCTCCTCGAGGGCGGAAGCCTCCCCCTGCTGGTGAACGGGGTGTCCGGCCTGCACCTGATGGTGATTCCGCAGCCCTCGCCGAAGCCGAAGCAGTACGCCAAGCCGAGAACGGAAGTGGTCACCACGACGCGCATCGTCATCGCAGCTATCCCACCGGATTACGGCATCAGCAGCTTCGACCGGCTGCTCGACACCGCAACCACCGACCCGGGCTTCAATTCGGCCGCCTCGTAACGCAGGTGCCACCCACACCAGAGGGCGCGTCCGGCCAGGCCGGACGCGCCCTCCAATTTGCGCGGAATCCCCAAGCCGGGGTTAGTCGATGAGGACCGGAGGCTCGACGCGATCGGAAGACTCCGCGTGGCCTTGGGCCTTGGCGGAGCGTTTCATGGAACGGTTCATGGAACGGTGGTGCAGCCAGTTCGCCGCAGCCAGGACAGCCACGAGGGTGAACGTGCTCAGGAGCTGGGGACGGGAATCCTCGCCGATGAAGCCGACCGTGAAGATGGCCGCGAGAATGAGCAGGCCAAGGCCAGTCAGCCAGGGGAAGCCTGCCATCCGCAGCGGAAGGGCGGTTCCTTCACGGTCAGCGCGGAGGCGCAGCGCGAGCTGGGCCAGGAGTGCTGACGTCCACACCAGCAGGCATGTCGAACCCACGATGTTCAGCAGAACGCCAAGCACCATCTCGGGGAACGCCAGTT
>JAPSIT010000135.1 GCA_031178585.1 Arthrobacter sp.
TCGGCCGTCCGCCAGCCTTCACAGAGCGTGGCAGAGTCCGGGCCGGCTGCCAGCAGAGTCTCGGCCAGAACTTCACGCGACGGGTCAACGAAATGCATCAATCCTGAACCTAGCATGAAGCGGCCATTTTTGGGCCGCCCATAACGTTGTGTGGCCTCGTTGGCGGGCGGCATGCGGCTCACTGCCGAAGCACTAGACTTGAAGGGATGTCCTCCAAGCCTGAAACCCCGAATGTATCCTTGGCCGGCGCCGGCAGCGAAGCCCTGCCCGCCGCCGTCGCAGACCTCCTCAAGCGCGACGCAGCCGGCCTCGTCGCCGCCATTATCCAGCAGCATGACACCTCCGAAGTGCTCATGCTGGGCTGGATGGATGACGAGGCGCTGCGCCGCACTCTCTCCTCAGGAAGGGTCACGTTCTATTCGCGATCCCGCCAGGAGTATTGGCGCAAGGGCGACACATCCGGACACGTGCAGTGGGTGAAGTCCGTGGCGCTCGACTGCGACGGCGACGCACTCCTGATCCAGGTCGATCAGGTCGGCGCAGCCTGCCACACAGGCACCAGAACCTGCTTCGATGGGCGCGGTGTCGACGTCGTTGTTGGAAACCGTGCCGAAGAAGAACCGCTAGCGAAAGAAAACAAGTAATGCAGGACCTTGGTGTCATCAGCCCCACGCTGGAGGAGTTCCGCTCCCTTGCCCGCGACCGGCGGGTAATCCCGGTCACCCTCAAGGTGCTCGCTGATGACCAGACGCCCATCTCCCTCTACCGGAAACTCGGCGGGGGACAGGCCGGAACGTTCCTGCTCGAGTCGGCCGCGGTGGGTGGAGTCTGGTCCCGCTACTCGTTTATCGGGACCCATTCCAAGGCCACGCTGACCAGCAAGGACGGCCAGGCACATTGGCTAGGGGAGCCGCCGGTTGGCGTCCCGCTGGACGGCAATCCGGTGGAGGCGCTGCGCCGGACCGTGGAGGCGCTGCGGACCGAACGTTTTGACGGGCTGCCGCCGCTGACGTCCGGGCTCGTGGGCTTCGTGGGCTGGGAAGCGGTGCGCCGGTGGGAAAAGCTGACAAGCCCGCCCGAAGAGGACCTGCCGCTGCCGGAGCTGGCGATGTGCCTGGTCACGGACATGGCTGTGCACGACAACGCCGAGGGCACCGTTACCCTGATCGCCAACGCCATCAATTTCGATGGCAGCGACGAGCGGGCGGACGATGCCTGGCGCGACGCGGTTGAGCGTGTCCGCCGGATGCTGGCACAGCTCAATGAACCGTTGGTGCAGCAGATCTCCGTGCTGGAGAACAGTGCGCTGTCGACCAAGGAGCTGATGGACTCCGTTACGCACAGCTGGGCCGAAGAGCAGTACCTGGCGGCGGTCGACCGGGGCAAGGAAGCGATCGTCGACGGCGAAGTGTTCCAGGTGGTGATTTCACGCCGGTTTGAAGCGGAGTGCACGGCCTCGGCGCTGGACGTCTACCGGGTGTTGCGCAACCTCAATCCGAGCCCTTATATGTACCTGTTCAGTCTCGAAGACGCCGAGGGCAACGCCTACTCCATCGTCGGGTCGTCTCCCGAGGCACTGGTCACGGTGACCGGGGACGAAGTTATTACGCACCCGATCGCCGGGTCGCGCCCGCGCGGCAAAACCGTTGAGCAGGACCGTGAGCTCGCTGAAGAGCTGCTTGCGGATCTGAAGGAGCGCGCCGAGCACCTGATGCTCGTCGACCTGGCCCGGAACGACATTTCGAAGGTCTGCGATCCTGGCACCGTGGACGTCAGCCAGTTCATGGAGGTGGAGAAGTTCAGCCACATCATGCACCTCGTTTCCACCGTGGTCGGCAGGCTCTCCGACGATAAGTCTGCCTACGACGTACTCGCCGCGACCTTCCCGGCGGGTACGCTCTCGGGTGC
>JAPSIT010000136.1 GCA_031178585.1 Arthrobacter sp.
CTAGATGATCGCCGCGCGCAGTTCCTTGGCTGCAACGGCGGGGTCGGCGGCGCTGTAGATGGAACCGCCGACAACGGCGACGTCAGCGCCGGCGCGCTGGACCGCGTTGATGGTGGAGAGGTTCACGCCGCCGGCGACGGAGAAGGGCACACGGGCTTCTTCCCCGGCACTGAGCAGCACGTCCAGGTTGTAGCCCGGCTTGGCCTGCTCATCGAGGCCAGCGTGCATCTCTACGAACTTGGCACCGAGTGCGCGGACTTCCTTGGCGCGGGTGACCTTGTCCTCAACGCCGATCAGGTCTACCACGACGCCCTTGTTGTGGGCCTTGGCTGCCTTGACAGCACCGGCGATGGTGGAGTCGTCGGCACCGCCGAGGACGGAGACGAGGTCTGCGCCGGCGCTGAACGCGATATCGGCTTCCAGTTCGCCTGCGTCCATGGTCTTCAGGTCGGCGAAGACAATCTTGTCCGGGTGCGCGGTCTTCACAGCGGTCACAGCGGACAGCCCGGCGTTCTTAACCAGCGGGGTGCCGAGCTCGATGATGTCAACGTATTCGGCGACCTGGCCGGCGAGTTCCAGGGCGGCTTCGACGGTCAGGACATCCATGGCGACTTGCAGTTTCATAGGTGTTTCTCTTTTCTCTTTTTGGTGAGGTTGGGTTTCAGCTGGTGAGGTCTTGGCTTAGCGGGTAACCGCTTATTCGAGGTTCGCGTGGCGCTGCCAGAGTTCCTCGGGCGTAGCAGCGTCCTCGTCCCAGAGGCTTTGGAACACCGCTTCGGTGGTGGCGAACAGCACCTGCTCGAACAGGCTCCCCGAGTACTGCCGGGAGAGGTTGGAGCCGTGGTCCGTCTTTTGCGCGGCAGGAATGATCACGACGGCGGAGGCCGCCTTCGCGAGCGGAGAACCGGCGTTTGTGGTGTAGGCAGCGATCCGCGCGCCCTGGGCTGCCGCGGTTTCGGCCGCCTTGACGACGCCGGCGGTGGTGCCCGACCCGGACGCCGCGAGCAGCAGGTCGCCGGAACGGATGGCGGGTGCGGTGATCTCCCCGACCACGTGCACGGTCAGCCCGAGGTGCATCAGCCGCATGGCTGCCATTTTCAGGACGAGGCCGCTCCGCCCCGCACCGGTGACGAAGATCCTGTCAGCCAGCCTCAGTTCGGTAACCAGGGCCGCAACCTGCGACGGATCCACGCTCTGGAACACTCCGCTGATTTCGTCCTGGACAAGGCTGCGGTTGCGGTCAAAGGACCGGGACACATCGGCGAGGGCGGCCGGATCGGTTTCTGAGACGACGCTCATTGGCAGGTACCTCCTTCAGGAAAGTTGTTACCTGTCCATCTTCACCCGCCTGTTGAGCGGGCCCAACGCTATGATCGGACGGTCTTAACCACCCAAAGGGGTAGGCAAATCTGTGAAACTCCGTAAACTGGGCAGGTGGTTATCCCCCTCCAAACTCCCGAAACCCCTTCCCTGCCGGACACCGGGCTGCCGGATCTGGGCGGCCTCGTCCTCCAGGCGCAGCCGCTGCTTCAGGGAATCGCCGCAGTGTCCACCGCCCCGCTGGCCACCATCGCGGCGCGGCTGCGGGATGCAACGCTTCCGTATGTGGGCAGCAGCGCCCTGATCATCTTCACCGAAGACTGCACCGGGCGGCCCCAGAAGAAGGCCGGCGACGAAGCCATCATCAGCCGTGTTTCAATCGCCGAGCTCGACCAGCTTCGGTCGTTGGTGACGGGCGACGGTGCAACGGGCGAAGGTTCCAGGAACCCGGGCAGCGCTAACTCCGGCTCCCCGTGGCTCGGCGAAGCCGTGCTTGGAGGCGGGAACCGGCCGGTCCTGGCCCTGTCCTCACCGAGCAATGCACTGCTGG
>JAPSIT010000020.1 GCA_031178585.1 Arthrobacter sp.
CAGCGCCGGGTCGGGCTGCATAGCAGGGACTGGCGCGGCGGTGGCGGCAGGGCTAACCATGGCGCAGGTGGCCAGCAAAGCCAGAGCACCGGCGGTTATACCGAGGGGCCGGGACAACCGGTTTGTTTGGAGAGAAGGGTATGGATACACGAAATTGAACCTCTTGTGGAGTGATTGAATTGCCGCCCCGTCCGGGGCGAGACCACTGTCGACCTTTTCCAAATCAAATGAACGGGAGCCAAAGTAAAAGCAAAGTGAGCGCTAACACCTGCCTGGGCAGCAGCGGCATAGCTTATTGATCTGCACGGGCGGGAGGCAAAGGGCACCCCCGCAACGCCCCGGACTGTCCACAGACAAACCGTTCATCGACAAAGGAGTCATCATGACACAAGCTACTACTCAGTGAACGAGGATGCCGTGACGGATGAGCAGGCAGCGCTCTTCCAACGCGGAAGCCGTGGGTACAATCATCTCTTTGGCGTGGCCTACCGCCTTCTCGGGTCGGTGCATGACGCGGAAGATGCCGTGCAGGACGGGTTCACACGATGGCAGGAGCTGAGCGAGGAGCAGCGTCAGTTCATTCGGGAGCCGATCGCGTGGCTTACCCGTGTAGTGAGCAGGGTGTGCCCTGACCGGCTGGGATCGGCCATGGCCAGGCGGGAAAGATACCACGGCATATGGTTGCCCGAGCCGATGGTGGGGGAACCAGCATCGACAGTCGGAAGCATCCATCAGAACCTGCCGGAAGGGTCTCGCCTTTCCCCCAACTCTGACCCTGCCGATATTGTCACGCAGGATGAGTCAGTTTCCATCGCGTTGCTGGTGACCATGGAACAGCTCACTGCCCCGCAGCGCGTGAGTCTCATCCTTCACGACGTGTTTCAGGTCCCCTTCGCTGAAATCGCTGAAATTGTCGGGAGAAGCCCGGAAGCCTGCAGGCAACTGGCGACAGCCGCCCGTAAGAAAGTTCTTTCCCCTCGCCGCGCAGAAGGTCATGGTGCAACGAGGGATCAGGTGGTTGAGGCATTCGCGCGCGCGTGCGCCGATGGTGACATGGAGTCTTTGGCCGCCGTTCTGGATCCGGATGTTGTTTCCAGAGCAGACGGTGGAAAGTCCGTCAGAGTTGCGCGGCGTCTGATCAGAGGGCAACGCGAGGTGGCACATTATCTGCTGGGTGTGCTGAGTCTTGAGTGGCGCCAAAGAGGGGATCTCGATGTCTCGATGGAGCTTGTCAACGGTTACACGGGGGTTGTGGTTCGCCGGGCAGCGGATCTCGTGTGGGTGATGGACCTCGAAGTCGTTGATGGGTCCATCGGTGCGATTGCGCTCATCGCAAATCCTGACAAACTCAATGCCCGTCCTGATTCCGTTCCTGTATGCCTTTCTTCAGGGCTGCTCCCCCTTCGACAGGGTCCGGGCTCGCCCCGGCCCTATGTGCACACGTCGCAAACAGCGGTAGGGCGGAGCTGAACACCACCCCCACCCCGGCGGTGGTGTTCAGACATTCCGGCTCACCCAGCGGCGAGAGGTGTGTATTGCGGCCACGCGCCGTTCGGGCCAGCCGCGGCCAGCAAGGCTTCGCCGTCGCCAGCGGGTGGGTAGATCCATTCCGTGTTGATAGTGGTCTTGAGGTCATGGCCGGCGCTGCCGGTCATGAGAACCGTACGTTCCCACCCGGAGGTTACAACCGCACCGGCAGGACCCAGCGCCAAACAAGTCACATAACTATCAGGAACAAAAGGTTCCAGAGGCTTTCCGAGCAGGTCGGCGGCAACGTTGTGTCCGGCAAATTTGCCGAGAGGCGTGGCGTGCTGACAGCTCTGCATCACGGTTCGGCCTTCTGTCGCGATAGCGGCAGAGGTGTCGCCCGCCGCATAGACGTCAGCAACGCCGGTCACCCGGAGGTATTCGTCGACATGCAGTCTGCCGATCCGGTCACGTTCGGCAGGGATGAACTTTGTGAGCGGGCTTGCAGCCATTCCCGCGGTCCAGACCACAGTATCTGCGGCGATCTCTGTACCGTCGGACAGGCTGACGCAGCCGCGTCTCACAGCGTCCAGGCTCACCCTCATGCGCGCCTCAATTCCGAGCTCTGTCAGCGCGTCCGTGATAGCTGGACGAGGATTTGCGCCCAGCTCAGGGCCCACTTCTCCCTCGCGCTCGACAAGAACGACGCGCACGGTTCCCTGAGGGCCGGCGATTTCCCGCAGACGTCTAGTCAGCTCCGTGGCAATCTCGAGCCCCGTGAAACCGGCACCCACAACTACTGCCGTGTACTGCCCTGCGCTTTCCGAACATTGGGGCAAGCGGTGCAAATGTGAGTCAAGCCGTGATGCTCCTCCCAGGGTGTCGATGTCGAAAATGTGTTCAGCCCCGGGAATTTTCGGTTGGACAACCTGGCTGCCGGATGCCAACACCAGCCGGTCATATGCGAGCTCGGCACTACACCCATCCCTGGTCACTGCGCTAACCGTTTTGGCTGCCGTATCGATGGCTGTCACGGTCGCGGCCAGCCGCTGAACGCCGATGGGGCCAAGGATCTTGTCGAGCGGGCTGCGCATCTTGTGGGGGTCGGACTCGTACAGGCGCGGGCGGAGGACCAAATCATCACCCGCACTGACCACGGTAATACTCAGGTCAGAGTCGCTGACACCGCATTCGCGGCGCAATTTCGCTGCGCTAGCCGCAGTCCACACACCCGCAAAGCCACCTCCGACGATTAATACCTTTGCCATTGATCCACCTCTCGCACTCTTGTTGTTACTGTCGCCCGCGTCGTCACCTACGCTGGGTCAGATGCATCTTTTTCGGGAATTCCGCTGTTTCTATGTGGCGATAGACCCGATAGTGGTTGGGCCGTGCCCTCGCACTCTCGAGCCTCGTTGCCGGGTGCCCATATGCCTTTGTGACATACCTGCTCACCACCCGCTAAGCATTGCTACTACTGCCAGGACTTGTTTGTTGTCCATACAGTTATGACGATGTAGCCCCAGCGAATGTGATGGTCGAAGCGGCACTTCTACCAGCCAGGTGGGGTTGGAGAATGGGCTTGGACCCTGCCCTGATGCTGTCAAAGGCATCCCCACCATCATGTTGCCCGGTCGACGGACAACCGTACCGCACGGCACATGATGGGCTCAGCGCCGTGGCAGCCGGTTTTCAATTCGTCCACAAGAATTGTCCCTGGCTGGCGGCGGAGACAGCATGCTTCTTCGCGGTGGCGCGGAGAACCAATTCCAACTGCCGGTTGCGTGGGCAATGGCGGTGACGCCTGATGGTCTTCGGAACAACCGGAATTGAGACACGTTTAACGAGAAGTCCGATTCGCCCGTGCAACGCTGCGTCGAGATGCCGGGTGTCGTGCCGTCGAAATAAGAGGTCCGGCGTGCTGGTCTGAATGCGTTCGATGTCCTTGAAGACTTCGCGAACGTGGAGCCGCAAGAAGTGTCCTCTCCTACCGGTCATGCCTCCAGCACCGGATTTTTCGGCTAAATCGTAAGCACTGCCACAATCCAGGCCGCCGCTTGATTTCAATAACCAGCAGGGCCGCTCACGCTGGTCTGGTGGATGCCCGGTAGCGGGCGTAGATTCAGCTCAGCATGAGGCTCGGCGCGCTTTCAAAGGGGAGTTTATGATGACCGGTTGGAATGCGGATAATGCGGCGGGACCTACCGGCCAGGGTGCGGTGACGCTGGTGGAGGGATCGTCGTTCTGCATCTCGCTGCAGAATGGGGATATCTTCCCCCATCATCCACACGGCGTTTTCCATCTCGACACAAGGATCCTTTCCCGGTGGTACCTGACCATTAATGGCGAGCCGGTCGAGCCTCTCGGGGCGTGGACGCCTACGCCTTACCGGGGAATGTACGTAGGCAGAGCCGTGCGTGCCGACGGTCGGTCCGATAGTCCTTTGACCGTGGAACGCAAGCGCGAGGTGGGCGCCGGCATTCTGGAAGACATCACCATATACAACTACGCATCCGGTCCGGCGGCATGTGAAGTTGCGTTGTTCGTGGACGCGGATTTCGCCGATCTTTTTGAAGTCAAGGACGGACGATTCCGCCGGCAGTGGAATGAGGCACGTCAAGTCGATGGCGATTCGGTGAGGATGGAGGCAGTTTGGCAGGATGTCCGGAAGGGCGTCGTCGTGCGGGCCGCCGGCGGCGAAGCCAGCGCCGACGGTCTGATCTTCCGCGCCGTCGTACCCGGTCACGGGCAGTGGAGCATCCGGGCGACTGTTACGCCGCTGTCGGACGATACCAATCCGGGCTCATCGCTCCTCGCTACCCATCCGGATGCTGTCTCACCCCGGGACCGGAGACAGCAGTCCTGGGTTGCGAGTATCCCTCCTGTCCGAATAGCAAACCCGTCCATCGATCGAATTGTCGCGCGCAGCTATGCTGACATCGGCGCTCTGCGCATCGTTGATCCGTCGAATCCTGACCGCATGGTTGTCGCCGCTGGGGCGCCCTGGTTTATGGCATTGTTTGGTCGGGACTCCTTGCTGGCTTCGTTCATGGCGGTGCCCATCAACCCGCCGCTCGCGCTGGGCACGCTTCAGACTCTGGCTAAGTGGCAGGGCACCGTGGTGGACTTGGTGACTGAGGAACAGCCCGGGCGGATCCTTCACGAGGTACGGTTGGGCCTTGGCACAGGCCTGGCGCTTGGCGGGAAGTCTGCCTATTACGGTACCGCTGATGCCACTCCCTTATTCGTGACTCTGCTCGGTGAAGTGAGCCGTTGGGGACATGCACCAGAGGACGTCGCTGCTCTGTTGCCCCATGCGGACCGCGCCTTGGACTGGGTGCGGGATTACGGCGACAGGGACGGTGACGGTTTTGTCGAGTACGAGCGACTCAATGAACAGGGTCTCATCAATCAGGGCTGGAAGGACTCCTGGGATGGCATCAGCTTTGCCGACGGGCGCATTGCAGAGCCGCCCATCGCTTTGTGTGAGGTGCAGGGCTACGTTTACAGCGCCCTCGTCGCCCGTGCTTGGATGGCGCATGACTCGGGCGACAGGGCCTTGGCGGTCGAGCTCCAGGACCAGGCGGAGCGGCTGAAGAAGCAGTTCAACAAACAGTTCTGGTTGCCCGACCGCGGGTACTACGCGATCGCGCTGGACGGCGATAAACGGCCCGTCGACGCCTGCGCGTCCAACATGGGTCACTGCCTGTGGTCCGGCATCGTGGATGAGGACAAGGCCCGGCAGGTCGCCGACCGGCTGATGTCCCCGGAGATGTTCAGCGGCTGGGGCATTCGCACCCTGGCGACTGACATGGGTGCCTACAACCCCGTCAGCTACCACAACGGCTCCGTCTGGCCGCATGACAATGCGCTGATCGTCGGGGGTCTGTTGCGCTACGGGTTCGTCGAGGAAGCCCAGCGGCTTGCCTCAGCGCTGATGGAAGTCGGCGAGTACACGGACCACAGGCTGCCCGAATTGTTTTGCGGTTACAGTCGCTCCGACTACCCTCAGCCACTCCCGTATCCGACGGCATGCTCGCCCCAGGCATGGGCGGCAACAACCCCGATAATGCTGCTCAGGAGCCTCCTGCGCCACGATGCCCATTTTTCTCTGGGCGAGCTTTGGATGGACCCTGTGTTACCGGAGGCGTGGGGGAATTTTCATGCCGAGAACGTGGTTTTCGGGGAAGCATACTTTTCGTTCGATGTTTACGGATCCCAGATGACAGTGGAGGGTCTCCCCGAAGGAATAGTGCTTCGCCGGGGGACACGCCCTGCCCTGGCCGATGTTCAGGGACGTGAGAGGCCGCGCCGGACGGAGTAGCGCAAGCGGGGCACCCGGGGTGGCCGCGCATCTGTTGGATCGCTAGGTTTCCGATCGCCTGTCCAGTAATGCGTAGCCTGTGGGACGTGGGCCACAACGGTGGGCGGCCGGGAATTTACTCCGGTTCAGGCCGGCGGCTTGTATGTTGCCCAAGACCCGCCGTTTGGTGCACGGAATTCCAGTTGGGATACACCACAACCTGACGAACGAAGGGCCCTGTTTCTTCACCTTCTGCTGATACTCAACCTGACAGGATGAGGGCTGGAGACACCGGTGACTGGACAGCGAATGGGGTACGTACGAGTCAGCACGCTGAACCTTAACGAAAACGCCAGCTCGAAGCAGCCACAGCTGCTGGACCTCGTCTACACCGACAAGACCTCCGGCAGGGACACCACGAGCAGACAATCGCGCGGGCCAGCTCGCGGTATATCCTGGCACCAGGGCCCGGATTCGATCCCGTGCTCAGTGCCCTCCGAAATGGGCCCCAAGTCCGTCGTCGACCGTCGAGTCGGTCTGATCAGCGGAGGCTACAGCGGACGGCAGCGGCGGGCTAGGCCACGCCGTATCTTGCGTCAAGTTGCAGTGTCCTCTTCGTACCAGCCCACCCAGGCGGACGAGGTTAATCTGATGGTGGGCGTTGCCAGTTCGGCCTCCCACAGGGCCAGGTCCTGCTTGCTATTGATATGGAACATCAGTCTCGGGTGACGGGCCAGAAAAATCATGGGGTGTTTCCTTTCCAAACGGAGATCAACAGCCGTTCCAGGTCCGCAGTCACGACGCTGCGGGGATTCGATGGCGGTATCTGCGGCAGTATGAGGTGCAAGGCTTCGGGGATCTGGTCCTCGCGGAATCCGAGGTCGCGGAGGCTGCGCGGGGCGTCAATGCTGTTGTACAGGTCTGCCAGGCCTGTACTCGCATCGGCACTGCCCAACGCGGCGGCGATGCGCTCCTCAGCTTCCGGTGCGTCTGCCACATTGAATGCTGCGACATGGGGAAGGATCACCGCGTGCGTTGTGGCGTGCGGAAGATTGAAGGTCCCGCCCAGGACGTGACAAATCTTGTGGTGCATTCCCGCCCCGGCTGACGCGAATGCGGCCGCCGCCAGGAACGCCCCGCTCAGCAGCTGTTCCCGGCCTGCGACGCTTGAGGGGTCAGCCTTCACGGCCGGCAGTCCCCCGGCGAGCAGGCGGATGGCTTCCGTGGCGAGTGCCGCGTTCAATGGATGGGCGCGTGGCGCCCACAGGGAATCGATGCAGTGCGCCAGCGCATTCAAGCCCGAGGCCACCGATAGTGCCACCGGCAGCGACAACGTCAACCCGACGTCGTAAATTACCGACACTGGCAGCACACGGTCGTCGGCGCCGGTGGTCTTGCAGTGGTCCGCTGTGATGCCCCAGACGTTCGTGGCCTCGGAACCTGCGTAGCCGGTGGGCACCGCGATTATCGGCAGTCCCGTGGTGAGCGCAACGGCCTTGGCCAGTCCGATGGCCGATCCGCCGCCGACGGCTACCAGGAGGTCGACGTTGTGGGAGGCGGCAGCCGTGCGGGCTGCCTCCGCCGCCGCGGCCGGAACATGCTCCACCACGTCGTGATAATGCAGGGCAACGTTGACGCCTTCCGTGATGATCCCGGCCACGTCCGCGTACCTGCAGCTGGAAATAACCATGGCATTTCGGGCTTGGAGCCGTTCAGTTTCGGCGGCAAGGTCCGCAGTTGCGTTCCCGTTGCCGAACAGCACCCGCTGGCGTGGAGCCACATGATCGAACTGCAGTGTCATCGATGCTCCTGGTCTGCGCGGACTGAGTTTGGTAGTGGCGGTAGGGGTGAAGGCTGCGGGTACGGTGCGGGATCTCCGCACCGTACCTGCAGCCATTGGCAGTACAGTGCCGGCTAGCCGCGCTTGAGGAACAGGCTGACGTCGTTGTTGTTGATGAGGTCAGGGACGGTCCAGCCGTCCAGGTCGTATTCGGACATGCACAGGTCGGCGAAGCCCTTCATGGAGTCCGTGGTGCCCTGGGCTTGGGCGGCGAAGAGGATCTCGGCCTTGACGTTTTCGTGGTTGCCGGAGTAGTTGCGTTCGTAGAGTTCGTGACGGCCGCCGAACTCGGTGCCGATCGAGTCCCACAGCAGCTTCATGAGCTTGACGCGGTCAACCGCTTCAACGCCGTCGGAGCCGCGGACGTACTTGTCTAAGTACGGCCGGATCTCCGGGGTTTTGAAGTCCAGTGCTGAGGAGTTCAGGTAGATCAGGCCCGAGGCGACGTCCTGTTCGATGATTTCCTTGATGCGCGGGTAGCCGATGGCCATGAACATTCGGTACGCCAGGCCGTAGTCCAGCTTGGGCAGCACGGTGCCGTTGGGTCCCTCGTCCGGGTTGAGGGTCATGCCGTCGATCAGCGCGCGGAACATGTTGCGCCAGCCCAGGACCTCACCGACTCGGGTCTGGACGCCGCGGAAGTCCTGGGTGCCGGCGACTTCGAGGGCTTTCAGCAGCAGTCCGGCAATGAAGTCCAGCTTGGTGGCCAAACGGATAACGCCTTGGAAGGTGAAGCGGTTGATGAAGCCGGTTTGCGGGAAGAAGTTGTTGATCTTCTCCACGTCGCCGTAGGCGAACACGTTTTCCCAGGGGATGAGGACTTTGTCGAAGACGAAGACGGAGTCGTTCTCGTCCATGCGGCTTGAGAGCGGGTAGTCAAACGGAGTGCCCATGACAGCTGCCTGGTGGCTGTAGGAGGCGCGGCTGATCAGCTTCACGCCGGGGGCGTCCATCGGCACGGTGCAGATCAGTGCGAATTCCTTGCGCTTGATCGGCAGACCGTAGTGGGCGATGAAGTTGTAGTTGGTGATCGCCGAGCCGGTGGCCACGACCTTGGCTCCGGAGACGATGAGTCCGGAATCTGTTTCCTTTTCCACCTTCATGAAGACATCTCCTACCTGGTCCGGTGGCAGGTGACGGTCCACCGGCGGGTTAATGATCGCGTGGTTCCAGTAGAGAACCTTCTCCTGTGACTCCTTGTACCAGCGCTTCGCGTTGTCCTGGAACGGCTCGTAGAAGTCCGGCATACCGCCCAACGTGCCCAGGAACGCGGCCTTGTAGTCCGGAGAGCGGCCCAGCCACCCGTAGCTCATCCGGGCCCACGTCTCAATCGCGACGCGGTCTTTTTTGAGGTCCTCCACGCTGTGCGGGGCGCGGAAGAACGACATGGTCTTGCCTCCGGAGCCGGTATCGGTGGGGACCATCAGCTTGTCCTGCAGTTCGGGCTTGTGCATGGCATCGTAGAGCCGGGCGGCCATCCGGATGGAGTTCCGGAACGCCGGGTGGGTGGTGACATCCTTGACCCGCTCGCCGTAGATCCACACTTCGCGGTCGTCTTTGAGCGAGTTGATGTACTCGTCCCCCGTCATCGGCATCTTCGGGTTGGCGGGAGTGGTCCGTTCGCCCATCGTGGGAGCGGTGGTGGGTGCTGTGTCGTCCAGGATCTCGGTCATGATGATTCCTTTCGGTAAGAATTGCGGGGGTTAGATGCTGCTAAAGGCTTTGAAGGAATCCGCTCCGGAGAACCATCCGGATTCTAGTGAGTCACCGCTGTGGTGCCAGTGGCTAGAACCCGTCAGGGGCCCGATTTCGCGGAACTTTCCGCCAAAGAACAGCAGCGGTTCGCGGTCTGTCACCTCGAGTTTTTGGACTTCGCCGATGACGATGATGTGGTCGCCGCCGTCGTAGATCGCCCAGGGCGTGCATTCCAACGTTGCCTTGTTCTCCAACAGGACCGGAACGTTTCCGTCCAGCGTCCAGGCAGGCTCATAGGGCAACGGTTTGCCGGCGAAGTGCCAGGCAACGTCCAACTGGTCGTGGGACAGGATGTTGATGGCGAAGGGAGCCCCATCAAGATACTGCGCAGCCCGCGAGGTGCGGGTGAGCGTCACCTGCGCCAGCGGAGGGTCCAATGACACCGCGGTAAAGGCGTTGACCGTGGCACCGTGCGGGACGCCGTCGTCGGACCGGCAGGTCACTACGGTGACGCCGGTGGCGAACTGGCCGAAGGCGTTCCGCAACTGGCGCGGGTCGACGGGGGCGGCGGCTGCTTCCTGAGTCATTTTTCTTACTCCTCTGGGTCCAGGATGAAGTTGTAGGTGACTTCGCTCCCGGCGCCATCGGCGCGGTTGGCCGGGGCAAGCACCAGTTCGGGTTTCACGGCCGAAGCGATATCGTCCGCCACGTGTTCATCGCCTTCGAAGTACAGCTGGGTGGTGATGAGCTGATGACCCGGAGCCGACACTTTGAGGTGCAGGTGCGCCGGGCGCCACGCGTGCCAGCCGGCCGCGGCGATGAGCTGTCCACAAGCACCGTCCGTGGGGATCTGGTACGGCGCGGGCTGCATGGTGTTGATCTGGAAGTTGCCCTCCTGGTCCGCCACCATCGTGCCGCGGAGGTTCCATTCGGGCAGGCCCGGGGCGAACTGCGAATAGAAGCCGAGATCGTCGGCGTGCCAGATTTCGATCGTGGCACCCGGCAGGGCCTGGCCTGCGACGTTGGTGACCTGCCCCTGGAACAGCAAAGGAGTGCCGGGTTCGTTATCGCGCATCGGCAGGGTGGCCGGAGAGTGCTGCTGGGGTGAATCCGGCAGGTAGTAGGGTCCCTCGATGGTGCCCTTGGATCCCTGCCTGCTGGCGTTGGCTACTTCCTCGACGGAGTGCTCAATCCAGACGTCGAGGAACAGGGGCCATTCGCCGTCTTCGCCGACCTTAATGAGCCAGGCCTTCAGGGCGTTGTACTCGTCGTAGCTGACCTCTTCATCCAGCACGGTGGCGTTGATGGCTTTGATAACGCGGCCGGCAAGCCTGCTGACGCGCTCCTGGCTGGTGGCGGCGGAAAAATGCTTGTTCTCCCGGAACCTGGCGGTGGCGCCTGCACCTGAAGCGGCGGCGGTTCCCTGGGTTTCTACTGTCATGATGACTCCTTTGTCGATGCATCCTGTGTGCGTGCGCGGACTTCGTATTTCCTCAGCCTTACTTTGTGCCCCGCACCACTTGGGTAGTGGCTAATCGTGAAGCTCGAATTGAGTGAGGATAAATACCCATTTCAAAGTTGCTAATTGGCCTTGCGTTTTAATGAAGACCTGGTGCACCCCGGCCGCTGAGACTGTCGTGTCAGCGACCAAGACGGGCGGGTGAGAGAACGGCTTCGGCTTCCTCTGCGAAGTGGCCAGAATCGTTCTTATCAATGCTTAGGATTTCGGCGAGCACAGCGGAGAGCGCCGCTTCCGGATCCTGAACCATGGCGTGGGCGCGCCATCCGATGTGCTTGTCCGGGCGGACCAGGATGACGCCGTCCTCCTCGATTTCGCGCTGGCGGAGCCAATCTCCGTAGAGGTCCTGGACCTCCCGGCCTTCACCGATCACCACGGCCTTGAGCTCGACGCCCAAGCGATCGGCAACTCTGACCGCGGCGTCTGCCCAGGCTTCACCGGTGATCCCGGTGAAAATGGTGAAACCGGTGCCCTTGGCGATGTCGTGTGTCGAGTACTTGGACTTTGCGTTTCCGAGCCAGGCGTGCGGCAGGCGGAGGCCCGGGAAAGTGGACTTCTGGTGGTGCAGCAGTTCGTCTTCGGTAGGGGCAGGCCGCTGACCGCCGTCAGTCACGATAGCCGTTGACTCGTAGAACTGACCGATTTCGGTGCCTTGTGCGTTGAACTCGTAGTCCTTCGCGTCGAGAGCTGCACGGAGCGCCGTGCGGCGTGCGGCGCCCTCAGGCGACTTTTCCTTGCGCAACTGGAGCTTTTCGGTGAACTCCTCATTGGTGGTAGCGTTCGTGACCCCCAGGGCGTCAAAGATCGGCTTGTAGTCGCGGCTGGACTGATTGGCCCGGTTCACAATTTGCTTAGCCACGGGGGCGCGTTCCGTGGAGTAGGTTTCCAGCAGCTCGGGACCGGCTTGTCCCTTGATCACTACGGCTAGCTTCCAGGCCAGGTTGTAGGCATCCTGAATGGAAGTATTGGAGCCGAGTCCGTGGCTTGGCGGGTGCTTGTGGATGGCGTCTCCGGCGCAGAAAACGCGGCCCTTCTGCAGGTGCGTGGCCCACTGTTCGTTGTTGCCCCACAACGAGTAGCCCAAGATCGTGACGTCAAGGTCTGCGATGCCAACCAAATTCCGGATGATCCGTATTGCTTCGTCCTTATCCAGAACCGGCGGTTCGCCATTGATGTCGAAGCCCCAGCAGATCAGCCACTCGTCCCAAGGGCGGACCATGCGGATCAGGCCGGCACCGAGGCCGCCGACATTTGAGCCCGGGTTGAACACCCAGTACAGGACGGACGGGCGGTGCTTAACGAGGTGGGTCAGGTCCGCTTTGAAAGTGATATTCATGGAGCCGCCGATGTCCATCAACCCTTCCATGGGGAGCTCGATGTCGGCAGCGACCTTGGAACGCGCACCATCGGCGCCAATGAGGTACTTGGCTCGGATGGTGTATTCGTGTCCACTGAGACGGTTCAGCACCTGGACGCTGACTCCGTCTGCGTCCTGCGTGTGGGACAGGTACTCAGTGGAAAACTGAACCTGCGTGCCGCGCATGGCCGCGTTCTTGACCATAATCGGTTCAAGAAGTGTCTGTGGAATGTCGCACGGCATAGCGGGCGACGCAAGTTCATAGTCGGCCCGCCGATCCGGCCGCGTTCCCCAGGTGGGGCGGCGGCCGATCTCTTCCCCAGCGAGGCTTTCACAGTAAACCGTGTCACCCATAAGCTCATGCGGAGTGGCCTCGGCCAGGACCTGGTCCTCGATGCCGGCATCGCGGAGCACTTCCATGGTGCGCTGGTTAGTGATGTGGGCGCGAGGCGTGTTCGCCGTCCAACGGTATTTGGTGATCATGATGTTGGAGATGCCCTGATTGGAGAGGAAAAGGGATGCGGAGCTGCCGGCAGGGCCAGAGCCCACGATCAGCACGTCGGTAGTGACGATGCCGGTACCGTCCGGGCGGGCAGTGGCGGCAATTCCGTCATTGAAAATTGGCATGACAACCTCCGTTGGTTGTTGCTGGACTAGGTCGCTTGGCGCTGAAGCTCCGCGGTTGTGGCGCGGACCGAATGGCGCCTTCCCAAGAAGTGTCCCAGATCACCATGGCAGGTGGTGCCTGTCATAGCCGACGCGTCCGGTAAGTGCTAAAAAGCGTCGGAGCTGTGCGAAAACGAATCCGTCTGCTGCCTACTAATCGAGCTGGATGCCAGCCCTGGTTGCCTTGCGGATCTGGAGCGGCGTGGTGTGGAACCGTTCCTTGAAGGTCCGGGCGAAATAGTTCTGCGAGGAGAAACCGACCACCGCGGCAATCTCTCCGATGGTCATTCCGGCCGCGGCGGGTGAGGCGAGGAGTTCACGGCCTCGGTCCAGTCGCAGCCCGAGCACGTAGCGACCTGGCGTCAGGCCGGCGTCGGCGAATGCGCGTCCCAACTGCCGCTCGCTGATGCCGACGGCCGCAGCCACCTCCGCCGTCCCGAGTCCCGGATCGCCAAAGGACCGTTCAATGTAACCTTTGGCAGCTGCCAAATAACCGGTTCCGCTGCCGGCCTTGCCCCCCGAAGCGATAAGGCGGAACAGTTCCAGGACGGCTTTCTCGGTGTCGTCCGCCGGCGGCTCGGACACCAGCGCCGAGCCGATCATCCGGGCGAGTTCTTGCGCCTGAGTCCCGGCGCCGGGGCCGAAATCGAAGCGTACCGGCTGGTTCAGCGATGTGCCGCCGGAAAACTCCCGGAAGAGTGGCCGGGGAATCGTGAGGACCAGTTCCTGAAGCCCCGCGGCGAAGCCGCGCATGAAGGGCAGGTCTGCGTCGTACATGATGGCCTGGCCTGGTTTCAGGGTCTCGTGGCCGCGGCGGTGATAGAAGAATGCATCGCCGGCGAGGGCAAAGAAGACGGCTACCACGTCGGTGGGGTTCTGCCGGATGAACGATTCCGAGCGCTCGACGATCTGGGGCGTTCCCTGCACGCGGGCCAGGCGAAGGGAGGGGAACTGAAGGTTGAGTTCGGTAGCGTGCAGCGGGGACTCGTCGATGGTCCGGATGTCGAGCGAAATCAAGGCCTTGGCGTTATGGCTTTCCCAGTGCTGGATGCGGCTGAGCGGCGCGATGCCCTGAGTCGTGAACTGTAAGGCGCGGGGCGGCGCGTGCAGATCGTTCTGCTGGCTGGCCATGGTCCCGTCATTCTAGCGATAGGGCGCCCCTCAAACCAGCACACGGCGGGGGGTGGCTGTTCCATCCTTCCGTTCGAGAAGACCGGTGACTAGTATCCAAACGGTATTAGTAAGCCGTAAATGAGTATTTCTTATTACTAATCGCGGATCTTAGGCTAGATGCAGCACGAGTGTTTGTTTCGTGACCAACTGCTGAGAGGCTTCGAATGGAGACGCGACAGCTCAGGTATTTCATTGCAGTGGCAGAGGAGCGTCATTTCGGCCGCGCGGCGGTAAGGCTTCATATGGCGCAGCCGCCCTTGTCTCAGCAGATCAGGCAGCTGGAGGATCAGCTGGGGACACCGCTTTTGGTGCGGACCACGCGGAAGGTGGAGCTCACGCCGGCGGGTCAGGTTCTGTTGGATCGGGGCCGTGTGTTGCTGGAGGAACTTGTGAAACTCGAATCCGATGTGCAGCAGGTGGGGGCGGGGGCCACAGGGGTGCTCAGGGTGGGTTTCACCGGCACCGCCACCTACCGCCTGATGCCTATCATAGTGCAGTCTGCGCGGCGCAACCTTCCCGGGCTCCGCATCACGGTCCAGGGAGAGATGCTAACCCCTGAAATGGAGACGGCTTTGGAGGAGGGGCGGCTGGACGTCGCAGTCCTACGTCCGCCCATCCGTTCGGAAGCGGTGGCCCACAAGCTGCTCGAGCAGGACCGGCTAGTAGCTGCATTGCCCGCCGATTCCCCGCTGGCGGAGCAGGGCACACTCAAGATCGCAGATCTGGCGTCGCAAAGCTTCATTGGTTACCCCAGCCACTCAGTGGTCAGCGGCATCTTCCAGGACACCTGCCGGAAGGCTGGTTTCCAGCCGCGGCTGGTTCAGGAGGCCAAGGAAACCTCCACGCTGCTCTCCCTTGTCGCCGCAGGGATGGGGATCGCCCTGGTTCCCATGACGTCACGGATGTTCTCCTTCCAGGGCGTGGTCTTCCGGCCGCTGCATAATCCGCCGCCTGTGGACCTGGCTGTTGCGTGGAACCGCAACAACGAGACGCCGCTGATACAAAGCTTCCTGACCCTGTTCGATTCACTTCCGTCACAGCCCGCAGCTGCCGCAAAGGATTCTCCCCATGAAAATTGAACGCATTGAGGCCATCCCTTACGCCATTCCCTACGCCCGGCCGTTGAAGTTCGCTAGCGGCGAGGTGACGACCGCGGAACACGTGTTGATCCGGGTCCACACGGATAACGGCATTTACGGCGTGGCGGACACTCCGCCGCGGCCCTACACGTATGGCGAAACGCAGGACTCCATCGTCTCGGTGGTCACCAAGGTCTTTGCCCCGCAACTGATCGGTCTGGACCCCCTGGACAGATCTAAGGTCCAACAGATACTCCGCCGCACAGTCCATAATCCCACCGCCAAGGGTGCCTTGGACATCGCCCTCTGGGACATCATCGGCATCTCCCTCGGCACCCCTGTTCATAAGCTGCTGGGCGGCTTCACCGACAGCATGCGCGTCTCTCACATGCTTGGTTTCAAACCCGCCGAAGATCTGCTCGAGGAGGCGCTGCGCTTCCGGGAGACGTACGGAATCAACACTTTCAAGCTAAAAACCGGCCGCCGGCCGCTCTCCCTGGACGTCGAGGCATGCCAGGTGCTGCGCGATGGCCTCGGTGCGGACACCGAGATTTATCTGGACGCCAACCGCGGCTGGACCGCCAACGAGGCAATGGAAGTGCTCCGCCGCACCGAAGGGCTGGGCCTGTCCATGCTGGAAGAGCCGTGCGATGCGGGCGAGGTCATGGGCCGGCGCCGGCTCGTACAACACTCCAGCATCCCGGTTGTGGGTGATGAAAGCGTCGCCACGCCCGGTGACGTGTCCCGGGAACTGCTCTCCGGTGGCAGCACCGCCATCTGCATCAAAACCGCGAGGAGCGGCTTCACCGAAGCACAGCAGATACTGGGGCTGTGCGAGGGCCTGGGCGTGGACGTCACGATGGGAAACCAGATCGACACCCAGGTCGGCAGCCTGGCCACGGTGACGCTCGGCGCAGCCTTCGAGACCAGCTCCAGGCGTGCGGGGGAACTCTCCAATTTCCTGGACATGACGGATGACCTCCTCGCCGAGCCGCTGGAGATCAGCAACGGCGCCATCCGCGTTCGTGAGGTGCCTGGCGTCGGCGCGCTGATTGATGCAGACAAACTGAAAAAGTACCGGCAGGACTGACCGGAGCTCCTCCGCTCTCCTGCCCTGACACCTTGGAGACACTGATGCTGTACCTGGTTCGAATGGACGTCAACATCCCGCTGGACATCCCGGGAGAGATCGGAATCCATCAAAGCGCAGGAAAAGGAATACTCCCAACAGCTACAGCGTGACGGCCGCTGGGTCCACCTCTGGCGGATCGTCGGGGAATGCTCCAACTACTCCGTCTTTGACGTTGCCGACAACGACGAACTGCATACCCTGCTCTCCGGACTGCCCCTCTTTCCGTACATGGACATCAAGGTAACGCCGCTCGCAAAGCACCCCTCCGCCGTCGCCTCACCAAAGCGCCCCGCCTCGTGATTCATATGCAAAGGCTTTCAATGAGTCGGAAATAGGTATTTCTCATAGCTCAATTACCGTTCTACCGTTGAACTAACGCCAGGATGTGACGCCCGGCACACTGCACGGGCGGGAGGCAAAGGGCACCCCCGCAACGCCCCGGACTGTCCACAGACAAACCGTTCATCGACAAAGGAGTCATCATGACCACGGAAACACACGCCACGGCCGCCGCTTCAGGTGCAGGGGCAACCGCCCGCTTCAGGGAAAACAAGCAGTTCGCTGCCAACACCAGCCAGGAACGTGTCAGCACCCTCGCCGGCCGGATCATCAAGGCGATCAACGACACCGTCCTTGAGGAAAAGGTCACCTACGACGAATACAACGCCTTCAAGGCCTGGCTCATCAGGGTCGGCGAGGACGGGGAATGGCCGCTGTTCCTGGACGTCTGGGTAGAACACTCCGTGGAGGAAGTGGCCAACGCCAACAGGCACGGCTCCAGGGGGACCATCGAGGGGCCCTACTACATCCCGAACGCTCCCTCTCAGAACAGCCCCGCCACGTTGCCTATGCGCGAGGACGAGCCAGGGACCCCGCTGCTGTTCCAAGGCCAGGTCCGCAACGTTGCCGGGGAACCCCTCCCCGGAGCGCTAATCGAACTATGGCACGCTGATGACCTCGGCTTCTACTCCCAGTTCGCCCCGGGCCTGCCGGAATGGAACCTCCGCGGCTCCATCATCGCCGACGCCGAGGGTAACTTCCAGATCAACACCATCCAGCCCGCGCCCTACCAGATCCCCACCGACGGTGCCTGCGGTGCACTCATCGCCGCGGCCGGCTGGCACGCCTGGCGCCCGGCCCACCTGCACTTGAAGGTTTCGGCGCCCGGGCACCAGCTCATCACCACGCAGTTGTATTTCCAGGGCGACGAGCACGTCGCCGATGACATCGCCTCGGCCGTGAAGCCCGAGCTCATCCTCGCCCCCACCGAGCGCGTGGACGGCAAGGGCCGGGAAGTCACCTACGACTTCATCCTCGATCCGCAGGACTAACACACAGCACCGACGTTCCTGGACTGAGCCAGCCACACCCGGCACGGCTCCCACCGGCGGGGCGGCGTCTTGCGCCACCCGCCCGTTCAATCCACACGGCCCGCCCTGATGCCGCCTTGCCAAAATCAGGCCTGAACTAAGGAGGCGTCAATGACTCAGCAAGCAGTCATGACCCCTATCGACACCCGCGAACTGCGCCACGCTTTCGGCACGTTCGCCACCGGCGTTACCGTGGTGACCTGCCGGTCCGAGGACGGCGTTCCGCACGGGGCCACCGTGAACGCCTTCACCGCCGTCTCCCTAGACCCTCCACTGGCCCAGGTGACCCTGACCCGCACCTCGCGCGCAGCCCGTTACCTCGAAGGCGCCCCCTTCGCCATCAACATCCTTTCGCTCGAACAGATGGACGTCGCCCTGCACTTCGCCGGCAAGGTCATGAAGGAGGAGCCCGAGTGGACCCTCGACGGCAACGTCCCGGTGCTCACTAAGAACGCTGCCACCTTGGAATGCCGGCCGTGGAACATCTACGACGGTGGCGACCACATCATCGTCGTGGGCGAAGTGATCGCCATGGAAGTCACCAAGCGCGAACCCCTGCTGTTCTTCGGCGGCAAGTTCCGTGAGATCGGACGCTTCGTCGAGGGTGCGCCCTGGGACCACTCCGGCGACGCTCCCGAATCGGGCTGGTTCGCCGGCGCCAAATCCTTCAAGCCCCTCAATTCCATTTAGTCACCTGCAAGACCACCAGTTCTTACCGACTGCCCTGAAAGGGACGATCATGACTGAAACCCTTAGCCAATCAGCAACAACCCCTTCGCCGTCCTCAGCACCCACGGTAGATGAGCGGACTACCCCCGCCAACCCGAAAATGCCAATGACAGGCGACGAATACATCAAGTCCCTCCAGGATGACCGGGAGGTCTGGATCTACGGGGAACGGGTTAAAGACGTCACTACCCATCCTGCTTTCCGGAACTCCATTCGCATGGCCGCCCGGCTGTATGACGGGATGCACAAGCCCGAGCTGCAGGACAAGCTCATGGTTCCCACCGACACCGGTTCCGGCGGCAAGACCATGTCCTTCTTCCGCACCCCGCACAGTGTCGAGGACCTGAAAAAGGACCGCGTCGCGATCGAGACCTGGGCCCGAATGAGCTACGGCTGGCTTGGACGCTCGCCCGACTACAAGGCCGCGTTCCTGGGTACCCTGGGAGGCATGCCGGACTTCTACGAACCCTTCCAGGAGAACGCGAAGCGCTGGTACAAGGAGTCACAGGAAAAGGTCCTGTACTGGAACCACGCGATCATCAACCCGCCGGTGGACCGCCACCTGCCCCCGGACCAGGTCGGGGACGTGTTCATGAAAGTCGAGAAGGAAACCGGTTCGGGCCTGATAGTTTCCGGGGCCAAGGTCGTCGCGACCGGCTCGGCGATCACGAACTACAACTTCATTGCCCACTATGGGCTGCCGATCAAGCGCAAGGAATTCGCGCTGATCTGTACGGTCCCGATGGACGCGCCCGGGGTCAAGCTAATCAGCCGTGCCTCCTACAGTCACCAAGCGGCCGTGATGGGTACCCCGTTCGACTATCCGCTCTCAAGCCGGATGGACGAGAACGACTCCGTTTTCGTCTTCGATAAGGTGTTGATCCCGTGGGAGAACGTGTTCGCCTACGGGGATGTGGAGAAGATCAACAACTTCTTCCCGCAGACCGGCTTCATCAACCGCTTCACCTTCCAGGGAGTCATTCGGCTCGCCACCAAGCTGGACTTCATCGCCGGACTGCTGATGAAGGCCTTGGAAGTCGCCGGAACCCAGGACTTCCGCGGGGTCCAGACCCGCGTAGGGGAGGTGCTGGGCTGGCGGAACATGTTCTACGCACTGATCGATGGCATGACCCTAAACCCGGACGAGGGCCCTAACGGCACCGTGCTGCCGAAGCTGGACTACGGATTGTCCTACCGGATGTTCATGGCCATCGGCTACCCCAGGATCAAGGAAATCATAGAGCAGGACGTCGCGTCCGGCTTGATTTACTTGAACTCCTCCGCACTGGACTTCAAGACCGCTGAGATCCGGCCCTACCTGGACAAATACGTCCGTGGCTCCGACGGCGTCGAGGCAGTGGACCGCGTGAAGCTCATGAAGCTGCTCTGGGACTCCATCGGCACTGAGTTCGGTGGCCGGCACGAACTCTACGAGCGGAATTACTCAGGCAACCACGAAAACGTGAAAGCCGAGATCCTCTTTGCCGCGCAGGCGCAGGGCACCACGGACTACATGAAGGGCTTCGCGGACCAGTGCCTTGCCGAATACGACCTGGACGGCTGGACGGTCCCTGACCTCATCAGCAACGACGACGTCAGCCTGTTCCTCAAGCGCAACTAACTTAGTTCCGGATGAGCGGCGCTGCAAGGAGCGCCGCTCATCCTCACAAGAGGCATCGCTGACAGCAGACGACAACGACCCGACAAGACATCTCCGGCATCCCGACTGCCCTCTGCCCGCGGTGGGTCACCCCTCAAAGGGGGAAGCTCAAACACGTGCAGCGTGAGCCTGCTGGTACGACGAGACGAACGCGAATTCAACACCACAGGAACTGGGCATCCTACTTCGTGGGGTCTTCCGCGAATCTGTAGTGCCAGAGCATGCGAGAAACAAATGCGAGCCAGCGGATATCGGGGAGAAAAAGTCAGTAATGACTTTGGGGGCATGAACAGCCTAAGCAGCTTTGGCCGCCTGTTTCCGTGAGTCCGCCTTTGAAAAGCCAAGCAGCAGCCCGGGGTCGAGTGTAAAAGATATCTAAACCAGGAGCAAGAACTATGTGCGACGTGATGAGCAGACTTGAATCATCCGGAGTCTCCAGACGAAATATCCTCGCCAGCTTCGGGCTCGGCGCAGCGGCCGTCACCCTGACGGCCTGTAGCGACAGCCCGGAGAGATCATCAGCCTTTCGGTCATTCGGCCCTGCGCCGGCTGAAGGCTATCGCACCCGTCTGGTTCTTCTTGGCACTTCGGGAGGTCCCCCCTACTGGCCGGGCGGCACGCGCGAAGGAATATCCTCGGCCCTTGTGGTCGGGGATCGCTATTACCTCATCGACGCAGGTCACGGGGTGATGGGCCAGCTACGGAAGGCCCAACTTGGTCCCAACTACGAGAAGGATATGGACGGGCCGCTAGATGTGCTGGCCGGAATATTTCTTACCCATCTCCACTCTGACCACGTCGTTGACCTGAACAATATACTCAGCGAGGGCCTTTTCAACGGTCTTCAGTCCGTCAAGAGAATACCGATCTGGGGCCCCGGTAACCGCGGCCAGTTGCCCCCCTTGTTCGGGGCAGGAACTCCACCCACCCCCGTCAGTCCTGAGAACCCGACCCCCGGCACCCGGGAGATGACGGATCTCATCGTGCAGGCGTACGCTACTGACTTCAATGACAGGCTTTTTGATAACCGTAAGCCACATCCCAACCAGCTATGGGAAGCTTTCGACGTGCCGGTACCCCCCGCGTTCGTCAAAAGCCCGAATTCGGATCCTTGCCCGGAAATGAGTCCCTTCACATTCTATGAAGATGACCATGTCAGGGTTTCAGCAACCTTAGTCAACCACGCCCCCGTTTTCCCTGCCCTTGCTTACCGCTTTGACACAGACGACGGCTCGGTGGTCTTTTCGGGAGACACCGGAAAGACGCCAAACCTCATCAAGCTGGCCAAAGGTGCGGATGTTCTGGTCCACGAGGTGATTGATAAGACCTGGCCCCAATCCCTCTTTCCAGAACCTCGTACCGACGCTCAGGAAGGGCTATACCAGCATCTGATCCAGGCGCACACACTCATCGAGGACGTCGGACCCATTGCCCAGGAAGCCGGCGTCAAATCACTCGTCCTTTCACATCTGGTTCCGGGAAATAGACCAGACAGCGTTTGGGAGGCTTGTGCCACGGGTTTCGACGGGGAACTCATTATCGGACACGACCTTGACGTCATCGGTGTCGGATTCACCAAATAGTACGACCCGGGCCAGCTGCAGCAGCAGCTGGCCCGGGTCTCTCCCAGGAGGGGCCATGCTCACGGAAATCAAGAACAAAGGCACGATGTCAGCGCACGATACATCCACCCCGACCACGTCATCGGCTCCGCCGGCCTTACCGAGTGGCCGGGAGCATGAGAAGTCGGTCCTGGTCCACTCGGCATGGGCCGGGTGGCATTACGAAATATCCTCCGACGAAGAGGGCGCCGGCTTCTGAGCTTGTCGCCTCGACGGCTGCGGTGCCGCAATTTTGAACGGGAGAACTGACTATGGGCCTGATTTTTGACCATGTGGCCCTGGGCCAGCGTGTCCTCTTCGGTTCCGGCAAGGCCGCTGCGAACCTCGCAGCGGAAGTAGCCCGACTGAGCGCGCAGCGCGTGATGGTGATCGCCTCGGACTCCGCGACGCCGCTGGCCCGCGCCGTCGCCGCCGAAATCGAGGTGGCAGTGTGGCATCACGACGTCGTTATGCACGTACCGATCGAGGTCGCCGAAAAGGCCCGTGCGGCGGCCGCCGAAGCCGGCATTGACCTGCTGGTGTGTGTCGGTGGCGGGTCCACCACAGGCCTGGCGAAGGCCATTGCCCTGACATCCCGCCTGCCTATCATCGCCGTGCCCACTACTTACGCCGGATCCGAAGCCACCAACGTGTGGGGCCTGACCGAAGCCTCCCGGAAAACCACTGGAGTGGACGACGCCGTTCTGCCCGTCACCGTCATCTACGACGCATCCCTGACGCTGTCCCTGCCCGTAGAGATGTCCGTAGCCTCCGGCCTGAACGGCATGGCCCACTGCATCGACTCAATGTGGGCACCCCGCGCCGACCCGATCAACGCCGCTCTCGGTGCCGAAGGAATCCGCGCCCTCAGCCGTGGTCTGCCGCTCATCAACGAGGACCCGGCAGGAGCAGAGGGACGCGAGCAGGCTCTCTACGGCGCGTACCTGTCCGCCGTCGCGTTCGCCTCGGCCGGATCCGGGCTGCACCACAAGATCTGCCACGTCCTGGGTGGCACTTTCAACCTTCCCCACGCGCAGACGCACGCCACCGTGCTGCCTTACGTCCTTGCCTTCAATGCCCCCTCCGCGCCCGAGGCCGAGGCCCGCATCGCCTCAGCGTTCGGCACGGCCGACGCACTGACTGGCCTGCAGGAACTACGCAAACGCCTGGATGCACCCAAGGCGCTGTCCGACTACGGCTTCACCGCCGACTGGATCGCCGAGGCAGTCGAGGTCGTCCTCCCGGCCGTGCCGGTCAACAACCCTCACCCCGTGACCATCGAAAACCTCACCCGGCTCCTCCAGGCAGCCCTAACCGGGGAAGATCCCCGGGTCCTACTGGATTTCTGACTGGACCCACCAGGCGTATTCCCCACCGATACCAGAGGAGTACAGCGACGGAAGCCAATTTGGAGATCGTTGATAGGGCGAGTTTCCTTGTTCTTTTGTCCACGTGTGCGGTCCTCGCGTTTTCTTTCGGTTCCGGATCCGCCACAGGCCAGGAGAGCCTCCTGTACTTTACGCCGTACAGATATTGGGAGGCGTTCGGAATCGGACTCTTGGTTCTCGTCCTCATGGCCCGTGCCGCCGTCGGATTCTGCTCTGTCAAGCGGAACTGCTTCTTCTCAGAAAAGCCAGGTGATGGGGATGTCTAGCCTCGATAGCCACTGCCGATCCGCCAGCCAGTCCGATGGACATTACGCCCTGGAGGTGGCTGCCAAAGACATCTCCCAAGTCGAGGCCGCCAAGGCTACCATTCCTCCGGGAACGCCGATCAACATCGCGTTCCTTGGGAATGAGGATCATGCCCAGCGCATCAAAGCTGCCCGGGTAATACTGGCAGGCGGTTTCGAGCCTGTCCCGATTATTTCCTCGCGCCGCCTGCGCTCCGAGCGGGACCGCGATTATCTTCTCGACGCCCTGATTGCAGAAGCAGCCCCGTCGCGGATAATCCTTGTGGGCGGTGACCCGGCCGTCCCTGCCGATCCCTTCGAGGACTCGCTGGCCCTCCTGAGAAGCGACCTCCTGGAACGCCATTTCATCCGCCAGGTGGGTATCGTCGGCAGCTATCGCCCGGAGATATGGACTGTTGGTGGGCAACGCTGACCACCGCGTCAGTCCTGAGCGCTATTGGGATCACCTCACGGCCGGGCTGGACGGCGGGAACCTCGGAGCTGTCCTGTATCACCTTTATCCGTTCGGCGGGATCATGGAAGGCGTTCAGTGGATGAACAGCCGCATGTCAAAGGGTTATCCCACGCCTACCCTTGGGCGCGTGGGATGACGGTCCCCGCTCCGTGGGCCCTGCAATTATCCCGGTAAAAGTTCGGCTTTCCAAGGGCGGCTAACAGTTAGCTCCGGTGGTTCGGGAGCGAGGGCCGATGCCTCCTGCCCCCTGCGGGGTATGTCCGTCTCCCCGTAGTGCCCGTCGATGATGGCAATGCCGCTGAGGCGCCCAGGCTCCCACCATGGGGGCAGAAGGCTAGATCAGGATTTCCCGATGGCGGGTCCCTGGCCGGGTGGCGGGGCGATCGCGTGGGGGACAGCCACCAGGGCAGCGACCGCCAGCACGGCCGCGGCGCCGAAGACGTAGAAGCCCCAAGGGTAGGCGATACCCGCGGCCACGAGAGCTCCGGTGACGGCTGGGCCCATAATGGCCCCCAGGCGGCCGACGCCCGCCGCGAAACCGAGCGCGGTTCCGCGGAGCCGGGCCGGAAAGAGTTGGCTGACCCACGCGTAGACGAGGACCTGGGAGCTGAAGACGAAGACGCCGGTGACGAAGACGGCGGCGTTGAGCAGGAATTCGTTCTGGATCTTGACGCTGAGCACGGCGAGGAACACGGCGGAGAGGCCGAACCATAGCAGCACGATCTTCTTGGTGCCGTGCTTGTCGGCCAGGATGCCGGCCACGATCAGGCCCACGACGGCGCCCACGTTGAGTACGAGCAGCAGGACCAGGCCGGTGCTTACGGTGTAACCGGCTGCGGACATGAGCTGCGGCAGCCAGGTGTTGAGGCCGTACACGAGCAGGAGGCCCATGAAGGAAGCCACGGCAATGCCCAGCGCCACCAGCGGGTAGGGCTTTTTCGTGAGGTCGCGGAAGCCGGCCCGTTCACCGGAGGCGTCAGCCGGCACGAGCGATGCGGGCGAGGCCTCCGGCTCGGCTGCCGGGACGGCAATCGGGCGGTGTACCCGGCCAGCAGGAACCGAAGCAGGCGCAGGGGCCGGTGGAGCCGCCACATCCCGGGCGTCCTTGCCGTGTTCCGCGTGGACAGGAGGCAGCGTTTCCGGGAGCCGGAACCACAGGAACGGCACCAGCACGAATCCGGCCACCCCGCCGACCACGAACATGATGCGCCAGTCCGGGACCACAAGGATCGCGAGGAACGCCGTGGCCACTGCGCCCACGTGGTAGCCGGTCATCGTCCGCGTGGTGGATTTCCCCGCGGTGCCGGCCGGTGCATAGTCATTCATGTAGGCCAAGGCCGCGGGCAGGCAGGCCCCCAACCCAACGCCTGCGAGAAGCCGGAAAATGCCAAACACGGCCACATTCGGGGCAAACACCACGGCGAGAGTGAAGAGGGAGAACCATGCCACGCAGGCCACGAGTAGGCGGCGGCGGCCGAAGCGGTCAGAGAGCGGTGCGATGAACAGCGCGCCGATGCCCACCCCGACCAGCGAAATGGTGGCCGCATAAGTGGCTCCAACAGCGTCGAACCCAAGATCCTGGGTCTCGATGAGAGTTGGAATGACGGTGCCGAGCACCACCAGGTCGAATCCGTCCAGCACCATGGCGAGCCAGCAAAGCCAAACGGGCCATTGTGAACGACGGGTGGCCGGGAGCGTAGTCATGGGAACCTCATTGTTCGGTCGGAACTGTGGGAAGAAAGCGGTTAGCCGGGCGTGCTAACCGGCCGACATGAGATTTGTATCACCAGCGGATGTAATCTGAGACAACCAAAACCATTCAATGGAAGCAGTGACTGTGGCCAATTCCGTCTCCGGCGACTCTGTAGTGGACCGCGTGGTCCGCGTCATCGCCGCTTTTCCCGAAGGCGTCTCCGTCCTGCAGCTCTCCGAACTCGCCGCCCGCGCGCAGCTTCCGCTGACCACAGCACACCGGCTGGTCCGGCAGCTGGCCGGGCACGGTCTCCTGGAAACGACCCCCGGCGGTTCCGTCCGGCTGGGACTGCGGCTATGGGAGCTCGTAAACCGCAATTCACCCACGCTGGCACTGCGGCAGGCGGCGATGCCGTTCATGGAAGACATCCAGCACGTACTCAACCAGAACGTGAACCTGGCGGTGCTCGACGGCTGGGAGGCCCTCTTTGTGGAGCGGCTCTCCCGCCGCGGGTCCGTCGCCAACCGCGCGCAGATCGCAGGCCGCCTGGCAGTGCATATCTCCTCCGCCGGCCTGGCACTGATGTCCCACCAGCCGCCGTCTGTTCAGGCTGAGTACCTTGGGCAGTTCAAGGATCCGGCCGGAAAGGTCACGATGGAGAACCTCCGTGCGCTGCTCGCCGAAGCCAACCACTTGGGGTACGCCCAGCTCGCCGGCGTCATCGACCCCGACACCTGGGGGATCGCTGTTCCCGTGCTGGACGGCAAGAAGCACGCGGTGGCCGCCCTCGGCGTCGTCGTTCCCCTGAAGGAGGTGCGCCTGCAGGCCCTCGTGCCGGCGCTGCAGACAGCGGCTCGGGGCATCGCACGGCGGCTGGGCGACGTCGAGCCTGGAGCCGCTTTCCGTTCAATGGAATCAGCGTAACGCCGTTCACACTCTCCGGCGCACACTGTTAGGCAGAATCAACGCCGTAAGGCTGAAGCAACGCCGGCCCCAGTTTTCATGCCGGGGCCCGGCAACGAAGCGAGGAACATCGTGGCAGCACGCACAGTCATTAAAACCCAGGTCGCCATCATGGGCGCCGGCCCCGCCGGTCTCATGCTCTCCCACCTGCTGGCCAAGGCCGGCATCGAATCCACGGTGATCGAAATCCGCAGCCGCCAGGAGATCTCCGAGACGGTCCGCGCCGGCATCCTCGAGCATGGAACGGTGAACATGCTGGTGAACAGCGGCGTTTCGGACCGCGTGCTGCGTGAAGGCGACCGGCACGACGGCATCGAACTGCGCTTCAACGGCGAAAGCCACCGCATCGACTTCAAGGAACTGGTGGGGGAGTCGGTCTGGCTCTACCCACAGACCGACGTGTTCACGGACCTCGCCGCACGGCGGGAGGCCGACGGCGGTGACGTCCGGTACAGCGTCACGGACACCACCGTCCACGACCTGGAAGGGTCCCCCAGGGTCTGGTTCACCGATGCCGACGCCGTTGACTACGAACTGCAGGCCGACTTCATCGCCGGCGCGGACGGCTCCCGCAGCCACTGCCGCTTCCAGATCCCCGAGGCCCACCGCAAGTGGTACTTCCACGAATACCCGTTCGCCTGGTTCGGGATTCTCGCGGAGGCTCCCCGCAGCGCCGACGAACTCATCTACGCCAACTCCCCAAACGGCTTCGCGCTGATCAGCCAGCGCACCGAGACCGTGCAGCGGATGTACTTCCAGTGCGACCCGAACGAGGACGTGAACGACTGGAGCGAGGAACGCATCTGGAAGGCGTTCCGGAGCCGGGTCAACGGCAACGGCTTCGAACTGAAGGAAGGTCCGGTCATCGACAAGATGGTCCTGAAGTTCCGCAGCTTCGTACACACCCCCATGCGGCACGGCAAGCTGTTCCTGGCCGGGGACGCCGCGCACACCGTCCCGCCGACCGGCGCCAAGGGCCTGAACCTGGCCATCCACGACGTCAAGGTGCTCTTCGAGGGCCTGGACAGCTACTACAGCACCGGCTCCA
>JAPSIT010000072.1 GCA_031178585.1 Arthrobacter sp.
GCGACCTTGCGGCCCTTGTACTCAAGGAACAGCGCAGTGCCAGCCGAGTCGGTAACGACCTTTGCCTGGTGCGGCAGGCTGTAAGTAACCTGGCCGTTCTCAACAGTCTTCACCAGGTGGGGGGCAGTCGCCTTCCACTGGGAGCGGCGGGCGCGGGTATTCGAGCGAGACATTTTCCGCTTGGGAACAGCCACGGCTAACTCATTTCTCTCTAGAAAAACACTTACACATCAATTTTGCCGGTCAGGCTTAGTCAGATCAGCCAGGGCAGCCCAGCGAGGATCTACGACCTCGTGGTGGTGCCCCGGTTCGTCTTCCAGGCGCACCCCGCATTCGGAGCACAGACCCTGGCAGTCTTCCCGGCACACCGGCTGGAACGGCAGCATGGTTACAACCGCGTCCCGCAACACCGGCTCAAGATCGATCAGATCGTGCTCGACTCGACGTTGCTCTTCGTCGTCTTCCTCGTCGGAAGGCAGGACGCCTTCGTAGAAGAAAAGTTCTTGCACATTGACTTCGAGGTCATACGCAAGGGGATCCAGGCATCGGCCGCATTCACCGGTTACTTCGGCGACTGCAGTTCCTGATACCAGAATTCCTTCGTGTACGGCCTCAAGCCTCAGGTCGAGCTCGATCTCCGAGCCTTCCTGCACGCCAATGAGCGCCACGCCAAGGTCACTTGGCGCGGGTACATGTTCCGTCAGTGTACGCATGCTCCCCGGACTGCGTCCGAGGTCCTTGACATCAAGCATCAAGGGCGAACTAGCATCTCGCTTAATGAGAACTCCTGTTGAACATATGACCGACGTATCATCTTAGCCCGAAGTCGTTCACGACTCAAACCAAGAACCCTAACCGGGGAAACTACCGCTCAAGCCTACCCTCTTGGTGGCTGGCCAGAGCCAGGCGCGCCCGCAAGCAGCCGTTTCAGGACCGACCTCGGCACAAATTCCGACACATTGCCGCCGAGTGTGAACACTTCCTTGATCAGCGTCGAGGACAGATGGATGTAGTGCGCCTCCGCCGGCAGGAACACCGTCTCCACACCGCTGAGCTGGCGGTTCATTGTGGCCATGGGCAGTTCGTAGTCGAAATCGGACGAGGAACGCAGCCCCTTGACGATGGCAGAGACGCCCCGCTGGCGGCAGTACTCGGCAAGGAGGCCCTCGCCCACAGGCTCCACGACGATGCCGCGCAGCGATGCGAGCGTTTCCTTGGCCATCTCGATCCGCTCCTCCAGGGGAAAACGGTATTTCTTGGCGTAGTTGGTGGACACGGCCACGATCACTTCGTCGAAGAGGCTCGCGGCTCGGGCGATCACCTCAAGGTGTCCGTTGTGGATGGGGTCGAAGGACCCTGGGCATACGGCACGTCTCATGGTCCGAACCTACCGCATCCGCGAGCCGGGATACCATGACCTGATGCAGCGGCCGCGCGGGAAACCCGGCGGAAACGGACAGGCAGGACGGCAATGACAGAGACACCACCGGCGCCTTGGCAGCGCGCGGCGACGGGCGCTAACCTCCTCGGTTCGGACGGCACCCTGGGTGTGACGATCTTCGAGGAGATGACGACGCTGGCAGTCCAGACCGGCGCCATCAACCTTGGGCAGGGCTTCCCCGACGAAGACGGTCCGGCGAAGATGAAGGCGGCGGCCCAGGAGGCCATCGCGCAGGGCTTGAACCAGTACGCACCGGGCAAGGGTATCCCCGAACTCCGGCACGCGATCTCGGCACATCAGCAGCGCTTCTACGGCCTGGCCCCGGACCCCGACACCCAGGTCGTCGTCACCACGGGTGCCACCGAAGCGATCGCCGCGTCTCTGATGGCGTTCGTGGGTCCCGGCGACGAAGTCCTGACCTTCGAGCCGTTCTACGACTCGTACGGCGCGATCATCGGCCTGTCCGGGGCTACACACGTCACAGCACCCCTCCTCGCGCCCGATTTCATGCCAGACATGGCGGCGCTGGAAGAAGCCTTCAGTCCCCGGACGAGGGTTGTGCTCATCAACAACCCTCACAACCCCACGGGCGCGGTGTTCCCGGCAGAGGTCCTCCAGCGCGTGGTGGATCTCGCCCTGCAGCACGACGCCCTCATCATCACTGACGAGGTCTACGAGCACCTCACATTCGGTGTGCGCCACATCCCGGTGGCCGCCCTTCCCGGCGCGGCCGAGCGCACCGTCACCATCTCGTCGGCGGGGAAGACCTTTTCCTTCACCGGATGGAAGGTGGGTTGGCTGAGCGGGCCGGAGGATCTGGTCTCCGCCGTCCGCACCGTCAAGCAGTTCCTGACGTACAGTTCCGGCACGCCCTTCCAAAGCGCGATTGCCACCGGTCTCGGATTGCCGGACACGTTCTATGAAGACATCGCCCTCACACTCGCAAAGAAGCGTGACATCCTGAGCGACGGCCTCCGGGCCGCAGGATTGGACGTGTTCACGCCGCAGGGCACGTACTTCGTCAACGTGGACACCTCGCCCTTGGGCATCAGCAATTCCGTGGAGCTCGCCCGGCGCCTGCCCGCGCTCGTGGGAGTGGCCGCGATCCCCGTCCCCGTGTTCTGCCACGCCGACGGAGCGGAGCGAACGAAAAGCCTGCTGCGGTTTGCCTTCTGCAAGCAAACGGCAGTCCTGGAAGAGGCAGCCAGCAGGCTGGCAACACTGCGGGACAAGCTCTGACGGCGGGGCAGGGTCCGCAGCGGGTGTCCCGGTACCTGCGGACCACGGGCCAGCATGCGGTGATCGAGCCCGATACGTACACCGACGGGGGCTTCGTCCTCAGCATCGGCGGAGCGGAACAGTCGCACGTCGACCTGACCGAGCCTGAGGAGATCTTCTACGAATACCTGCGCAGGATCGGGCACATGGTGGATCTTGCCGCCCCGTGGGGCGAACCCATCACGGCGCTGCATCTCGGAGCCGGGGCACTGACCCTGGCCAGGTACATCCAGGCGACCCGGCCGGGCTCGGTGCAATACGCGGTGGAGCTGGAAAGGGAGCTGCTGGACTTCGTGCTCGAACACCTCCCGCTGCCCGCAGGAACGGAACTGCACACGCTCATCGGCGACGCCCGGGAGTCGCTCGCGGAGCTACCCGCGGAACTGCGCTTCGACGTCGTGATTCTGGACATCTTCTCCGGCCCCGATGCCCCGGCCCACATTGCCTGTGCCGAGTTCTACCAGGAAGCAGCGGCCCGCTTGTCCGAGCGGGGCGTGCTGATCGTCAATGTCGGTGACGAACCTGGCCTGACCCTGGTCCGCAGCCAGGTCAGTGCGCTCCGGCGGGTCATGGCCGACGTGGCTGCTTTCGCCGAGGCCGGGATGTTTTCAGGACAGTATCCGGGGAACATCATCCTGACGGGCACGCAAAAACCCTGGCCTGCACCGTGGACCGCTGCCCTGACTGCCCGCGGACCGCACCCGGCCAAGGTCCTGGCCGGCGTCGAACTGGACCAGCTCTCCGGCTGACGGCTCAGTCCTCCGCCTCCAGGTCGACGTCAACGTCCGTCTCGCTGGCGGGCTCGGCGAACCACAGCCGGGTCTCACCGTATTTCTTCTCCGTGAACCGCTCCATGGCGGGCGGCCAGGAAGGCTCAGGGGACCTCGATGACCTCTCGACCACGACAACCGCACCAACGGCCAGGTGCCGGCCGAGCTTCTCAAGAACAGCCCCCAGCGCCTGTTCGTCCAGCGGATACGGCGGGTCAAGGAAAGCGACGTCCCACTGCGTGTCCTCCCCCGTCCGCTCCAGGAACGACTCCACACGGGAACGGTGCACCGTGACCGCCTTACGGCCCAGCACACTGTTGATCAGGTCCGCATTACGCTGGCAGACAGCGCTGGCTTTGGCATCGAACTCCACCAGGTCAACGGTGTCCGCTCCCCTGCTGGCGCTCTCGACGCCGAGCGAGCCGGAGCCGGCGTAGAGATCCAGCACGCGTGAGCCTGCCAGCACGTCGAAGGCGTCGAGCCGGGAGAACAGAGCTTCCTTGACCCGGTCAGTCGTGGGGCGCGTCAGCGATCCCGGAACATTAGCCAGGGGCGTACCTCCGGCGGCCCCCGCCACGATCCGGCTCATGCTGCCGGCCCTGCGTCCGCCGTCCCAGATTCCGCCATCACAGGTCCCGCCGCTTCCGTGCTAACCGCGTTCAAGGAACGCCTCCTTTTCGGGGTTCAGATAATCGTCGATAGCATCCGCCAGTGCCGGGTGGGCGGCCAGCGAAGGGTCGCGGCCCACGATGTCCTGGGCATCCTGCCGGGCGCGCGCAATGATCTCCTCATGCTCGAGCACCCGCAGGAGCTTCAGTGTGGACCTGCCTCCGGACTGGGAGGCACCGAGGATGTCACCTTCACGGCGCAGCTTCAGGTCCTCCTGGGACAGCTCGAAGCCATCGGTCGTGGCGGCCACCGCATCGAGGCGCCGGCGGCTGGGATGTCCCGGCTCCAGCGTGGTCACCAGCAGGCAGGTTCCCGGCAGCCCGCCGCGGCCCACGCGGCCACGCAGCTGATGAAGCTGCGAGATGCCGAACCTGTCGGCGTCGAGGATGACCATCAGCGTGGCATTGTGAACGTCCACGCCCACTTCGATGACCGTGGTGGATACCAGGAGCTTTGTTTGATTGGCTGTGAACGAGGCCATGGTCTCGGATTTAACGAGGGGATCCTGGCGCCCGTGCAGCGGTGCCAGTAGAACCCCGGCCAGGGACGGTTCCCCGCGGAGGTGCTCGACGACGGCAGTCACCGACGCCAGCTCGCGGGCGGAACCCTCGCCGTCCGGTTCCCCGGGCTCTGGTTCCGCTTCCCCTGGACTGAAGTCGCCGTCGTCGTCCGTTCCGATCTTAGGGCACACGACGTAGACCTGGTGGCCGGCCTCAATCTCTTCCCGCGACCGGGACCAGATGCGGGAGGCCCAGGCGGGGTTCTCCGCGAGGCCCACCACATGTGTGGTGATCGGCGCCCGGCCGGCCGGAAGCTCATCCAGAACAGACGTTTCGAGGTCGCCGAACACCGTCATCGCCACTGTGCGGGGAATAGGTGTGGCAGTCATGACCAGCAGGTGCGGCGGCCTGCTCGCCTTGGCGCGCAGGGCGTCGCGCTGCTCCACACCGAACCGGTGCTGCTCGTCCACCACGATGAGGCCGAGGTCGTAGAAAGAGACGTTGTCGCTGAGCAGGGCGTGGGTGCCGACGATGATGCCGGCCGTGCCTGAAGCGGCGTCCAGCAGCGCCTGCTTCCGTGCTGCTGTGGGCATTGATCCGGTCAGCAGGCTGACCTGGACGGTGTGGTCCCCCATGCCGCCCAGCAGGCCGTCGCTTGCCAGCGGACCCAGCGTCCGCCTGATGGAGTCAAAGTGCTGCGACGCCAGGACTTCGGTGGGTGCCAGCAGGGCAGCCTGTCCCCCGGCGTCCACCACCTGGAGCATCGCGCGGAGCGCCACAATGGTCTTGCCCGAACCGACTTCGCCCTGCAGCAGCCGGTTCATGGGGACATCCTGTGACAGTTCAGTTGTGAGCGTCTTGCCCACCGCCGCCTGGCCGGAGGTCAGCGTGAAGGGAAGCTGCCGGTCGAAGGCTGCCAGCAGCCCGTCGGCGACGGGTCGACGGGCCGTCGCTTCCTCCGCTGCCAGCTGGGCACGGCGGCGTGCGAGGGCGGACTGCAGGACCAGGGCCTCCTGGTACCGGAACCTGTCCTGTGCCCGGCGCCAGTCCCGAGGCGTCTGCGGTGCATGGATCAGTCTGTAGGCTTCCGGCAGCGGCAGGAACTTCCCGCGGGAGGAAATGGCGGCGGGCAGCGGGTCCTGCACGGCGTCCAGGTCTGCGGTCTTCAGCAGGGCGGACACGACTTTCTGGATGGACCAGCTGGTGAGACCTGCGGTGGCCGGGTAAACCGGGATGGGCATGGCCGCGAGCTTCTCCGGGTCCATGCCGGGGACATCCGGGTCCTCGTCCAGCAGCTGGTAGTCCGGGTTGGTGAGTCCCAGCGAACCGGCGTAGCGCGTCACTTTTCCGGAGAACATGGCCCGCAGGCCGGGGTGCAGCTCATTCTTGGCCCGGTGTCCGTTGAAGAAACTGATCTTCAGCGTGCCGGTTTTGGCGTCGTCGGTAATGACGACGTCGATAATGAAGCCCTTCCGGGCGCGCATCTGCCGCTTGCTGTTGGAAACGACGCGGGCGATGAGGGTGACATCCTCATCAAATGGCAGCTCGCTGATGGGCGTGAGCTCGCCCCTGTTGAGATAGCGCCGTGGAAAGTAGTTGAGGAGACCGCCGACAGTGGTGATGCCCAAGTGCTTTTCAATCACAGCCGCGGAACGCTTGCCGATCCGGCGTTCAAGACCCAGGTCAAGCTCGGCGGTCATGATTCCTCCGCATTCGCCGGCCGGCAGTGTCCATCGGCCTGCTCATCTGCACACCTGCTCATCTTCCCTCAACACTGCTCCCGGCATCAGCCTCCACCGGGGCGGGGTCGCGCGGCCGGGCAAGCTCACTGACGGCCACATCGGTGGGTTCACCGAGGGAACGGATCAGCTCCAACGCGGGGACGGAGTCCAGGACATGGGCATGGACGCGCCAGCGGTACCGGCCCTCGGGGTCCGGTGAACGCTCCACCTGGCTCATGATTACAGAATCGCCGAGTTCGTCGAGACGCTGCCTGAGGGTGGCGGCGTCAAGCGGCGACAGGCTGACCGTGCACATGACCTCCACGCCGTCATCGTCCGGCAAGTCGGCATGGATATGCGGATCCTGCACATCGTAGCCGTGCAGGCCGTCCAGCAGTTCGCTCTGGAGCTCCTCGCCCAGCACCGCGGACCGCAGGCAGTCGAGGATGAGCAGCATCCCCACACCGCCGGCGTCCACCACGTGCGCAGCCTGCAGGGCATCCAGCTGCTCTTCGGTGTGCACCACCGCCTCCAGTGCGGCACCGACGGCGGCGTCCAGCACCAGTCCCAGGGCGTGGTTGCTGTCGTTCCCCTTCTGGGCAGCATCAACGGCGGCCGCGGCACGCGCCGCCGCCTCCATTACGGACAGCATGGTGCCGGGAACCGGATCACTCAGCGCGGACCATGCCCGGATCTGGGCCCTGTTCAGGGCGGTGGCAAGCAGGCTGGCGGTGAGCCTCGGCTGGCCGGTGAGGGGTTCCGCGGCTGCACAGAGAAAGACGGAAAACAGGGTGCCCGAGTTGCCTCGGGCCTGCTCCATTGCGGCCTGGCCCGCCTTCGCGAGGACCGCCCCGACGTCGTTCTGGGAAGCCTCATCCGGCAGGGACTCCTGAAGGGAGCGCGTTGCTGCGCGGACAGTGAGATAGAGGTTAGTGCCGGTGTCGCCGTCGGCCACCGGAAAGATGTTGATCGCGTTGAGGCGGTCGCTGTGGTTGCCCAGCGCCGTTTCGGCCTTGCCCAACCACCGCTTCATCGCTGGCGCGTTGGCGGCAATCTTAGTCTGCAAAGTGATCCCATCCCACGGAGTCAGCGGGCCGTCCCGCTACGGTTACGCCCGCCGCGTCATTCGCGCCGCGGGCCTGTACTGAGCCTATCCCAGCGAACCCCGGCGGCAGCTGGACTCC
>JAPSIT010000021.1 GCA_031178585.1 Arthrobacter sp.
GTAGGACGCAAAGCGGCTTTCGCGTCCGGCCCGTTCAATCTGCGCCTTCGGCTCCGGCTCCCACCACACGTGGAAGGTGTCGACGGCGACGCCCACCGCCGTCGGATCGTACGGCGATGCCAGGCCAAGGGCCTGCCCGAGGGTGGAGATCAGGGCACGGTCCGCCGCGTACATAGGGTGCAGCGGTTCGAGCACCAGCCGGACGCCGTGCCGCCCGAACCCCCGGCCCGGACATCGCTGAGCGGGTCAGAAAGGCCGCTGAATCGCTCGGCTACATCCCGAACGCCCAGGCCCAGTGGCGAAATCGAGCTCGGGCCTGATCGGGCTGATCGTCCACGATATTGCTGACCCCTACTTTTCAGCCATCGCCCGGGGAGTCCAGGCGGCTGCTCGGGAGCAGCACAAGATGCTCCTGCTGGCTACCACCGGCGGGACCCCGGAAGAAGAGCGCGCCGCCGTCTCGGCCTTCGGGGCGCGCCGGACCGACTCGATCGTCATCGCAGGTTCCCGCACCATCCGGCTCCAGGACCAGGACGGCAATACGGGGCTTGCCGCCGAGCTTGACCGGTATTGCCGCAACGGCGGCCGCGTGGGCATCGTGGGACACCCCATCGTCGGTGCTTCAGAGCCCGAGGGATACCATGTGGTCCGCGTACCGAACGAGGACCTCGCCGCGGACCTGGCGCATGACCTTGCCCGGTCCCACACGGGCGACTTGTGATCATCGGCGGCCCGGAGGGGCTGCTCACGTCCGATGACCGGGTGCGGGGTTTCCAGCGCGGTCTGGAGGAATCCGGGCTGCCGCAGGCGGAAGTCCTCCGCGCGGGGTTCAACCGCTCCGGCGGCTACGAGGCAGGACTCGAGCTTGCCGGGCGCATCTCGTCCGGCCGTGCTGCAGGTTCCGGAGGCCGGCGGCTCTGCATCTTCGCCGTCAATGACGTTATGGCGATCGGTGCCGCAGCAGCACTCCGTTCAAACGGCCTGCGGATTCCCAGGGATGCTTCCATCGCGGGATTTGACGATATCGAAACCCTGCGCGACTTCCGGCCTGCCCTGTCCACCGTGTGGCTTCCGCTGGAGGAGATGGGGCGGCTGGCGGTGCCGTCTCTGGCTGCCGGTACGGGCAGTGCGGGCGAGAACCGGCAGTCAGACGGCGGCAGTTCAGTTCCGGTAACGGGTAAGGTCATGCTTCGCCGCAGCACTGAGGCCGTGACGGAGGCTGCAGCGTAGCGCCGGAAACGCGTGGTGCAGGTAGCCAGGGCCCCCGGACACGGGGCGGAAGATCAGGGCAATGTGAGATTCACGGGCCCTGCGGCAGTCATGGCCACCGTGCTCGCTGTGGGCAAGCAGCGCGTGGCCAGCGGGGCCGCCTGGCGTATGTTGGCTGCATGGCGAATGACGAGGTCCTGGCCGCGATCCGCGCGTCCCTCCGTTCTTTGCGGGATCCTGTCCGGGCCGCAGCGGCGCAGGCTTACCTGAAGTCGTCCATGCCTTCCCTGGGCGTGCGCGTGCCTGACGTGCGCAGGATCGCCAGGACCGCTGCGACGAATCATCCTTTTGGTTCCGCCGTCGAACTGCGGGCCACGGTGCTCGACCTCTGGCGCGGGGCCGAGTTCCGTGAAGAACGCTATGGGGCCATCGACCTCACCGGGCTGCGGATGGCGGCCGGAGATCTAAGGATGCTGCCGCTCTATGAGGAGATCATCCGCACCGGTGCGTCCTGGGACCTGGTGGACGGGGTCGCCCACCGCATCTGCGCCTTGCTTCAGGAGCACCGGCAGGAGCTTACGCCCATCCTGCTCACCTGGAGCAGCCATGAGGACTTTTGGTTCAGGCGGGCATCCATCACTGCCCAATTGGCGGCGAAGTCCAGCACCGACACAACACTGCTCGCGCGGGTCATCGAAGCGAATATGGGCGACAAGGAGTTTTTCATAAGGAAGGCCATTGGATGGTCCCTGCGCGAATACGCCAAGACGGATCCGCACTGGGTCAGGGATTTCGTCGAGCACCACGACCGGTCCCTCAGCCCGCTGTCCCGCAGGGAAGCCCTGAAGAACCTCCAGTCAGATGACGGGACGGGTGGTGATCGGCTGGTCTGACTTGCTGAACAGCATCTTGGTCCTGGGATCCAGAAAGATCAGGTACAGAGCGAACAGCAGGGCAATGATGGCGGCCGCGTTCCTTGCCAGTGCAAGGGCGAGCCCGAGGTCCTCGGACTGGAGGTAGGGGAAGACCTCCAGTTGGTCTGAAATGGCGTACACCATGAAGAAGGACACGATGAAGTAGAGCGCCTTGACCTGCCAGTCGTCCCGGATGCCGGTCACGGCAAACAGCGGGATCAGCCACACGACGTACCAGGACTGGATCATCGGTGCGAGCACCACGACGGCGGCAAAGGCCAACGTCAGCCGGCGCATGATCCGGTCGTGGTCACCCTTGAAGATCTGCCACGCCACGATCCCGACGGCGAGCACCTTGCCGGCGTCATAAACCCACTTGGCCAGGCCCCAGCCGTCCAGGCTGAAGGCATTGGCAATGGAGGCAACTACGAGCCCGAGCAGACCCACCGGGGCGTACCAGATCCAGACGCTGCCGGGAGCCGAGAGCCCGTTGATCCAACCGAAGCCAAAGCCGTTCACCAGGCTCATCGCGTACAGCAGGGCAAAGCTGAGTACGGCGGTCATGCCCCAGAAAACGAACTTGCGCGTCCAACCTGCGTCCTTGCCGGCCCAGAGCAGACCGATAAACGGCAGGAACACCACGGTGATGGGCTTGACGGAGATGGACAGGGTGACGAGCACAATTCCCAGGAGCACGCGGCGCGTGGCGCTGTAGTAGAGCCCGGCGAGGGCGAGGCCGATCATGAGTGCGTCGTTGTGGACACTCGCGATGAAGTTCGTCAGGAAGAGCGGGTTGGCGGCCGTGAGCCACAGCGCCCGGTGCGGGTTGACACCGTGAAGCTCCGCGAGCTTGGGGACGTAGATGATGCAGAGGACCACGCCCGCCAGGGCGGCCAGCCGAAAGAGCATGATACTCGCCTCGGGGTGGACGTTCGTGGACCAGACAACCAGCTGTTCGATCCACAGAAAGAGCTGCCCGTACGGCACGGGCGCCTCGGTCCACATCTTGTCCGCGCCGAGCTGGAAGTAGTTGGAGAGCGCCGAGATGCCGTTCTCGTAAGGGTTGAATCCCTCCACCATCAGACGCCCCTGCCCGATGTAGGCATAGACGTCGCGGCTGAAGAGCGGAACCGTGAACATCATGGGCAGGCCCCAGGCAGCTACTGCCTGGAGGGTGGCCTTGCGGGCAGCCGGGCCCCAGACACGGACGCGCTGCCCGAGCCGCAGCCACGCCCGCACCAGCAGCATGCCGCCGACGGCGATAAGCACGATGGAAAGGGCAACCCCAACGGCCTCGGTGCGCATCCAGATGAATAGCGGCAGCCGCCGCAGCTCGGATGCCGGGGCTAGCCAGCCAACGCCGAGGGAACCGATCACAAGGAAAAGCGAACCAACGAATCCGGAAAGGAGGGGCGACCAGGGACGGTCCACTTCCGCCAGGTCCGGGTCCGTGGAAGTGCCGGCGGCCCTCTCCTCCGTCTCGGGCACAGGCGCCGTCATCTCAGGATTGTCCAATCTCTCTTGTGGGCGTGCAGCCTCTGTCTGCTGCCGGATATGACCGGCCAGAATGGAGTGCGGCGGCCGCCCAACGCGGCGCCACGTACCCGGAAATCTTAGCACCGGGCCGCTCCCGGACCGTGAAACGGTAGGCTGAGCGGGTGCCTATATCTAACGAACGCATCGTCTGGATCGACTGTGAAATGACCGGTCTCGACACCGTCAATGACGCCCTGATCGAAGTCGCCGCCCTGGTGACGGATTCCGAATTGAACATCCTCGGGGACGGGGTGGACGTTGTCATCAAGCCCGACGACGCCGCCCTGGCCCAGATGAATGACTTCGTCCGGGACATGCACACGCGCTCCGGTCTCCTGAAAGAGCTTCCGGCCGGCAAAACGCTTGCCGAGGCCGAGGAAGCAGTCATGGCTTACATCCGGAAGTGGGTTCCGGATGTGCGCAAGGCGCCGCTGGCCGGAAACTCGGTTGGAACGGACCGGGTCTTCCTGGCCCGGGACATGCCCGCCGTCGTGGAGCACCTGCACTACAGGGTCATCGACGTAAGCACCATCAAGGAACTGGCCCGGCGCTGGTTCGCCCGCGCCTACTTCCAGGCCCCGGCCAAACTGGGCGGGCACCGCGCATTGGGCGACATCAAAGACTCCATCGATGAGCTCCGCTACTACCGGGAGGCGGTCTTTGTTCCCGCTCCGGGTCCTGACAGTGCCACCGCCCAGGAGATTTCCCGGCGGGTCGCCGACCAGCCCGCGGTCATTGACAAGCTGACTCAGGGCGTCGCAGGAAAGCACGGGGCTTCCGGCGAAGCGCTTCCGGCTGAATCCGGACCCGCTTCTTAGGGTGTCTGAAACGTAATCTGCGCCACGTTTGCAGGAATTTTTGCCAAAACGGTCAAAAGTGGCAAAAGCACCCCCAAACAGCAGGTAAACTATTTGACGTTGCCTTTCCAGCCGGGCGGTGAAAACCGCAGGGGCTGTCAGGCACATGGTGGGCGTAGCTCAGTTGGCAGAGCGCCTGGTTGTGGTCCAGGAGGTCGCGGGTTCAACCCCCGTCGCTCACCCTCACGAAGGATGGCACTTGATGCCGTCCCATCACAAAGGCTGCACCGGACATCCGGTGCAGCCTTTGTTTGTTTCCACACCGCGCCGGTCCGCGTCCGGCGAAGTACCAAAGGAACCCCGCGCCATGACTGTTCTGCCGATCACCATCTGGGGTGAGCCAGTTCTGCACCGCCGGGCTGCCGAAGTCGAAGTCTTCGACGACGAGCTCCGCCAGCTGATCGCCGACATGTTCGAAACCAACGACAAGGCGAACGGCGTCGGCCTGGCAGCGCCTCAAATTGGCGTGGGCAAGCGGATCTTCGTCTACAAATACGACAATGAGGACGGCGCCCCGCCAAGCGGCGTGCTGGTCAACCCCGTCCTCACCCTGTCCAAGGTTTCCGGCGCCCTGCCGGATCCGGACGAGGAAGTTGAGGGCTGCCTCTCCTTCCCCGGCGGCCAGTACCCCCTGAAGCGGGCCGAATGGGCGCGTGTCAAGGGGTACGACGGGTACGGGCAACCGGTGGAGTTCGAGTCCACCGGATGGTTTGCGCGGGTAATGCAGCACGAATACGACCACCTCGACGGGAAACTGTATGTGAACCGTCTCATTGACCGCTATGCACGCAAGGCCATGAAGCAGGCCAAGAAAAGCGGCTGGGGTGTTCCCGGTCTGAGCTGGATGCCGGGCGTAGATCCGGACCCTTTCGGGCACTGATGCCCGGCCTGGCTCGCGGGGCTCTGAGAAGCTGCACTGGCGGTGTATTGCCCTACCGGGCGGTGATGGTCTGCTGGTCCGGGCACGAGTCAAGGACACGGTCCATGGCATCCTTTTCAGCCTGCGTCACCCAGAGCCTGTATGCGGCTTTGACTGAGATCTGCCGGGCGACGTAGTGGCAGCGGAGCGTTTTGTTGCCGGGCAGCCAGCTGGCCGCGTCCGAAGCGCTCTTTTCCTGGTTTGCCGGCCCGTCGGCGGCGATGAGGTTGAGCGGATCGTTGGCCAGGCTTTGGCGTTCCTGAAGGGTGAGCTGCCGTGCGCCCTTCTGCCACGCGTCCCCCAGCGCGACCACGTGGTCAACCTGGACCGCCTTGCTGGAGTCGGCGCCGCGCGTGAACGTGAGGCGCGCGCCGGTGTAGGGTTCGTGGAATGTCCCCGACGCCACTTTGCACCGTGAGCCTTTGGAGAAAACGACATCCTTGAGATCACGGCGCAGAATGTCATTGCGGGTGTCACACCCGTTGCGGTCAGCGTCAAACCAGGCCTGGCCGAAGGCTGACCTGTCGTAGTCGCTTTTGGGCGCCCGCCCCTTGACGGGCAGGGACTCCAGCACCGCGGCGGCACTCCCGGAGGGCACCGGCCTGGGCGGCACCACAGGTTTCATCCAGTCGGGGTTGAAGACGGGCACCGCGTTGGGACCCGATGTCTGCGGTTCGACGGCGAGGAACTGGCCGGCCGTGAAGAACCAGGTGATCCCGGTAACAAGAAAGACGCCGGCAATGGCCAGCAGGGCCCAGGCCTGGCGCGAGCGTCTGCGCGCCCGCCTGTAGGCGCTCCAGCTGACGGTCATCCGGGTCTGCTCTCAGGGACATGGCGTGGGCGCACCCTCACAGACTAGGCCAGGCCTCCGACGTCCGGGACGATACCCACAATGTTGAGGACAGGTGCCCGTGCAGGAGCAGTGCGCTATTGCTCCCTCATGACGCGCCGCAGATCTTCATTGGCCAGTTCGAGAAGGCGCTCCAGCTGGGAGACCCGTTCTTGACCGATCTCGCCGGCGGCATGTGCTGTTTTTGCCTCGTCGAGCAGGCGCTGCGCCTCTTTTTGGTTGGCCCGCGCCACGTCGAGGGCGTGTTCCAGTGTTGTCTCGTGCTGGAGTGTCCGGTCGTGTTCCATGGGACAAGTTTGGCCCCCTTTCCCGGCTGATTCCAGAGAACCAGCCGGGAATTTAGGGAGCCATGTTTCCGCTGCCCACGTGGTGGACCGGCGGAAGCGCCGGTGTTAGACGGAGGCTGCGGCAGCCAGTACCGGAGCGGCGTCCTTCACGGAGTCCTTGGCCGGGAACGTCGGCGGGTTGACCCCAGCTATTTCCTCCATGACGCGGACTACCTGGCAGCTGTAGCCGAACTCGTTGTCGTACCAGACGTAAACAACCAGGTTCTTGTCGTTGGCAATGGTGGCAAGGCCGTCAACAATACCGGCACGGCGCGAGCCCACGAAGTCGGTGGAGACCACTTCAGGGGAATCGATGTAGTCGATCTGCTTGCGCAGGTCCGAGTGCAGCGACATCTCGCGCAGGAAGTCGTTGACCTCGTCCTTGGTGGTGCCGCGTTCCAGGTTCAGGTTCAGGACAGCCAGGGAAACATCCGGGGTGGGCACCCGGATAGAGCTGCCGGTGAGCTTGCCTTGGAGTTCCGGCAGGGCCTTGGCCACGGCCTTGGCGGCACCGGTTTCGGTGATCACCATGTTCAGGGCGGCGGAACGTCCGCGGCGGTCGCCCTTGTGGAAGTTGTCGATCAGGTTCTGGTCGTTCGTGAACGAGTGAACGGTCTCCACGTGGCCGTGGATCACACCGTACTTGTCGTTGAGGGCCTTCAGCACCGGAGTGATCGCGTTCGTGGTGCAGGAGGCGGCCGTCACGATCTTGTCCGAATCGGTGATGTCTCGGTGGTTGATGCCGTGCACGATGTTCTTCAGTTCACCCTTGCCCGGCGCCGTCAGGAGGACTTTGGCCACGCCCTTGCTCAGCAGGTGCTGGCCAAGGCCTTCGGCGTCGCGCCAGCGGCCGGTGTTGTCGACCACGAGGGCATTGTTGATGCCGTAGGCGGTGTAGTCGATGGTGGCGGGGTTGTCCGAGTAGATGACCTGGATCCGGACACCGTTGGCCGTGATGGTGTTGGCCTCGGTGTCCACCCGGATGGTTCCCTCGAAGGAGCCGTGGACGGAGTCGCGGCGCAGCAGGCTGGCGCGCTTGGCGAGGTCGTTGTCGGAGCCGCGCCGGACCACGATGGCGCGCAGCCGCAGGCCGTGGCCGCCACCGGCCTTTTCGATGAGAAGGCGCGCGAGCAGGCGGCCGATGCGGCCAAAACCGTACAGCACGACGTCGGTGCTGGTGCGGTCGTCTGCCCCGCGCTTGCCGACAATCTCAGCCAGTTCGGCGCGGAGGAACTCCTCGAGAGTGAGGTCGCCGCCGTCGGACTTGTACTTCTGGTTCAGACGCGCGATGTCGATCGCGGCGGCACCCAGGTCCAAGGTGGCCAGAGTGTTCAGCAGCGGGGCCGTCTCCTCCAGGAGCAGCTCATCCTTGCTCATCCGACGCGCGAAGCGGTGCGCCTTGAGGATGTTCATGGTGGACTTGTTGATCAGGCTGCGGCCGTGGATCGAGGTGACCACGTTGTTTTCCCGGTACAGCCGGCCGATCACGGGGATCATGGCCTCGGCGAGTGCCTCGCGGCCCATCCACGTATCAAGACAAGAATCTGACGTCTGGCTCACAGAACTACCTTCCTTGGTTCAGCCGGTTACGTCCTTGTAACCGGAAGTCGGCCACCCGAAGTTCTCCAGGGGCACTGGCACCGGCAGGGTTTCGGTTCTCCCCGGGTGCCTGATTGACGTGCAAAGAAAAACCGCCGGATGCGAACGCAAATCCCGGCGGAAGAACTTCTACGTTCAAGGTCTATTCTAGGGCGCGCAGCGCGTCCGAATGGCCGCGGGTGCCGTGAAATCACTCACACCTGCACCCCTGCGGGCTGAGAGGATGGGTTGACCGATACGCCGGGTTCTGTGTTCCCGCACCGTTGCCGGGGCGGGAGTAGCGGCCATCCATCTACGAACGCCGTTGCCGGCGCCCTCCAGCGGCCTACCCGGGCACTCGGGCGAGCAGCCCTCAAACGTACCCTGTCTGGCCTTGCTCCGGGTGGGGTTTACCTAGCCTTCCCGGTCACCCGGGAAGCTGGTGGTCTCTTACACCACCGTTTCACCCTTACCTGCATCGTGCCGCTTTCAAATCGGCGCGAGGCGGGCGGTCTGTTTTCTGTGGCACTGGCCTGCGGGTTACCCCGAGTGGGCGTTACCCACCACCCTGCTCTGCGGAGCCCGGACGTTCCTCGAGCCACTTGCGTGACGCGCGGCCGCCTGGTCAACCCATCCTCTGTTCATTCTACGGGCAGCGCCGGCCCGCCCCGTGCCCGGGCCCATCATCGGGGCCCGGGCCTATCATCAGGGAATGGACGAGTCCGCATTGACCCGGCGCCGTCTGCTTCAGCTGGCGGGAGGCGCTGCCGGCATGTCCGCGGCCGCGGCATGTACGCCGTTCCCTCCGTTTCCTGCTCCCGCTCCCCTGCCCGGGTATACGCGTCCGACAGCGGTTCCCGGACCGGGCGGCCCGCCCAGGGTGGTGGTCCGAACCGGAAAGTTCGATTCCGCCTACCGGCCGGGTGTCACCACACGCTGGTCCCTGGCAGCACCCCGTCAGCAGGACGGTGCGCAGCTGCCGCTCGTGCCCCTGGCAGTCTTCCTGCACGGCCTCGGCAGCAGCCACGGGTTCCTGCTCGATGGCTTGACCGCTCACGACGTGCTGCAGGGGCACATGGACCGAGGCGGAGCCCCCTTCGCGATTGCGGCCGTGGACGGCGGCGACACGTGGTGGCACGCGCGCAGGGACGGCAGCGACACGCAGTCGATGCTGGTGCGGGAATTCATTCCTTTCCTCGGCGGCGAGGGCTTCGATCTGGGCCGGATCGGGATATTCGGCCTGTCCATGGGCGGCTTCGGCGCCCTGCTGTTGGCCTCGCAGGCCCGGCTCCCCGGCATCCGGGCCGTCGCCGCCATGAGCCCTGCCGTCTGGGCCAGCTACGACGCGCGGATGGAAAGCGCCTTCGACAGCCCCGCGGATTTCGCTGCGAACGACGTCTTCGCACTCCGCCCCCGGCTGGCGGCCATTCCCAAACGCATCGACTGCGGCACGGACGACGGGCTTGCCGCAACGGTCCGGGACTACGTCAGCGAACTCCCGGGCCGGGTGGAAGGTGGATTCCAGCCCGGCGGGCACGACTCCGCCTACTGGCGCTCCGTCCTGCCTGACGTATTGTCCTTCCTGGGCCGCAACCTGGGCTGACTCCTGAATCAGGTCCGGCACGCAGGGCACCGGTAAGATCGTACGGTGCTGATCCTGCTTCCCCCGTCTGAAGGCAAGACTCCTGCGACCCGTGGCGACGCCATGGACTGGACCTCCCTGAGCTTCCCGGACCTGAACCCCTGCCGCGCCAAAATCCTCGACGCACTCGGAACGGTGAGCGCGCACGAGGACGCCCTTGCACTGCTGGGCGTGGGAGCGTCACTGCAGTCCGACGTCGAACGCAACACCCGGCTGCACGCGGAACCGGCGGCGCCGGCGCATCAGGTGTATTCCGGCGTGCTGTACGACGCCCTCGGCTATAAGTCCATGACCGCGCCCCAGCGCCGTAAGGCCGATGAATCGGTCCTGGTGATTTCCGCCCTCTGGGGCGCCATCCGTTTCGCGGACTCCGTGCCGGCATACCGGCTGTCGATGTCCGCGTCATTGCCCGACGTCGGACGCCTTGCCTCCTTTTGGAAGCCGCAGCTGACGGACGCCCTCGCCGCCGCGGCGGCCGGGCAGCTTCTGGTGGACTGCCGCTCCAGCACCTATGCCGCGGCGTGGACTCCCCCGCCGGCGTCGACGGTGACCGTAAACGTTTTCACCGAGGTGAACGGAGTGCGCAAGGTGGTCAGCCACTTCGCGAAGCACACCCGGGGCGAGCTCGCGCGGCATCTGCTGACCCGGCGCGGAAAGGCACCGGAAACCCCCGCGCAGCTGCACAAGGCCGCCGGCGAGAAGTGGAACGCCGAGCTTGTTCCCGGCACGGCGCGCAAGGCCCACGCCCTGAACATCATCCTGCCCGGCTAAAGCGGGCGGGTCAGACTCACTCCGTCAGACCCACTCTGCGGAGCGCACCAGGATGCAGCCGGAGTCGGGGCAGAAGACGATGTCGTCCTCGGCGGCAGCCTTGATTTCTGCCAGGTCGCCGGGGCTCAGCTGCATGCCTGAGCCCTCGGAGGTCCCGTGGAAAAGCCTGGCAGCACCCACTCCGCGGCGGGCGAGGGTCTTTTCGTAGACCGCCACCAGACTGTCATCCAGCGCCGCTGCGAACTCCGCCCTGCGGCCGCGGACGACGGTCTCTTCAGCGGTGATCTCTGCCAGTTGCTCGTCCAGTTCGGCGCGGATCACCGCGAAGGAACCCTGGATGTCATCGACGATTTTTTGCTGTGCCGCCTGGCGCTCGCGCAGCGTGTCCAGCCGCTCCAGCACTTCGAGCTCAACGTCCTCGAGGTCGGACCGCCGCTTATTGAGGGATGCAATGTCTTTCTGCAGCGCCACCAGGTCCTTGGACAGGCCGGTGCCGCTGTTCAGCCTGGCTTCGTCGCGCTCAATGCGCCCTGCCACCTGCTCGACGTCCGCCTCGGCGCGCTTCAGCTCCGCCTCGGCGTCGTGGACGGCGAGCTTGGCGGCCCCCAATTCTCCGTTTGCGACACTAAGGGCGGCTTCCAGATCGGTGATCCGCGGATCTGCTTCCAGGCTGCGGCGGCGGTTGGCGAGGGACTTGAGCTTGGCGTCCAGCCCCTGGAGTTCGAGCAACTTCAACTGTTCCGCCGGTGCTGCCTTGGCCACGATTACCTCCGCTTGATCCATCCGGCCTGCGCCGGGCACCCCTGCAGGGGCTTTATGAACTCTAGTCCCCGCCGGGAGTGAGAATGAAGTCCCACGGATCGCTGTTGGTGCTGCTGACGCGGATCTCGACATCCAGCCCCTGGTCGGTGAGGACATTGCCCAGCGCGTCCGCAGCAGCCGGAAGCCACAGCCATTCACTCGCAAAGTGGGACACATCGATGAGGTAGGGACGGCCGTTGACGGCAGCCTCGCGCGCCTCGGACGCCGGATGGTGCCGCAGGTCGGCGGTGACATACAGATCGGCGTTGCTGGCCCGCACTTCATCGAACAGGGAATCACCGGCGCCTCCGCAGACGGCAATCCGGCGGACCAGCCCGTCCCTGTCCCCGGATACCCGCACTCCGCCGGCGACGGAGGGCAGGATCCCGTACACGCGGGCTGCGAAGTCACCCAGGGTCATCGCCTCGGCAAGGTCACCAACCCGGCCGATGCCTTCCTCGGGCAGTCCGTTGGCGGCAGGAGTCAGAGGAGTGACGTCTTGGAGCCCCAGCGCGTCGGCCAGGACGTCAGAAACGCCTCCGACGGCGGAATCACCGTTAGTGTGCACTGTCAGGAGGGCGGTACGTGATTCGATGAGTCGGTGGACCGCCTTGCCCTTCGGGGTGTTGGCCGCGACAGAGGTCACGCCTCTGAGCAGCAGCGGGTGATGCGTGATGAGCAGGCCCGCGCCCCACTCGATCGCCTCGTCGATGACCTCAAGCGTAGGATCAACGGCAAACATGACCCGGCTGACCGGCGCCGACGGGTGGCCGGCAACAAGGCCGACCTCGTCCCACTCCTCCGCCAGGGACTCCGGCCAGAGCTCTTCAACGGCGAGCATGAGTTGCCCGAGCGTCGGCGCCTCCTCGGCCTCGGGAAGGTCGTCGGACTCCGCTGGCTCTTCTGCAACGCCGCTGTTCACAGGTTCCATACTCATATTTTTACCCTATCGGCGCCACTGGCCCCCTTCGGTATCCGGGACGTAACGTAGCCGGGGAATCATCTGCGCACCTCAACCATTGAAGAGGACATGAAAACTTTTGTGCTTGGCGGAGGCTGCTTCTGGTGCCTGGACGCCGTCTATCAGAAAACCAGGGGCGTAACCTCCGTCGTTTCGGGCTACACCGGCGGCCACGAACGCCACCCGGACTACTACTCTGTCTGCTCGGGAACCACCGGCCACGCTGAAGTCGTCGCCGTGAGCTTCGACGAAGACATCATTCCGCCCGAGGTCATCCTGGACATGTTCTTCGCCCTGCACGATCCCACCACGCTCAACCGCCAGGGGTACGACGTCGGAACGCAGTACCGTTCGTCCATGTTCTACGAGACCACGGAGGAGAAGATTCTCTTCGAGGAAGCGATCGAACGGAACCAGGCGCTCTGGCCGCATCCCATAGTCACAGAAGTCAGCCGGCTTCCCGTGTTTTACCCCGCCGAACAAATTCACCAGAACTACTACGCAAAGTTCCCCGAGCAGGGCTACTGCCAGGTGATCATCAACCCGAAACTGGCAAAGGCCCGGAAATATTACTCTGCATGGCTTAATGCTTAGCTACGTGCTGACGCCCTCGTTAGGCTGACCAAAGTATTCCCTCCTGAGAGATAGGCGTAAGTACATGGCACGGATCTACGACGATGTAACGCAGCTGGTAGGCGGCACCCCGCTCGTCAGGCTCAACCGCCTGACCGAGGGCCTGGAGGCCCAGGTTGCCGTCAAGCTCGAGTTCTACAACCCGGCCAACAGCGTCAAGGACCGCATCGGCGTCGCCATCATCGACGCAGCGGAAAAGTCAGGCGCCCTCAAGCCCGGCGGAACCATCGTCGAAGGCACCTCCGGCAACACCGGCATCGCACTGGCCATGGTGGGTGCTGCGCGCGGCTACAAGGTGATCCTGACCATGCCGGAAACCATGTCCACCGAACGCCGCGTCATGCTGCGCGCCTTCGGCGCGGAGATCGTGCTGACCCCGGGTTCCGAGGGCATGCGCGGGGCAGTGGAGAAGGCCAAGGAGATCGTGGCCAGCACCGAGAACTCCATCTGGGCACAGCAGTTCGCCAACGAGGCCAACCCGGAGATCCACCGCAAGACCACGGCCGAGGAAGTGTGGGAGGACACCGAGGGCAAGGTGGACATCTTCGTCTCCGGCATCGGCACCGGCGGCACCATCACGGGCGTCGGCCAGGTCCTGAAGGAGCGCAAGCCGGACGTGCAGATCGTTGCGGTTGAGCCCAAGGACTCCGCCATCCTTAACGGCGGCGCACCCGGCCCGCACAAGATCCAGGGACTCGGCGCCAACTTCATTCCGGAGCTGCTGGACACCAACGTCTACGACGAAGTCCTGGACGCCACGCTGGAAGACTCCGTTGCTGTGGCCCGGGAGCTGGGCGTCAAGGAAGGCATCCTCGGCGGCATCTCCTCCGGAGCCATCGTCTGGGGTGCACTGGAACTGGCAAAGCGCCCGGAGAACGCAGGGAAACTGATCGTGGCAGTCGTCTGTGACTTCGGTGAGCGTTACATCTCCACCGTCCTCTATGACGACATCCGGGGCTAGACCTTAGGCTGCCCGGCCCCGTTTCCTGTAGAAAGATCTTTGTGGCCTTCTTCGCAAGACTTAAGGAAGACCTCGATGCCGCCCGGTCCCACGACCCGGCGGCTCGAGGTTCTTTTGAGAACTTTTTCGCCTATTCTGGGCTTCACGCCATCTGGGCACACCGGCTGACGCACAGGCTCTGGCAAAACCCGTCCCTGCGTTTTCCTGCACGCCTGATTTCACAGCTGGCCCGGTTCCTGACCGGCATTGAGATCCACCCGGGCGCGACCATCGGCCGGCGTTTCTTCATTGACCACGGCATGGGCGTGGTCATCGGAGAGACGGCCGAAATAGGCGAGGACGTGATGATCTACCACGGCGTCACGCTCGGCGGCCGGTCCTTGGCGAAGGTCAAGCGGCACCCCACCATTGGCGACCGCGTCACCATTGGCGCCGGCGCCAAGATCCTCGGCCCGATCACTATCGGTCGGGACAGCGCAGTGGGGGCCAACGCCGTGGTCGTCAAGGATGCGCCGCCGGAATCCATCGTTACCGGCGTCCCGGCAACCTGGCGCCACCGCGACGCCCAGCGGGAAACCACTCCGGCCGTGGATCCCGCCGAGTACTACATCGAATACCGGATCTGACCATCTGCCGTACGGCGCAGGAAAACCCTGCGCCGTACCGTTTTAACAGCTGAGGATCGACTTTAACGGCTGAGGACCGACCCCGGCCTAGACACTGGCTTAAACACGGAACGGCCCGTCTTCCCCGAACTTTGCGGGAAGACGGGCCGTTTTTCGTGTCGGACCCGGGTGCGGCTAGTGGGTGTCCACAGCCTCGATTTCGGACTTGTCCTCGCCCCACAGCGTGTGGAAGGTTCCCTCGGCGTCGGTCCGGCCGTAGGTGTGCGCACCGAAGAGGTCGCGCTGGCCCTGGATGAGGGCGGCCGGCAGTCGCTTGCGGCGCAGGCCGTCGTAGTAGGCCAGTGAGGAGGAGAACACCGGCACCGGGATGCCCAGCTGGACAGCGGTGGACACCACGCGGCGCCATGCCGGCAGGACCTCGGCGATGGCCTTGGTGAAGGCCGGTGCGAACAGCAGGTTGGCCGGCTTGTCCTCGGCAGCGTAGGCCTTGGTGATTTCCTTCAGCAGCTCTGCACGGATGATGCAGCCGCCACGCCACAGCGACGCGATCTCGTCGAGCTTCAGGTCCCAACCGTATTCCGTGGCGGCCGAGGTCAGCATGTCCAGGCCCTGGGCGTAGGAGACAAGCTTGGAGGCGTAGAGCGCCTGGCGGACGTCCTCGACAAACGTCTCGGGGATGTCGGCGTTGGCTTCTTCACCGGCGAGGAGCTCCTGGCCCAGTTTGCGCTGGTCGGCCTGCGAGGACAGGGCGCGGGCAAAGACCGATTCGGCGATGCCCGACGTCGGGGCTCCCAGCTCAAGAGCGGAGATGACCGTCCAGCGGCCCGTGCCCTTCTGACCTGCGGCGTCGACGACGACATCCACGAAGGGCTTGCCCGTCCGGCCGTCCACGTGGCCGAGAACCTCGGCGGAGATTTCGATCAGGAAGGAGGCAAGCTCGCCCTTGTTCCACTCCGCGAAGATCTTGGACTGCTCGGCCGGTTCAATACCTGCACCGGAGCGGAGCAGGTCGAAAGCTTCACCGATGACCTGCATGTCCGCGTATTCGATGCCGTTGTGGACCATCTTGACGAAGTGGCCGGCGCCGTCGGTGCCGATCCAGGCGCAGCAGGGCTGGCCGTCGACGTTCGCGGCGATCTTTTCCAGCAGCGGGCCGAGGGCGTCGTAGGACTCCTTGGAGCCGCCGGGCATGATGGAGGGGCCGTTCAGGGCGCCTTCTTCACCACCGGAAACACCGATGCCCACGAAGTGCAGGTCCTTCTTGGCCAGGGCGGCTTCGCGGCGGCGGGTGTCCTCGTAGTGGGAGTTGCCGGCGTCGATGATGATGTCCCCTGCCTCCAGCAGGGGTTCAAGCTGCTCGATCACGGAGTCAACCGGCTTGCCGGCCTTGACCATGATGAGGACGCGACGCGGCTTCTCGAGGGAGTTCACCAGTTCCTCAAGGGACTCGGTGCGGACGAAGTCGCCCTCGGAGCCGTACTTTTCCAGCAGCGTGTCGGTCTTTTCGACCGAACGGTTGTGCAGTGCAACGGTGAAGCCGTTACGGGCCAGGTTGCGAGCAAGGTTGGCACCCATGACCGCAAGGCCGGTGACACCGATGTGAGCAGACATCAATACTCCAATTCATTGTTGTGCAACAAGTGCAGTGGGAGTCCCGCACGCCCGGCGGAACACGCGTTGGGGAGGTGACTCTGAATAAAGCATATATATTCGTGGCCACCGGGAAAAGCGGGGGTCCACTTCGTGGAAGGCCATGCCGTCACAAAAGAGTCTAAGACGAGGCCCTCCACCGGTGGGGGCCTGCCGGGCACGGTTGGTGGACAGGGACAGCCGCCGAGCCCCACTATGCTTTCCATATGTCGACCAGCCTCCACCACCGCGCCGTCGAAAACCTGGGCACCAGGATTGTCAGCGGCAATCTGCCTGCGGGCCATATCATGCTCGCCGAGCAGCTGGAGGATGAACTTCAGGTCTCCCGGTCGGTGGTCCGGGAGGCGGTGCGGGTGCTGCAGTCGCTGGGACTCGTGGAGACCACGAAGCGCGTGGGGATCAGGGTCCTCCCGCCCCACCGCTGGAATCCGTTCGATCCGCTGGTGATCCGCTGGCGCCTTGCCGGTGAAGGCCGCGGTGCCCAGCTGCGTTCACTGGCCGAGCTGCGTGCCGCCGTCGAACCAGTAGCCGCCGAACTGGCGGCAGTCAACGCCCCGGCCGGGCTCCGGCAGGAGCTGCTCGACGTGGCCCATGCAATGCGCGACGCCGGCAAGGCCGGTGACGTGCCACGCTTCCTGGAGCTGGACATCCACTTCCACTCCCTCCTGCTGAGCGGGTCCGGCAACGAGATGTTTGCCAACCTGGTGGGGCAGGTTGCGGAAACCCTGACCGGACGGACGGTGCACGGCCTGATGCCCGACCGCCCCCGGGACCTCACCCTGCAGTGGCATCTCGACGTGGCGGAAGCCATCTTTGACGGCAATGCAGCGGAGGCCCGCGAGGCGTCGGACAGGATCATGCGCCGGACCATCTCGGAAATGGAGCCGGTGTGGGTGGAACAGCCGCGGGTTTTTGTGCCGGTACAGCGGCGCCAGCATTCTGCATAGGAGCATCGTCCAAGGGCCCCTCCCGCAAAGCTTCCGGCGACATTGCGCCGGGAGCCCCGGGAGACTCAGCCTGCCCGGAAGTCGAGCAGCACCTTGCCGGATTCCGCGGCATTCCGCGCCACGCCGAAGGCCTCGAGTGCACGGTGCACAGGGAACTCGTGGGTGATTACCGGCGCGATCTGCAGGGAGCCGTCGGCCAGGGCCTCGATTACTTCGTCGATCTCGTCGTTGAACCGGAAGGAGCCCCGGAGCTCGAGTTCCCGCGTGATGGCCAGCGAAATCAGGACCGGCTGGGGTCCGGTGGGCAGCAGTCCCACCATTACGACCGTGCCGCCACGCACCGCTCCCTGAATCGCTGAGGCCAGGCCATGGTGGTTGCCGGAGGATTCAATGACAACGTCCGCTTCGACAGCGGCGATCGCCTCGGCGTCACCGGCGGCCAAGACCTCATCGGCGCCCACGGCAGCGGCGATTTCGAGCGGCTTGGCGTGCATGTCGACGCCGACGATCCGCCCTGCGCCGGCCCGTTTCAGGACCGCAACCGCGAGGGCTCCGATGGGGCCGCAGCCAATCACCAGCGCGGTTTTGCCCCTGACATCTCCGGCGCGGGACACAGCGTGCCAGGCGACGCTGGCCGGTTCAATCAGCGCCGCCGTCCGGAGGTCGAGGTCCACGGGGAGAGACCTCAGCATGCGCCCGGGAAGGTGCACATAGCGGCTGAAGGCGCCGGCCGTGTGCGGGAACCGTGCCGCACTGCCGAGGTAGGTGCAGCCGGGCGACAGGTTTGGCCTGTCTTCCGGATACCGCGCGGCGCCGGCGGCCGGGCTTGCAGGGTGCACCGCCACCTGAGTTCCGGGAGGAGGCCCGCTGCCGTCCGCCGCAGCCTGGACCACGGAGCCCACGATCTCGTGACCGAGCACCAGCGGCGCCTTGAGGACCGACTCCCCTGCGGCCCCGTGCAGCCAATAGTGCAGGTCGGAACCGCAGATGCCGCCATAGGCTATTTGCACCACGGCTTCGTCGGGGGCCGGCGGCGCGAGCGGCACGTCCTCCAACCGTAGGTCGCCGGCGGCGTGGGCGACCACGGCCAACGTGGTAGTTGGGAGTTCTGTGTGGACTGTCAAGGGCGTCATCAGACCACCACCGTCATTCCGCCGTCTATGAAGATCGTCTGGCCGTTCACGAAGTCCGAACCGCTGGACGCCAGCCACACCGCCGGCCCGGCCAGGTCCTGCACCGTGCCCCACCGGTGAGCCGGCGTCCGGCCCAGGATCCAGGAGTTGAACTGCTCATCATCCACAAGGCTCTGCGTCATCTCCGTGTGGATGTAGCCCGGCGCGATGCCGTTGATCTGCAGGCCAGAACCGGCCCACTCCGCGGTCATGGCACGGGTCAGGTTCCGCAGCCCGCCTTTGGCGGCGACATACGGGGCGATGGTGGGCCGGGCGAGATCCGTCTGTACCGAGCAGATGTTGATGATCTTGCCGCGGCCGCGGGGAACCATGTGCCGGGCCGCCTCCCGGCCCACGAGGAACGCGCTGGTCAGATCGGTCGCGAGCACCCGCTCCCAGTCCTTCACGTCCAGCTCCAGCATCGGCACACGGTGCTGGATGCCGGCGTTGTTCACCAGGATCTCCAGCGGACCGACGTTCTGCTCGACCCACGCAATGCCGCGCGCGGCCTCGGTGTCGCGGGTAACGTCGAAGGCACAGCTGTGTACGCGCCCCGGAGCGTAGTCGGCGGCCATCGCCGCTTCGGCGTCCTTGAGCCGAACGGCATTGATGCCGTTGAGCACCACGGTGGCGCCGGCGTCCGCCAGGGCCCGGGCAAGGGCATTGCCGATCCCCCGGCTGGAGCCAGTGACGAGGGCGGTCCGCCCAGTCAGGTCAAAAAGTGATGTCATGCTGTGGTTGTCCCTCCGGCCGCATCAGCTGCGGCGCTGCTGCTGAGATTGAATATTGTTTGCCGCACAACGGCGAGGTCCCGATCGCCCAGCCCCTGCTGCTTGAGCTCGGCATAGAGTTCGACGCCGGCGGCCGCCATGGGCACGGCGGCACCGGCCGCTTCTGCTGCCTCGAGGACGAAGCACAGGTCCTTGTGCATGAACTTGGCAGGCCCGGTGGGAGCATAATCCTTCTGTAGGAGCCGCGGACCGACGATGTCCAGCACACGGCTGCCGGCCAGGCCCCCGGCCAGGACCTCGTAGAGGGCCGCCGCGTCGATCCCCGAGCGTTCGGCAAGTTCGGCCGCCTCGGCGAGCGCCGCCGTCGTGGTTCCCACAATGAGCTGGTTGCAGGCCTTCGCCAGCGATCCGGCGCCCAGCGGGCCAAGCAACCGGACTGTGGTGCCCATCGCGTCCAGCAGGGGACGCACACGGATGAAGTCTGCTGCATCGTCTGCCCCGGCCATAATGGCGAGGGTCCCTTCCATGGCGCCCTTGGTGCCGCCGCTCACCGGAGCATCCACCACGGAAGCGTGCCCGCGACTGACTTCCCGCACCCGGGCCCCGAACGCCCGGACACGGGTGGGTGAAACGCTGCTCATGACGGCCAGCACGGTGCCGGGAACGGGAGGAGCAGCGGCCCAGCTGGCCAGGAGGCCTGCCGCCGCTTCTTCAATCGCGTCGAGGTCGGGCAGCATGAATACGATGACAGGCTCCCCGCTGAGGGCTGCAACATCGTTCACCCGTGCCCCGCCGAGCTGCTCAAAGCGCTCCAGCGCGGGGGCCGAGCGGTTCCAGGCGGTGACGGCCCAGCCTTTTGTGACGAGATTGGCCGCCATGGGCCCGCCCATCAGCCCCAGACCCACAAAGCCTGCGTTCTGTATATTCATGTGCAGCGTTGCCTCACTTCACTGTGTCAAACAGAGCTTATTCTTGCTAGACCGTTCAGTATCCTAGCCATCATTCAGTATGATGAACAGTATGACGACTCCTACCACCGTCGCAATCGCTGTCCCGCTCGAAGCAGAGCTGGTGGAGCGCATCCGCGCCGTAGACCCAACCGTAACCGTTCTCTACGACCCCCAACTGTTGCCGCCGGAGCGCTTCCCGGCCGACCACGCGGGCGACCCCGGCTTCAAGCGCACGCCCGAACAGGAAGAGCGCTACTGGGAGATGCTGGCCAGGGCCGAAGTCCTGTACGGCTTCCCCAATGAAAGCCCGGCGGGCCTGGCACGCGTCGCCCGCGAAAACCCCCGCCTCCAGTGGATCCACGCCATGGCCGCGGGCGCGGGCGGGGCGGTCAAGGCCTCCGGACTGGATGCCGAAACCTTGGGCAAGTTCAGGGTGACCACCTCCGCAGGCGTGCACGCCCTGCCGCTGGCGGAATTCGCAGCCCTGGGAATCCTCAACGGCTTCAAGCGCACAGCAGAGCTCGCACAGGACCAGGCCGCCAAGGTGTGGCCGGAGCTGCGCACTCCTACGCGGCTGGTCAACGGCTCAACCCTTGTGGTGACCGGGCTCGGTGAGATCGGCCTGGAAACGGCCCGCATCGCACGGGCGCTGGGCATGAAAGTCAGCGGCACCAAACGGAATGTGGAACCCATCGACGGCATTGAGCAGGTGGCCGGCAACGACGGCCTCGCCGGACTGCTGGCTTCCGCGGACGCTGTGGTGAACACGCTGCCCGGCACACCGTACACGGAAAAGCTCTTCAACCGGGACATCTTTGCGGCCATGAAGCCCGGGACCGTCTTCGTCAATGTGGGCCGCGGCACCGTGGTGGACGAAGACGCGCTGCTGGAGGCCCTGGAAAACGGCCAGGTGGCCTACGCCTGCCTGGACGTGTTCGCCGTCGAGCCGCTGCCGCAGGACAGCCCGCTCTGGAGCCACCCGCGTGTGATGGTCTCGCCCCACACGTCCGCGCTCAGCGCCGCGGAGAACCGCCTCATCGCCGAACGTTTCTGCAGCAACCTGCGCACGTTCCTCGATGGCGGCGAACTCCCCCACCTCGTGGACACTGTGCACTTCTACTAAAACCGCCTGCCGCAGGACACCCTGCAGCGGAGACACCGGCGAGCCGGGCAGCCCCAAGGCTGCCCGGCTCTTTTTTCGACCAACCTCTGGCGGAGGTGCCCTAAGTGCCCGTTCAAGCCGGCACGAACGTACGCTTGTGGCCCAAACCGCCGGGGCGGACTGGGCCACAGGTGTACGTTCGCGCTTGCTGGGGTCAGGCGGCGTCCTCGATCAGGAGGAGGTCGCGGCCCTTGGTTTCAGGCGTGAAGAAGGTGGCGGCGAAGGAGATCAGCGCCAGCACCAGGGAGTACACCGCCAGGACGATCCAGGAGTACCCGGTCGCCGCCAGCAGTGCAGCACCGACCAGCGGCACGAGACCGCCGGCAAGCACCGCCGAAAGCTCACGGCTCAGGGCGACGCCCGTGAAGCGGTACTGGGAACCGAACAGTTCAGGCAGCAGGGGGCACTGCGGGCCAAGCATGGACTGCACGCCGAGGGCGATGCCCACCACCATGACCGCCCAGACCAAGGTCACATTGCCCAGGGTAACGAGGTAGAACGCCGGGAAGGCAATGACAGCCTGGAACAGCGCACCGTACCGGTAAACGGGGACGCGCCCGAAGCGGTCAGAGAGCACGCCGAAGGTGACAACCATGACCGCGGCGAAGCCTGCGGCGATGAGGAGACCCACCGGGCCGATGAACTTGTCCCCCGGGAACACCCCGGCGGGTGCTGCCAGGAAGGCAACCAGCAGGGCGGAGTAGATGGAGGAGTTTCCGTTTTCACCCATGCGCAGGCCGATGCCCACGAGGACGTTCTTTTTGGAGTGCTTCCACAGTTGGCCCACAGGGTTCTTCACCACGTTCTTGTGCTTCTCGAGCTCCTGGAACACCGGAGTTTCCTTGAGCTTGAGACGGATGAAGACCGCAACGGCAATCAGGACGACGCTCGCGAGGAACGGCACCCGCCACAGCCAGCCCTCCAGGACGGCCTTGTCAGCCATGGCAATCAGTGCGAAGGTGCCCGCCCCGAGCAGGGTGCCGAGCTGAATTCCCACGAAGGGAAGGGAAGCAAAGAAGCCACGACGGCGGCGCGGAGCAACTTCGGAGATCAGCGTCGTTGCGCCGGCCTGCTCAGCTCCCGCACCCAGGCCCTGGACGATGCGCAGCACCACCAAAAGTACGGCTCCGAGCATTCCTGCCTGTTCGAATGTCGGCAGCAGGCCAATGGCGAAACTGGCGGTGCCCATCAGGCCGATGGTCAGGATCAGCACCATTTTCCGGCCGAAACGGTCCCCAATATAGCCAAAGACAATCCCGCCGAATGGGCGTGCGGCGAAGCCGACGCCATAGGTGGCGAACGAGGCTATGAGCGCCCCCTCTTCGCCGAGCGGCTTGAAAAACAATGGTCCAAAGATCAGCGCCGAAGCAAGACCGTAAATGTAAAAGTCGTAGTACTCCAGTGCGGAGCCTACGGAGCTGGCAAGAGTTGCCCTTCTCAGCTGTTCCGGTTCGACGACGGCGCCGTCCACATCAGCCAGCGGTGTATCAGTACGAGTTGTCACAAGCACTCCCTCAAAAACACTCAGGCCCCCGTTGGCCTTGGTGGGATAGCAGTCACGCCTATGGCGTCGATCACTATGCTGAACAGCGTACAGCAAGTTGAACAACTAGCCAACGGACTCCGAGTGTTACGTGCCGGAAGCGCTGTCGGGCGGCTTTCAGGCCTAGCCCATGGGGTTGCCGAGGGATCTGGCCAGCTCCTTCAGTTCCTTCACCATCTGAGCGCCCTGCTCCTCCGAGAAGGTGGCCTTAAGGGCCGTGACGGACAGCCCAAGGCTGGGACCGTGTGCGCCGTGGGTGGGAACCGAAACGGCCAGGCAAACTACCCCGGTAGTGGATTCCTCGTCCTCAAAGGCATAGCCCTGTTGGCGGATGTCCTGCAGCTCGGCCTTGAGTTCGGCGCCGGTGCGCAGCGACTTCGGTGTGAGCACGGGGAGTTCGGCATCATCCGGGAACATGGCATCGATGTCATGGTCGTGCAGCCGGGCGATCAGGACCTTGCCGACAGCACAAAGAGAAACCGGCATCTTGTCACCGATGTTCGAGGTCAGCCTGACGGCCGGGTGCCCCTCATAACGGGCAAGGTAGATGACGTTCGTGCCATCGAGCATGGCGATCCGGACCGTCTCACCCGAAAGTGTTGGAGCCTGCTCGCAGAAGCGGTAGAACTCCTGCACCTCATCCATCCTGCTGAGGTAGGCAGCACCGAGTTCAACGAGCTTTCGGCCCAAAGTGTATTCCGCCCCCTGCCTGCTGATGAGCCGGGCCTCCTCCAGGGCGAGCAGCAGGTTGGACGTTGAGGACTTGGGGATGCCCAGCTCCCGGGCAAGGTCACTGAGGGTGAGCCGCCCTGTAGCCGAGGATGCCAGCGCGTCCATCACGGCGGCAGCCCTGGTGACGGCGGGGGCCGGCGACGTGCTGCCCAGTCCTTCGTTAGCGCGGGAAGCGCGGGAATCGGCCATGATTCTCCTTAATTGGGGCCGGAGGTTGCGGCTGGATTGAACGGACAGCCAGAGTGCTCGGCCTTCCTTCCGTATGGCGTTCATTTGGCTGAACACTTCTCATCCTAATGGCTGGTGCCGGGCGTGTCGGGGCGCCCGCAGCGGTACTGCAGGAGCAACGGAAAACGCCTCCGGTCCGGGCAGGGAGATCCGTCTCACTTCGCAGCCCCTTTGTTTCATGTTTTCCAAACGTTCACTGTATATTCGAACGCGAGCCTTCCACCGCGGCATCCCCCAATAGTCGCGGTGGAGGGCTTTTCCAATCCCCGGACTAGTCAGGCGGCTCCCCCTCCGCTCCCGAGCCTCTACATCTACGCGGCGTCCGGGACCGCATCCCGCAGCCGCCAGCCACCACCCAGGCCGTCCCGCAAAATTTCCATCGTAGTTAGCGCCGACTCGGCGTTCCGGCCCAGCCTCGTCTGAAGGCGCCAGACCTCCACATCCACCCGGCTGCGACCCAGAGGCATCCGCCGCTCGGCCTCCCACCAATTGACGCGTTCGAACCACCTGACCGGCTCTGCGCTAACCATCCATTCGCGCCCGCCGCGGATGACAGCGGCGGGCTGCCCGTCAGCTGCAGTCTTCACCAGTACATGTTCCATGCGGGAAGACTACGAGCGGGCACTGACACTTATGCCCCCGCCCGGTTGCCCACTGCCGCAGGCCTCATTGATGCACTTGAAGTCCACCTATGCGCGGAGTGAAGCCGGCCTCAGCGGTGCACAGCGCCAGCAAACAACGGCGCCAAACAAAAAACCCCGCCGCCCTGGCCTGCTGCCTGGACGACGGGGTTCGTTCTCTGTGGGTCCTACCGGGATCGAACCGATGACATCCACGGTGTAAACGTGGCGCTCTACCAGCTGAGCTAAAGACCCAATCGCTCGTTCCCGCTGCGAAGCACGCGAACCAACGAACATAGACTCTACCCGAACAGCGCCGGTAATTGCCAATCCTGGTCAGGGCGGGGACGCGGACGGCAGTTCGGCGGCGAGCCATGCCAGCGCTTCACTCACGCCGGCGGCCAGCTTAACGGTGGCGAGATCGTCGCCGCGTGTTTCGCCCCGATTTATGATCACCACCGGCTTGCCCTGCTTGGCGGCGTGCCGGACAAAACGGAGACCGCTCATGACGCTGAGCGACGACCCTGCGACGAGCAGCGCGCCCGCCTCGTCCACCATGGAATAGGCGCGTTCCACCCTCTCCTTGGGGACGTTCTCACCGAAGTAGACAAAGTCCGGCTTCAGCACACCACCGCAGGCCGGGCATTGGGCGACCACAAAGCTCCCGATGAGCTCGGAATCATCCACGGTGGCATCGGCATCAGGTGCGATTTCCACCATCCCGGATTCCATTGCCCGCCCAAGGAACGCCGGGTTGAGCTCTTCGAGCACCCCTGCGAGCAGCTGCCGGGAGTAGGTGCGGCGGCAGTCCAGGCAAATCACCTGATCGAAGCGCCCGTGCAGGTCCACCACGTTGACGCTCCCGGCATCCTCATGCAGCCGGTCAACGTTCTGGGTGATGAGTCCCGTGAGCAGACCGCGGCGCTCCAGCACCACGACGGCGGCGTGCCCGGCATTCGGGTCGGCCCGCCGCAGGTGTGACCAGCCGATATGGTTCCGCGCCCAATACCGCTGCCGGTTCCGCGCGTCCCCCACGAATTCCTGATAGGTCATGGGCGAGCGGGGCGGGGAATCAGGCCCTCGGTAATCAGGTATTCCGGAGTCCGTGCTGAGTCCGGCTCCGGTCAGGAGCGCCAGGCGCAGCCCGGACAGCACGTCCCGGATGTCCGCCAAGACCTTCAGCTCCGCCGGGGCGGGAGCCGTGCGCGGCACGGGCGGCAGGCTGGCAAAGCCTGTCAGGCCGGTGCCGGTCCGCCGCTGGTCCACGGTTCAGCCTTGTGCCAGTCCTGCCAGCACGCGGCGGTATTCGGCAAGGTCGCGCGCCTGGCCGCGAGGATTAACCACGACGTACCGTATCGTGCCTTCGCCGTCGATGATGAAGGTCCCACGGCCGGCCATGCCGCTGCTCCTGTCGAAAACCCCGTACTGCCCGGCCACTGCACCGTGGGGCCAGAAGTCCGCGAGGAGGCTGAAGTTGTAGCCTTCCTGCTCGGCATAGGCGCGCAGGGCGTATTTACTGTCGACCGAGATGGCCAGTACCTCAGCGTCGGCGTGTTCGAACATTGAAAGGTTGTCCCGGATTTCGCACAGCTCGCCGGTGCAGATTCCCGAGAAGGCGAAGGGATAAAACACGACGACGACGTTGCGTCCCCGGAAGTCAGACAGCCGGACCGGTTCGCCGTACTGGTTCGCCAAGGTGAAGTCCGCGGCCTGCTGCCCTACGCGGGGCACCGCGGAGACAGCCGTGGAGTCCACGGTGTCAGTTGCCGTCACTTGTTCTTCCTGGTGACCAGGCGCGTGGCGCTCCAGTCCTTGGAGACCCCCGCAGAGGTGGTGCAGTGCAGTCCTGCTGTGGGTGCAGCGTCCTGGATGTCGGAAGGGGAAACGTAGCCGGCGCGTCCGGATTTGGGGGTCAGAACCCACACAACGCCTCCCTCAGTGAGGGTCGTCAGGGAGTCGACAAGGGTGTCAACGAGATCGCCGTCGCCTTCGCGCCACCAGAAGATGACGGCATCCACGACGTCGTGGTCATCCTCATCAAGCAGTTCTGAACCGGTCAGATCCTCGATGTCATCACGCAAGTCGAAGTCGACGTCGTCGTCGTAGCCGAACTCCTGAATCAGATCCCCGCTCTTGAAACCCAATTTTTCCGCCACATTTACCGAAGTGGCGGCGTCGGCCTCACTCACGCGTTCCTCCTATGAATAGTGATATCGATTACTCCAAGCCAACACCCTTTGGGCGTGGGCTTCAAGCTGCGACCGCCGCAGCGCGGCATATTGTGCGTCACACAACCAGTATGACGGGCAAAAACGTCGGGGACGTCAGGCGCGGCTACGCATCGGCTGGCCGTCACAGTTAGAGTGGCTGGTGACAGCTATGCCTTCAGGGCGACCCTTGGACGCATAGTTCAGTCACAGACGAGATAGAACCCTGCCCGGCGCACCTGACCGGGCTGTTGTAACCGATATGTCGCACACGTCGTGTTCATGCCAGGCAGCTACCCTGCCGGACCTGAGGGCGCCGATGAATGCGCGCAAAGAGAGGTTGGACGTGGCTGCAGGAGAAGATACCTCCCATATCCTTAGCGGGTTGACTAACCAGCTGCCTGATCGTGATCCGGAAGAGACTGCCGAGTGGGTTGAGTCGCTGGA
>JAPSIT010000073.1 GCA_031178585.1 Arthrobacter sp.
CTGTCCTACGCCGCCTCGGACCACGCGCCTCAGTTACCGCCTACAGTCTTCGTCGTGACTTCCGCCTTGGGGGTCTTGGCATAGACTTCCTTGCTGACCGTGTAGCCGTGCTCGTCCAATTTGAGCGCTTCCTTGTGGACCTCCGCCAGCTTTGCATCCGTGAGCTGCTCTATCTTGACGAGGTCCAGGGTTTCCTGGTCGGCACCGCCTTCTGCGGTTACTTTCACCAGTCCGGTCCCCGCCGAATAAAACTTGCGCTGGTGGCCCACGCCTGGTTCAAGCGGATTGTGCTCATCGATTACCAGCACGTCCTCGTAGCAGCCGGTGGGTACACAAACCCGTTCGTTTTGCTTGAAGACCTCGCCGCAGTCCAGGAAGTCCACTGACGGGGCGTGGGCCTGGACGTATGCGGGCGTATCCAATTTCGGATCGCCCTGCATGGCTATGCCCGCCTGGCTCTCGTCGATGCCGTGGATGAATGTGTTGGGCGCGCCAATGAACTTGTCGTTTTCAAACTCCTCGGGGTACTCCCCGAAGAGCCAGACAGTACCGGAGTTGTCCTGCGCGAAGAAAGCCAATTCGGATTCAACCAGCGAGCCATCGGCATAATCCCGGTCCCACAACACCACAGTCTTTACACCATCGATGACTTTGGTCAGTCCTGTCACGGTGTGCGTGACAGTCCGTGCGGTGGTGCCCTCCGCGTTGACGACTTTGCCGGTGGTCGTATAAACGGTCCCCGGCTTCAGTGAGAACCACTTGTTGTCTACGGCCGGAGATTCCGGGAAGGCCCCTGCATCGAAGTTGATGGCAGAGCCCGGTCCGCACAGCTCAGATGCGTTGGGCGTCGCGGCAGACGTTCCTGTCGGCGATGCAGCGCCCGTTTCTGTCGGCGAAGCTGTTTCCGCGGCCGCTGAGGTGGCCGTTGTTGTGGCCGGAGTCTGCCCAGCATTTGGCGCTGCGCACGATGCAACCGTGGAAATCGCGACCAGCAGAGTGAATGCGGAACCGAGGGCTGATAGTCTTTTTGGCTGGAACATCAGTACTGCCTTTCACGTTGAATTAATTGCTATCAGCAACTGCCCGCGACCCACCTCATTGGAGGCCGAATTCAGAGGCAGCACTGTTCAAAAAAAGCGCGGGGCCGGAAGCGGGCAAAGGATGCCGCCGGTGGGCGCGGAAGCAGGTTTACCGGGGAAACTCACCGGGCAATCGACCAGAAGGGTGCGTTCCGCCTCCTCAACCTGAGACCTTGCTAATTCCCGGACAGGCTTAGAAAAAATCATGATCCTATTTCTCCTGTTTGGAAAGAGTTTTTGAAGCGCCTTTTTACGCAGGTTGATCGTCCCGATGGCAACGTAGGGCGCAACCTTCAATTCTGCTAAAGAAAGTTGCACTTAAACTTCGGGATGCAACGTTCCATCACAGAACAATGCCGAATAAGTGACTAATTAATGACTTTTGCTGGGGGGATAGGACTTATGCGGCGGGGAGCCGGGCCGGTGGAAGGGACCCGTCCCGAGCACATTCCCGATCACCTCAGTGAGCGCAGAATGGAGCGGAGGGTGCCGGCGGCTTTGCTGGCAGCTGTGCGGGCGTCTGCTGTGCCGGCAGTGACCTCACCGACGGCTTCGGCGATGGGCAGTTCTGCCATGGCAGCACCGGCCAGATCCCCACGGCCCTGGAGAATGCCCCAGTGGCTGAGGTCGTTGACGCCTTCGAGCAGGACGGAGAGAACGTCGGCCGAGTAGAACTTGGCCAGTGGTTCCCTCTTGCCGACGCCGATAGGCATGGCCCGCCAGGCGTCGGCATATTCTGAGGGCCTGGCGGCTGTGCCGGAACGAACCGGGATGCGCTCATCCGGAGCAGCGGACAGCCAGTTTGTGTAGCCGTCACCCAGGAGATGCTCCACGAATTTCCGCGCCTGATCGGTGTCCGAATCGCTGGTCACAGTCCAGGAACTGATTTCACCGAAATGCGCCGGTGTCGCATCACCGTGGCCCTGGATTCCTGCCACCACCCCCGTGTTCCTGACCAGGAATCCGGGATCCAGCTTGCATTCGCGGCAGCTGGGCCTGGCGTCGTTCCGCAGTCCTGCCAGCTCGTCGAGCATGAAGGTCGGCCAGACTGCCATTGCTGCGCCGCCAGCAAAGTAGGCACTCCGGACCGTGGCGACGTCCTGGCCACCGGGAACGGAGTAATTCTTGAGCATGTCGCTGTAGAAACTGAGAGCGCCGACGCACTGGGGGCTGTCAAAGGTGATGGCGCCTTGCGCACTGACCAGTTCACACCCGTTGCCTTGGGCGATGTGCTCAAATGACTGCTGCGTGAAGGGCTGGCCCGCCTTGTTGGCCGCGACGAAGCCAGCAAGCTGAGGCGTGTGCAGCTTCTTCGCGGCTGCCAGGATGCGACCATAGGTTGTGGGGGCCGCCAGGCCCGCCTGCGCGAACAGGTCCTTGCGGTAGTACAGGACCTGCTGCCAGGAGGCGGCGGGCACGGCGAGCTGGCGCCCGCCGTCGCGGGTCAGCTCCAAGGAACGCTGCGACCAGGTCTTTTCCCCAAGGTTTTTAATTACGGCTGCATTGGCTTCGGGGTTGATGTATTTGTTGGCAGCGAGGGTGCGAACGTTTCCCAGCGAAATCGCACCGATGACGTCGGGCAGGTTGCCGGCTGCTGCCGAAGAGGTCAGGGTCTGATTGAACTCGTGCTCGGGAACCCTGATGAATTCCGCTTTCAGGCCGGTAGCTGCCGTGAAGTCGGCGGCGATCGCCTGCATCCTTTCGACCCTGTCCGGAAGAGTGTCGGTGATCCAGACGGTGATGTCGTAGGTGTCCGGCGGGTTGGCCGGGGAGACACCCTGCCCGCCGTCCGTTGTGCACCCTGCGACGAGGGCTGCCGCCAGCCCAGCTGCAGCGAGGATGCTGACCTTAGCGCGGCCTCTGGTTCGTTTCACCTCGGTGGTCCTGCCCTTGGAAATGCCGCTGGGGCTGAAAGCACCGGCAGCAGCGAAGTGAATCCCGCCGCGCTCGGGACTTATAACTCAAGGTTATCTCCGGGCATACCCGATGTCAGTAGCGCATCCAGGTACAAAAGACGAGATGGAGGGACGGGATGGAAGGAAATGAAAAACCCCACCCAACCGGTGTTTCCACTGGTTGGGCGGGGTTTCCGCGGGTGGCAGATGAGGGATTCGAACCCCCGTAGGCGTTGCCAGCTGATTTACAGTCAGCCCCCTTTGGCCGCTCGGGTAATCTGCCGAACTTCAAAGAAGTTACCCGGGTCATTGCTTCCAGCAACCGCGGGCAAGACAACTTTACAGAACTTCTGCCGAAGAATCGAATCGAGCCGAAAAGACCCCGGAATCCGCGGAAAATCAGGCTTCCCCGAGGATGCGCCCGGCGAGTTTCGCCTCGAAGCGCAGGGCCTGCTCCTCCGTGATCTGGTTGAGTTCCACGGCACGCTGGAGGTCCGCATGGACACCGTCCAGTCTGGAAGAAGCGTCGGCCACCGGACTCAGAATGATCGAAGCGGCCACTGCGGCGGCTGTGACTGATGAAGCTGCGGCAGCTGTGATTGACGAGGCCGCGGTGGCGATCGCCCCGGCGGCGCTTGCGGTTGATCGGCTGACGTAGTGGACTGCCTTGTGGGTCATTGCGTTCCTCCCGGGCCTGCTTCTTCGATTTCTACAACTCTGCGCGGCCAGTCTTCGTTCCCGCCGTGCCTCCGCTGTGAAAGAACTGTGAAAGGGGATTCACCATCACAACGCCCCCATCCGTACTACGCTGGAATGCAGATATCAACGCCCCCGTACCGGCGAAGCAAGCACGAGCATAAGGAGAGTCATGGCAGGCGAGTCCACATTCGACGTCGTAAGCAAAGTAGACAAGCAGGAAGTGGCGAACGCACTGCACCAGTCCCAGAAGGAGATCGCCCAGCGCTACGACTTCAAGGGCGTCGGGGCCGAGATCGATTTCAGCGGGGAAAAGATCCTGATGAAGGCCAACTCGGAGGACCGGGTGCTGGCCGTGCTGGATGTTTTCCAGTCCAAGCTCATCAAGCGCGGCATCTCGCTGAAGTCCCTGGACCAGGGCGAGCCGTATGCGTCGGGCAAGGAGTTCCGCCTGGAATGCTCCATCAAGGAAGGCATCGCGCAAGACATCGCCAAGAAGATCAACAAGCTGATCCGCGACGAAGCGCCCAAGTCCGTCAAGTCCCAGATCCAAGGGGACGAACTCCGGGTAACCTCCAAGTCCCGGGACGACCTTCAGGCAACCATGGCTCTGCTGAAGAACTTCGACGAGGCCGACCTGCAGTTCGTCAACTTCCGCAGCTAGTCCGCGGGCGTGGCCTGCGGCGCAGCTCAGCAGGCGACGCGCAAATTTTCCCCCGCTACCTGCATTCCGCCCGCGCCAGTCATTGTGCGCGTCGCAGGATGCAGCGCGCGTCGCAGAGCGGAGAATACGACGGCGGCCCTCAGCTGGGCAGCCGGCCCGCCATCCGCTCCAACCGGGCAATGCGGTCCGGCATGGGCGGGTGCGTTGCGAACAGTTTCGTCATCGCCCCGCCGCGGAACGGGTTGGCGATCATCAGGTGCGAGGTATTGACCAGCCGCTGGTCCTGCGGCAGCGGGGCCACCTGGACGCCCTGGTGTATTTTGCGCAGCGCCGAGGCGAGCGCCAGCGGATCTCCGGTCAGCTTCGAACCGTCCTCGTCGGCGTCGTACTCCCGGGTCCGCGAAATGGCCACCTGGATCAGGGAAGCCGCTAACGGCGCGAGCAGGGCCATGGCGATGAGGGCCAGCGGGTTCGAGTTCCGGCGGTCGCCGCCGAAGAAGAGCAGCATCTGGCCCACCGAGGTGATCACCCCGGCCACGGCGGCAGCCACCGACGACGTCAGGATGTCGCGATTGTAGACGTGCATGAGCTCGTGACCCAGGACGCCGCGCAATTCGCGCGGACTGAGCAGTTGCAGGATCCCCTCGGTGCAGCAGACGGCCGCGTTCTGCGGGTTGCGGCCGGTCGCAAAGGCGTTAGGTGCCATGGTGGGTGAAACGAAAATTCTGGGCATGGGCTGGTTCGCGCGGACCGAAAGCTCCCGGACCATCTGGTACAGCTGCGGCGCCTGCGCCTCGGATATCGGGTAGGCCTGCATCGAGCGCAGGGCGATCTTGTCACTGTTCCAGTATCCGTAGGCGGTGGTGCCCACGCCTATGAGAGCCATGATCCAGATCGGCGCCGAACTGCGCATGCTCGTCCCGATCAGCGCTCCGAGGGCCAGGAGTACGGCCCACAGCACGCCAAAGAGCGCCGCTGTCTTCAGTCCGTTGTAGTGTTTATGCACTTTGCCTCCCAGCTTGAAACTGCACATCGTCCTGGAAGAACGCTACGGAACAGGGTTCCGCGCGTCGTATTTTAGGAAACCGGATTGCCGCTGCGCCACCGCCCACGCCACCGCAATGCACAGGACGCCGCCGATCAGCAGGACCCAGCCTTCACTAAGAATTTTAGTGCCGCCGCCGGCCAGCATGTCCCCGATCCTCGGTCCGCCGGCCACCACCACAATGAATACCCCTTGAAGCCTCCCGCGCATATGGTCCGGGGTGGCAGCCTGGAGGATGGTGGTGCGGAAGACGGCACTTACGGAATCTGCGATCCCTGCCAGGGCGCAGCACAGCGCAGCGGGCAGCAGCCACAGGGTCGCCCCCTCACTTCCGGACCGCCCGGCCAGCACCACCACGAGGCCGAACCCGCCAATGGACGCTCCCCAGCCCATGACCGCCCAGACCACTGCACTGCCCTGCCTCCGCACAGAGCCCAGCGGTCCGGAAAACAGTCCGGCGAGGAACGCGCCGACGGCGGTGGACGCCAGCAGGATGCCCACCGTGGTTTCACCGCCGCCGATCATCAGCGCCGCAACGGCAGGCATGAGCGCCCGGGGCTGGGCCAGGATCATGGCCACCAGGTCGATGACGAAGGTCATGCGCACGTTGGGCCTCGTGCCCAGGAATCTGAAGCCTTCGACGACGGACCGCAGCCCCGCCTTCCCTGCTTCCTTGACGGGGGGCATGGGCGGCAGCCTGAGGAGCGCCCAGAAGGCGAACGCGAAACTCACCAGGTCGATGGTGTAGGTCCACCCAAAGCCCACCGAGGCCACCAGCACGCCGGCCAGCAGAGGCCCCGCCGTCATGGCCAGGCCGAAGGTCACCATGCTCAGGGCGTTGGCAGCAGGAAGCAGTTCCTTGCGAACCAGCACGGGGATGATCGCGCTGCGGGCAGGCTGGTTGATGGCCTGGGCGCCGCTTTGCACAGCAACGAGCGCGTAGAGGAGCCAGACGTTGCCCACCTGCAGCCAGGCCTGGAGTGCCAGTCCGGCCACGGCTACCCACATCACCAGGGACGAGTTCAGGGCCACTCTGCGCCGGTCGTGGGCGTCGGCAATCGCGCCTCCCAGCAGGCCGCCTGCCACCAGCGGTACGAGCGCGAAGATGCTGAGCAGCCCAACGTAGAGACTGTCCGAGGTGATCCGGTAAACCTCGAGGCTGACGGCCACGAGGGTGAGCTGGCTTCCCACGCTTGCTACCGAGGAGCCCACCCACAGCCGGCGGAATTCCGGGCTTTCGCGCAGCGGAGTGATGTCAGCCAGAAGTTTTCCCACGCGGCAACTCTAGCCGGGCAGGAAAGTTAGTCGAGCCTTATTGTGATCTAGTCAAAATAAGTGCTTCAATGGAGTCATGACTGATCACCCGGAAAGCCACGAAGCATGGGCCGCTGCCCTGCGTGCCCACGGCCGCCGGGTGACCAAGCAGCGGCTGGCGGTGCTGTCCGCCGTCGAACACCACCCGCACTCCCCCGCGGAGAACATCCTGGCGGCCGCCCGCGAGGAACTGCCGGAGCTGACAGCGCAGTCCGTGTACGTGGTGCTCGGCGACCTGACAGACCTGCATATGCTGCGCCGCTTCGAACCCCCGCACTCCCCCGCCCTGTACGAGACCCGTGTGGGCGACAACCACCATCACGCGATCTGCATCAGCTGCGGCCGCGTGGAGGACGTCGACTGTGCCGTCGGCCACGCTCCCTGCCTGACCCCGCACTGGAGCGAGGATTCCAAGCCCATGACCATCCAGATCGCGGATGTCATGTACCAGGGAATTTGCACAGAGTGCCAGCGGGCCCAAAAACTTCCTGCAAACGTAACTGACAAGTCCTCGACAGCCGTCGAAAACTGACACTGTCGAAAACCAACAATTAGGAGAAAGATGACCCTGAACATCTCTGCGCCTGCCGTGTCCACCACGCAGTCCGGCGCTCCCGTCACGTCCGATGCCCACTCGAAGTCCGTCGGTGCCGACGGCGCCATCATCCTCACGG
>JAPSIT010000074.1 GCA_031178585.1 Arthrobacter sp.
GGTCAGCTGCTGGGCGGTGCCTTCACCGCCGCCATGGTGGCCACGATGACGGGGAACCCGTTCGTCGGGCTGCTGGCCGCCGCGGTGGCGGGCGCCGTCGTCTCCATGGTGCTGGCACTGTTCAGCATCAAGTACCTCGTCAACCAGATCATCGTGGGAGTGGTCCTGAACGTGCTGGTCTCCGGCGTGACAGGCTTCCTGTTCAGCACCGTCATGCAGGCGGACAAGGCAGCCTTCAACTCCCCGGGCCGGCTGCCCATCATCGACATTCCTGTGCTGTCCAGCATCCCGGTCTTGGGTCCCATCCTCTTCAAGCAGTCCGTGGTGGGCTACCTGATGTACATTGCCGTGATCGTGGTGTGGGTCGGGCTCTTCAAGACCAAGTGGGGCCTGCGGGTCCGCGCGGTCGGCGAACATCCCCAGGCCGCCGATACCATGGGCATCAAGGTCAACGCCACGCGCTTTTGGAACGTCACCCTTGGCGGGGCCATCGCAGGGATCGGCGGCTCGTTCTTCACCCTGGTGGCGATCGACAGCTTCACCAAGGAGATCTCGGGCGGACGCGGCTTTATCGCCCTGGCTGCCCTGATCTTCGGCCGCTGGAACCCCATCGGTGCCTTCTTTGCCGCCTTGCTGTTCGGCTTCGCGGACAACCTGCAAAGCATCGTGACCATCATCGGCACCCCCGTGCCGAGCCAGTTCATGGCCATGCTGCCGTACCTCGTGACCGTCCTGGCCGTCGCCGGGCTCGTCGGCAGGTCGCGCCCGCCGGCCGCCAGCGGCATCCCGTACGTCAAGGGCTGACGGCATGCACGATTCCCCACCGCGCCAGCCCGCCGGACCCGGCCAGTCCGACGTCGACTGGGCGGCCTTGCAGGCCGCCGCCGTTGACGCCATGCAGAAGGCCTACGTGCGGTACTCAAAGTTCCCGGTGGGTGCAGCCGCCCTCACCTCGGACGGACGGATTGTCAGCGGCTGCAACGTCGAAAACGCCAGTTACGGTCTGACGCTGTGCGCTGAGTGCACGCTGGTGGGCAACCTGCACATGACCGGCGGCGGACTGCTGCGTGCCTTTTATTGCGTCGACGGCGGCGGCAACGTCCTGATGCCCTGCGGGCGCTGCCGCCAGCTACTGTATGAATTCCGGGCTCCCGGGATGGAGCTCATGACCACACAGGGAATCAAGACCATGGACCAGGTGCTCCCCGACGCATTTGGCCCCGAACACCTGGAGGAAACCCCGTGAATTTCATGGCAAAGGAAACGCAGGCATTCGACGCCGTCGACATCATCCGCATCAAGCGTGACAAGGGCGTCCTCACCCCCGAACAGATCGACTGGACCATCGATGCCTACACCCGCGGGGTGATCGCAGACGAGCAGATGGCCGCCCTGAACATGGCCATCCTGCTCAACGGCATGGACCGGGCAGAAATCGCACGCTGGACAGCCGCCATGATTGCCTCAGGCGAGCGGATGGACTTCTCCAGCCTCAAGCGTCCCGACGGCGGCGTGAAAGCCACGAGCGACAAGCATTCCACCGGGGGCGTCGGGGATAAGATCACACTCCCGCTGGCGCCGCTGGTGGCAGTGTTCGGTGTGGCCGTGCCGCAGCTTTCCGGCCGCGGCCTTGGGCACACGGGCGGAACGCTGGACAAGCTGGAATCGATTCCGGGCTGGCGCGCCGCGCTGAGCAACGAGGAGATTCTGGCGCAGCTCCAGGACGTCGGTGCCGTGATTTGCGCTGCGGGCGCCGGGCTGGCCCCTGCGGACAAGAAGCTCTACGCGCTCCGGGACGTCACGGGCACCGTAGAGGCCATTCCGCTGATCGCCTCCTCGATCATGAGCAAGAAGATCGCCGAAGGCACCGGCTCGCTCGTGCTGGACGTCAAGGTGGGCAGCGGTGCTTTCATGAAGGATGAGGCCCGTGCACGCGAGCTGGCCGAGACCATGGTGGCCCTGGGCAAGGACGCGGGCGTGAACACGGTGGCCCTGCTGACCAACATGGACACACCCCTGGGGCTGACCGCAGGCAACGCCATCGAAGTTGAGGAGTCCGTCGAGGTGCTCGCCGGAGGCGGCCCGGAAGACGTCGTCGAACTGACGGTCAGGCTGGCGGAGGAGATGCTCGCCTGCGCCGGTGTCGAGGATGCCGACCCGAGGGCGGCGCTCAAGGATGGCCGCGCGATGGACGTGTGGAACCGGATGATCGAGGCGCAGGGCGGGGATCCGCGGGCAAAACTGCCCTTGGCGAAGGAATCCGAAACCATCTACGCTCCGGCAGATGGCGTCCTCGTGGGACTTGACGCCCTTGCCGTGGGTGTTGCTGCCTGGCGGCTCGGAGCAGGCCGGGCGCGCAAGGAGGATCCGGTCCAGGCAGGGGCGGGCGTCCGCCTGCACGCCAAGCCCGGCGCCGCCGTGCGCGCGGGGGAGCCGCTGATGACCCTGCTCACCGACACTCCCGAGAAGTTTGCCCGCGCCAAAGAGGCGCTCGAAAACGCTGTCACGGTTGCCCCGGACGGATCCCGTCCGGCGCAGCAGCTCATCATCGACCGCATCGCCTGACGCCGTGCAGGCCATCAATGACTTCATCCTTGCCGCGGCGGGGCAGCCGTGGGTCCTGTTCATTGTCCTGGCCTGCTGTTTCATTGACGGTTTCTTCCCTCCGATCCCCAGTGAATCGGTGGTGGTGGGGTTGGCCGCCGTCGCTGCCACGGCGGATGTCCCCAACCCGTGGCTCCTTGCGGGAATCGCGGCGCTGGGCGCGTTCACCGGGGACAACACCGCCTACCTGATCGGCCGGGGTGTGGGTACGCAGCGCTGGCGCTGGATGCGGGGCCCGCGCATGCAGCGCGCTTTCCGCTGGGCCGGGGGCGAGCTCAGGAAGCGCCCTGCATCGCTGATCCTCGTCGCGCGGTTCGTTCCGATTGGCAGGGTGGCCGTGAACCTCACCGCGGGAGCGACGCACTATTCCCACATCCGCTTCGTGGCGCTGACCGTGCTGTCCGCAACGCTGTGGGCCGGCTACTCGGTTGCCATCGGGCTCTTCTTTGGCCAGTGGTTCGAGGAAAACCACTTGCTGGGAGCTGCCATCGCCATCGTCTGCGCGATCACCCTGGGCATCATCGTGGATATTGTCATCAGCAAGCTCCGCGGCGGGATCCCCGGGCCACTCGCGGAAGACTGATTTTCGCAGGCCGGGCGTAGCGGACTATGCTCCGCGCATGGGACACTGAAAAGCGTTTAACGTCACCGACTTTTTGTCTCATTGCCGAGGAGCAACACCCGCGTGGAGTTTATTAATGAGGCCGTGCTCCATGCAGCGGGTCAATGGTGGATTTATCCCATTTTGCTTTTGTTCTTCTTCGTGGACGGCTTCGCAATGGTCGTTCCCAGCGAGACGCTCATCGTCGCCTTGGCAGCCTTCTCCCGGCACAGCGGCGAGCCAAATCTCTGGATTCTGGGACTGACTGCACTAACGGGCGCGATTGCCGGCGACAACATGGCGTACCTGCTGGGCCGGAAGATCGGCCTTGACCGCTGGAAGTGGATGCGGCGGCCAAAGGTCCAGAAGGCCTTCGGCTGGGCACGCTACGAGCTGGAGAAGCGCGGCGCCGTTCTCATTTTCACGGCACGGTATATCCCCTGGGGCCGTGTCGCCGTGAACTATGTGGCCGGCACCACGGGTTTCCCGCACCGCCGGTTTTTCCTGCTGGATGCCTTTGCCTGCATCACGTGGGTGGGGTATTCCGTGGGCATCGGGATCGTGGCCAGCTCCTTCCCTTGGCTGCACCACAACCCGCTGCTGGGCGCGGGCATCGCAGTGGTCTTCGCCATCATCCTGGGAATCGTCATCGACCACCTGCTGCGGTGGTGGCACAAGCGGCTGGGGCGCAATGACGTGCTCGAGGACGTGCTCCCGGGGTCTGGTCCAGTGCCGGAGGAGACCGGCGCCAGCGAGCCGGAGACAGGCTCCAACGGGCCGGAACCTGACGGGGCCGAGGCAGCAAGGATGCCTGAACGTTCAGCTGAAGGGCACGACGGCGGGCGGCTGGGCCGCGCGCTGCCGGTTTCGGTGACTGCCGAAGCCGAGCAGGGGCGCTGAAACGGCCGGCAGGGGGCCGTTGGCGTTGCACGCGGTCCAACCCTAGAGTTGGTACGTGACTGAGCCAATCGTTGATGCCGCCCCTGCCCTTGACTTCGACCTGAAGAGCCTTCCCAAGGTATCCCTTCACGACCACCTGGACGGGGGTCTCCGCCCCGCAACCATCATTGAACTGGCGGCGGCCGTTGGCCACACCCTTCCGTCCACCGACCCTGCCGCCCTCGGCGAATGGTTCCGCGAGTCCGCCGACTCCGGCTCCCTGGTCCGGTACCTCGAAACGTTCGACCACACCGTAGCTGTCATGCAGACCAAAGAAGGCCTGTCCCGCGTGGCCAAGGAATTCGTGGAGGACCTCGCGGATGACGGCGTGGTCTACGGAGAGGTCCGCTGGGCCCCGGAGCAGCATCTCCAGAAAGGCCTCACGCTCGATGAGGTTGTCGAAGCAGTCCAGGAAGGCCTTGAAGCCGGTGTTGCCGCCGTGGCCGAGACCGGCCGCGAAATCCAGGTAGGACAGCTGATCACCGCGATGCGGCACGCAGAGCGCGGCCAGGAGATCGCCGAGCTCGCCGTCCGCCACCGTGACCGGGGCGCCGTCGGTTTTGACATCGCCGGCGCTGAGGACGGCTTCCTGCCCTCGCGCTTCAAGGATGCGTTCACGTACCTGGCGGAAAACAACTTCCCGGCCACCGTGCACGCCGGCGAAGCCGCCGGCCTCGAGAGCATCCAGTCCGCCCTCGTCGACGGACGTGCGCTGCGGCTGGGCCACGGTGTCCGGATTGCCGAGGACATCATGGTGGAGTTCGAGGACAGCGACGTCGCCGCTGATTACAGTGAAGATGATGACAACATCGGTCTGGTGACGCTCGGAAACCTTGCGAGCTGGGTCCGTGACCGTGGCATCCCGCTGGAAATCTGCCCGTCCTCGAACCTGCAGACCGGTGCGATTGCCGGCTTCGGCGACGGCATCGACAGCCATCCGCTGGACATGCTCTACCAGCTGGGCTTCAACGTGACCATCAACACCGACAACCGGCTCATGAGCGGCGTGACGCTCACAGACGAATTCGAGCTGCTGGTGGAGACGTTCGACTACGATCTCGATGACCTGCTGGAGCTCACGCTTAACGCCGCCGAGGCTTCCTTCCTCCCGCTCGAGGAAAGGGAAGCCCTGGTGGAGTACATCAACGACGCCTACGCGAACCTTGGCTGAAACGTCCGCAGGCGGGGCACCCGCTGAGGGGGTAGGGAGGCTGCTGGACGTGATCGCCGCGCTGCGCGAGCATTGCCCCTGGATGGGTGCCCTGACCCATGAGTCCCTCGTTGAGTACCTCCTCGAGGAGGCGTACGAAGTGGCTGAGACCATCGAAACCGGACGGGACGAAGCCGAGCTGAAAGGCGAGCTGGGCGATGTGCTGCTCCAGGTGGTGCTGCATGCCCGGCTCGCCGAAGAGCGCGGCACCTTTGCCTTTTCCGACGTCGCCCGCGGCATCACCGAGAAGATGATCCGCCGCAACCCCCACGTGTTCAGGCCGGACGGTTCCCTGCAGGAAACCTTCCCCGCCACCGTGGAGGAGATCGTCCTCAAATGGGACGCCGTCAAGAAAGCTGAAAAGCCGGAAAGGACCAGCCACTTTGAGGGCATCCCCGACGCGCTGCCTGCCCTGGCCCGGGCGCACAAGACCGTGGACCGGGCAGAGCGCGCGGGCCTGTCCCCGCTGGTCGGAGAAGGCCCGCTGGTTGAGCTTGCCGAACCCCAAACCGAAGCCCAACTCGGCGAACTGCTGCTCGCCGTCGTCAGCGCTGCGCGCAGCAAGGGGTTGGACGCCGAACGGGCCCTCCGGGGCGCTGTCCGGCGTTTGCAGGAGCAAGTCCCGCCCGGATCATGACGTCCGCGTTCTGGATAGGTTTCCGTAACGTGCACCACTCTCGACTACGCTAGTCCGTGACGAGGACGTCGAGATTTTCCACTAGATTCCCAGTAAATCGCCCACAAGGAGCACATCCATGGCGCTTATCGATGCCATCCACGCCCGCGAGATCCTCGATTCCCGTGGCAACCCCACCGTAGAAGTTGAAGTTCTCCTCTCCGACGGCCAGATCGGCCGCGCTGCCGTTCCGTCCGGTGCTTCCACCGGCGAGCACGAAGCCGTTGAACTGCGCGACGGCGACAAGGGCCGCTACCTCGGCAAGGGTGTCCAGAAGGCCGTTGACGCCGTCATCGACCAGATCGCACCGGCCCTGATCGGCTTTGACGCCACTGACCAGCGCAGCATCGACCAGGCCATGATCGACCTGGACGGCACCGCCAACAAGGGCAAGCTGGGCGCCAACGCCATCCTCGGCGTCTCCCTGGCAGTTGCCAACGCCGCCGCAGCCTCCGCTGACCTGCCGCTGTACAAGTACCTGGGCGGCCCGAACGCCCACGTCCTGCCCGTCCCGCTGATGAACATCCTCAACGGCGGCTCGCACGCGGATTCCGACGTCGACATCCAGGAATTCATGATCGCCCCCATCGGCGCCGAGACCTTCTCCGAGGGCCTGCGCTGGGGCGTTGAGGTCTACCACAACCTCAAGTCCGTGCTGCAGGAGAAGGGCCTCTCCACCGGCCTCGGCGACGAGGGCGGCTTCGCCCCGAACCTGCCGTCCAACCGCGCCGCCCTGGACCTGATCCAGGAAGCCATCAAGAACGCCGGCTACACCCCGGGCACCGACATCGCCCTGGCACTGGACGTCGCCTCCTCCGAATTCTTCAAGGACGGCGCCTACCAGTTCGAAGGCAAGGCCCTGACCGCCGCCGAGATGAGCGCCTACTACGCCGAACTCGTTGCCGACTACCCGCTGGTGTCCATCGAGGACCCGCTGGACGAGAACGACTGGGAGGGCTGGAAGATCCTCACCGACACCATCGGTGACAAGGTCCAGCTTGTGGGCGACGACCTGTTCGTCACCAACCCCGAGCGCCTGCAGCAGGGCATCGACGCCGCCACCGCCAACTCCCTGCTGGTCAAGGTCAACCAGATCGGCTCGCTGACCGAAACACTGGACGCCGTGTCCCTGGCACAGCGCTCCGGCTACACCACCATCACCTCGCACCGCTCCGGCGAAACCGAGGACACCACCATCGCTGACATCTCCGTCGCCACCAACGCCGGACAGATCAAGACCGGTGCCCCGG
>JAPSIT010000022.1 GCA_031178585.1 Arthrobacter sp.
CGGGCAGGTTCCGCGCCAAGGTGCGCACCTGGCGGGAACGGCACCACCCGGTCAGCATCGAAACCCGGCACCGCCGAAGCGTGGCGGAGCGCCGGGTGGAGTATGCCCCGGACCGGGACGGAATGGCTGGTTCTCGGCCTACCTGCCCGCCGACACCGCCGCCGGCATCTGGAACCGCACCACCGCAGCCGCCCGCGCCCTGCAGGGCCCCGAGGAGTTCCGGACGTTGACGCAGCTGCGCGCGGACGTCGCCGAAAGCTGGCTGCTGGCCGGCGTGGCCGACGGGACCCCCTCGCCTACGGCGCAGGTGCTGGTCACCGTCCCGGTGCTGTCCCTGGCCGGTGCCGGCCAGGAACCGGCCACCCTGGACGGGCACGGCCCGATCCCGGCATCGATGGCACGAAAGCTCGTCGCGGACGGGGCGACCTCGTTCCTGCGGGTCCTGGTCGACCCGCGCGACGGCGCTCCCCTGGAGATCGGCCGCAACAGCTACCGGCTGAGCACCCCGATGCGCCACTGGCTGCGGCTCCGCGACGGACGCTGCTCCTTCCCCGGCTGCAACAACCCGTCCCTGGACAACGAAGCAGACCACATCCTGGCCTGGTCCAAAGGCGGAAACACCGGCATCAGCAATCTGGGCCAAGCGTGCCCCAAGCACCACCGCCTCAGACACACCACAACCTGGCAACCGGTCGGCGCCACCCATGACAGCCCGCCCGGCTGGCTCTCACCCACAGGACGGTACTACCCCAGCGAACAACACGACTGGGAACCACCCCACTGGCCAGACAGTCTTGATGCGCCACACAACCACGACTTTCCGGACAGCCCCGAAGAACTAAACAACCGCGAGTGCCTTGGCCCGCCACCGCCACATAACCCAGTGCCTCAGGACCCCTTGCCATCAGAGTCACTGCCTGAGGTTCCGTTGCCTGTGGATCCATTTCCCGATTGGGCGCGATGTACCGCCGCCTAGAGTCAGCGTGTGGTTGTTAGCCGGCTCAAACGGTCGTCAGCTGACGGGAGAGAGCTGGCCGCGGAAAGCCCTGCGGTAGGACTGCGGGCTGGTATCCAGTACCTTCGCGAAGTGATGGCGCAGCAGCACCGGGTGGCCGAAGCCCGACTGCCGTGCCACTTCGTCGATATTCAGATCAGTCGACTCCAGCAGCTCCTGGGCCCGCAGCACCCGCTGGGAGTTGAGCCAGGCTGCCGGCGTGGCGCCCGTCTCGGCACGGAAGCGGCGGGCGAAGGTCCTCGGGGACATGTGCACTCTGGCGGCGAGTTCCTGGACGGAATGCTCCTCGTCCAGGTTCTGGACCATCCACTCCAGCAGGTCCTCCATGGGCTGCGAGCCGCACGCGGGCATGGGCCGGTCGATGAACTGTGCCTGGCCGCCGTCGCGGTGCGGAGGCACCACCATGTCCCGGGCAATGGCAGCTGCCACCGCAGCGCCAAGCTCTACACGGACCAGGTGCAGGCAGGCGTCTATGCCTGCCGCCGTTCCGGCGCTGGAAATGATCCGGCCGTCCTGGACGTACAGGACATTTTCATCGACCAAAACCTTGGGGTACTTCGCTGCCAACTCCCCGGAGTAATGCCAGTGGGTGGTGCAGCGGCGCCCGTCCAGGAGCCCCGCCCGGGCCAGCGCAAAAGCGCCGGAGCAGATGGACATGACCCAGGCGCCCCGCTGGTGTGCCGCCCGAAGGACTCCAAGGACTTCCTCCGGAACGTCATCCTCCCGGCCGTACGGCGCCATGATCACCAGATCCGCATCGGCTGCCGCGTCCAGCCCGAGGCTTATCTTCATGGTCAGCCCCGATTGCAGGGGGATGTCCCCCGGCACCGGGGCGCATACTCTGAAATCGAACTGGGGAACCCCGGTGCCGCGGTCGGACCGGTCGATGCCGAACACTTCAAAAGCGGTACTGAACTCAAAGATTGAAAAGTTGGGAACCGCTATGACTGCCACTGACTTGAGCATGTACCCAGTATGGCAGAAAATTGTTCTTTATAGGCGTTTCTGCCACTTTTTTCCTTCCCTCCCCAGGAGAACCATGGAGCTATGGAAATCTTCGGAATAGCCCTCGTTGTCCTGATCCTCATCTCCGTGGCCGCCACGTTCACTGCCGTTGCACGGGACGGGCGCGGACACACACCGCCGGAATATTCGATCCGGGACTGGTCTGCACTGGACCTCCCCAGCAGGAACCACACCACGCGCGCTCTTTAGGATGGTTGCTGCTCCTCCTCGCCTCTTTTCAACCACCCGCCGCCCACACCACCCGCCTGTCCACAACAACCAGCCCCACAAAAAGCAAAGGACCCGGCTCACCTGAGCCGGGTCCTTTGCTGTGGCGGGGTCAGCCAAGGGCGATGTCGGAAGGATGCAGCGCCAGGGGCGTAACGTCGATTGTCATGTAGGGGAACAGCGGCAGCCCCCACAGGATCTCGTGCAGGCGTTCGTTACCGGCTACGTCGAAGATGCTGATGTTGGCGTATTCGCCCACGCACCGCCAGATGTTCTGCCACTCCCCCTTGCGCTGCAGCTCCTGTGAATAGGCTTTCTCTGCGGCAAGCAACTCTGCCTTGGCCGCTGGATCCATGTCCGGCGGAACACTGACGTCCATGCGCACTGCAAAAAGCACGGGTTTACTCCTCTAGTTCGTCGCTGCTACTGTTTGGTCGCCGCTACGGCTAGGAGCGGGCAGCGTCGAGGACAAAGTCGTAAGTGACCTCATTGCCGGCACCGTCAGTCCGGGGCTCCGGGCTCAGGACGAGTTCAGGTTTGACGGCGGAGGCGATGTCGTCGGACAGGTGCTGGTCCCCCTCGAAATACAGCTGCGCGGTCAGGAGCTGATGACCAGGCGCCGACACTTTCAGGTGGAGGTGGGCCGGGCGCCAGGCGTGCCAGCCCGCTGCCGCGATCAGCTTGCCGCAGGCACCGTCAGTGGGAATCTGGTACGGAGCCGGCTGCACGGTGTTCAGGGCGAAGTTGCCGGCGGCATCGGCGATGACGGTGCCGCGGAGGTTCCATTCAGGAAGACCGGGCGCGAACTGCGAGTAGAAACCATTGTCATCGGCGTGCCAGATCTCCACCTGGGCGCCCGGAAGCGGGCTGCCGTCAACCGCGCGGACCTGCCCCTGGAACAGCAGCGGCGTGCCGCTTTCCTCTTCCCGCATCGGCAGCGTGGCCGGAGATTCAAGCCGGGGCGAACCCGGCACGTAGTAAGGGCCTTCAATGGTGCCCTTGTTGCCTTCGCGGTCCTCGGTGGAGACTTCCTCCACAACGTGCTCCACCCAAACATCCAGGAAGAGCGGCCATTCGCCGTCTTCGCCGACATTGATCAGCCAGGATTTAAGCGCGTTGAACTCGTCGTAGGTCACTTTGTGCTTGCGGATCGTTTCGTACACGGCGCCGAGCACCTCGTTGGCCAGCAGCGACACACGCTCCTTGGGCACAGCGAGCGCCGCGGTCTTGCCACTCTCGCGGAAGCGTTCAGTGGCAGCGTTGCCGGATTCTGCGGCCTTGGCGTCAAATGCGGTCAGGTTGGTTGTCATCGTCGACTCTCTTTCTGTGGCAGGCGCCTGCCTGGGTGCCGGCGCCGCGGTTAGGATGTGGACTGGATTTCAGCTGGTGCGGTCAAGCCGGTATTTGGCGAGCTTCCCGGGGTCGATCTCGATGCCGATTCCCGGCACCTGCCGTGCCGCAAGCCGGCCGTCCACGATCTCAAGGGGTTCGGCCAGGAGGTCGTCGCTCATGTCGAGGAAGTTGGACAGCTCCCCCGCCCGCCGGGTGGTGGATTCGAAGGCGGCGCCGAAGGTTACGGTGCAGAGGGTGCCGAGCTGTCCGTCGATCTGATTGCCCATCACCACTTCCGCGCCGAGGCCGTCGCACTGGAACAGCACCCGCTGGGAATGCGAGAACCCGGTGCGCGCGGTCTTGATGCTGACCGCATTCGCAGCTCCGCTCAGCAGTTCCCGCGTCACCTCGCCGGGGTTCGTCGCGCTCTCGTCTGCGACGAACGGAACGGGGCAATGGCTGACCAGCCATTTGCGTCCCAGGACATCGTCCGCGGGGCACAGCTCCTCGGCGAGCGTGAGGTCGAGGTCCGCCATGGCGTTCAGGGCGCGCAGGGATTCCGACGGCGTCCAGCCCCGGTTTCCGTCGACGTACAGTTCGATGTCCCCGCCGAGCTCCTCGCGCAGTGCGCGGCAGACGTCGACGTCGAGGGTGAACGGGCGGCGTCCGACCTTCACTTTGAATGTGGTGATCCCGTAGGTGTCGCGCATGCGCTCTGCCTCAGCCACCATTTTGGCCGGTTCGGCAAAGCCCAGCATGTGGCTGACGCGCATGCTGCCCGAATAGCCGCCCAGCAATGCCGTGACGGGCTGCCCAAGCGTTTTTCCAATAACGTCCCAGACTGCCATGTCCACGGCCGACTTCGCGGTTGGGTTGCCGACGGTCCTGGCCATCACGGCATGCATGGACTCGCGGTCCAGGATGGACATCCCTACGAGCTGGGGTGCGAACAGAGTACCGACAGCCGCCACGATGGATTCCTGGGTTTCACCGTAGGTGAAGGGCCTGGCGGGGGCCTCGGCAACTCCGGACAGGCCGTCATCGGTGTGCACCCGGACCAGGACATGGGATGCCGTGTGGACCTCGCCGCTGGCGAACCTTAAGGGCTTCACATAAGGAATGGCGAAGGGGATCGCCTCGATGGACGTGATTTTCACGGAAGTCCTCCGGAGTAGCTCGAGTCAAGAAAGATGGAATGGTCCTCAAGGGCGGCGAGGAACGAGTCGACCAGCGGTGATTCACGGGTACGGGGCCACGCCAGCGCCAGCCCGACGTCCTCCGCGCCAGTCACCTCCCGGTAGTGGACGCCCGCGAGCGCAATGCCGCGGACGGATTCCGGAAGGACCGCGATGCCGAGTCCTGCCGCGACGAGGGAAAGCTGGGTGGAGGTCTTGGCGGACTCGTGCGCCACCCGGGGGTAGTAGTCGGCCGCCTGGCAGGCCCGGATTACGGCGTCACGTACCACTGATTGGGAGCCGGCGGGGTACATGATGAAGTCTTCCGCCCGGAGTTCCCCGATGCTCAGACTTCCCGCTGCGGCCAGGCGGTGCCCGTCCGGCAGCGCAACCACGAAGTTTTCCTGCGCTATCGGCCGCAGCACCAATTCGGCGTCCCGCGCGGGCGGCCGGAGCACCCCGACATCGAGTTCGCCGGCCAACAGTGCCAGTTCGATGGCGGGCGTGAGCATCTCGGTGTGGATGTCGAGGACCACATCCGGAAGCTCTTCCTTGACCAGGCGCGCCAGGGCGGGGAGCTGTGTGTACGACGCTGTCCCCGTCAGTCCGATGCGAAGCGTCCCGGCTTTTCCGTCGGCGAACCGGCGGGCCCTGCGGGCCGCTTCCTCGACGCTGCCCAGAATACGCTGCGCGTCGGCGAAGAAAGCCTCACCGGCGGGCGTCAGGCTCACGCTTCTGGTGGTGCGGGCAAAGAGTTCAGTTCCGAGCTCGGCCTCCAGTTGCCGGATCTGCTGGGAGAGAGGCGGCTGCGCCATTTGCAGCCGTTCCGCAGCCTGTCCGAAGTGGCAGGTTTCAGCTACCACGACGAAGTAACGCAGGTGCCTCAGTTCCATGGCGGACCGCTCCTTCCGTGTGGGCTGCGCCACGTCAATGGTTGTTGCTTCAATAGCGTGGCACGGAAATTGGTATTCAACAAATATCCAATTCGGCACCTTTCAGACTCTAAGCGTCTTTATCTGGCCCTAGGCAGGCCTAGGTAAATACCTAGTGTGAGCGGCGCCACTCCTTGGCAGAGTTGGCTGCATTCAGTTTGACCGACCGCTCGTTCAGCGGTCCGCCGGGCCGCAGCCCCGGCACCGGGCACCGTTGCCCGACATCGATAGGAGCCAACATGACAGAGACGCTGGCGGGCATCCAGGCCCACCTTGACCAGGCCCTCGTGGAGGATCACGAGAACGGCCTGTATCGCGCCAAGAGGAGCATCTTCACGGACGAGCAGCTCTTTGAACTCGAGATGAAGCACATCTTTGAGGGCAACTGGGTGTACCTGGCCCACGACAGCCAGATCCCGAACGTCGGTGACTACTTCACAACGTACATCGGCCGCCAGCCCATCATCATCTCCCGGGACAAGCAGGGCGGCCTGAACGCGCTGATCAACGCCTGCAGCCACCGCGGAGCAATGCTGTGCCGGCGGAAGACCGACAACCGCACCACGTTCACCTGCCCGTTCCACGGCTGGACCTTCAACAACACCGGGAAGCTGCTCAAGGTCAAGGACCCCCGCGACGCCGGCTATCCCGAGCAGTTCAACAAAGAGGGTTCACACGACCTCACGAAGGTCGCGAGGTTCGAAAGCTACCGCGGATTTCTTTTCGGAAGCATAAACCCGGACGTAAAGCCCCTGGAAGAACACCTCGGGGAAACCACCAAGATCATCGACATGATCGTCGACCAGTCCCCCGATGGCCTGGAAGTCCTGCGCGGCGCCTCCAGCTACACCTACGACGGCAACTGGAAGCTGCAGGCGGAAAACGGGGCCGACGGATACCACGTCTCCGCCACGCACTGGAACTATGCCGCCACTACAGCCCGCCGCACTACCGGCGAGTCCGCCAACGAGACCAAGAACATGGACGCTGGCGGCTGGGCCAAACAGAAAGGCGGCTACTACTCGTTCGACCACGGCCACCTGCTGCTCTGGACCGAATGGCTGGACCCCAGCAACCGCCCGCTGTTCGACCGCCGCGATGAACTCGTGGCCACCTACGGCGAGGACAAAGCCGACTGGATGATCAACATCTCCCGAAACCTCTGCCTGTACCCGAACGTCTACCTGATGGACCAGTTCGGCTCCCAGATTCGCCACTTCCGGCCCATCTCTGTCGACAAAACCGAGGTAACCATCTACTGCATCGCGCCCAAGGGTGAGAGCGCGGAAGCCCGGGCCAACCGTATCCGCCAGTACGAGGACTTCTTCAACGCCTCCGGCATGGCCACCCCGGACGATCTGGAGGAGTTCCGCTCCTGCCAGAAGACCTACCTTGCCACCGCCGCTCCGTGGAACGACCTCAGCCGCGGTGTAACCCATCAGATCACCGGCCCCGACGCCAACGCGGACAAGATCGGGCTCAAACCGATTTCCAGCGGCGCCCGCACCGAGGACGAAGGTCTCTACCCCATCCAGCACGGCTACTGGGTGGAGACCATGCGCAAGGCCGCGGCGGAATCCTCCGCAGAATTGGCCGATCCAGAGGCGCGACATGCATCAGAAGCAGCTGCCTCGGGCACTGTCGCACCCGCCTGCTCACACAACTAGTCCTCACGCAGCCAGGAAGAAGCACATGACACAGACCATCATCACCGAAACAGACACCGAGGGAGCGTCAGCGGTGAGCACCGCCGCCGGCGCGGCCAGCCTGGAAGAAATCCAGGCCTTCCTGTACCGCGAAGCACGGTTCCTTGATGACCGCGAATTCGACCGCTGGCTGGACTGCTACCACCCGGAGGCCGAGTTCTGGATGCCCGCCTGGGCCGACGACGACCAGCTGACAAGTGATCCGCAGCGCGAAATTTCGCTGATCTACTACCCCAATCGGGGCGGGCTGGAGGACCGAGTCTTCCGCATCAAGACCGACCGCTCCAGTGCCACGAGCCTGCCGGAACCGCGCACCGGCCACAACATCACCAACGTGGAAATTATCGGGTGGCACGGCAGCCAGGTTGAGATCCGCTTCAACTGGCACACGCTCTATTACCGCTACCAGAACATCGACCCGTACTTCGGAACGTCGTTCTACACCATCGACTATTCCGGAACGCAGCCCGTCATCACCAGGAAGAAGGTCGTCCTGAAGAACGACTACATCCACCACGTCGTGGACATCTACCACATCTAACCTTCTTAACGACTGGAATCGAGCCCCCTATGACTTACCAGATTGCCCTCAGCTTCGAGGACGGCGTCACCCGTTTTGTCACCGCAAACCCCAACGAAACAGTGGCCGACGCGGCGTACAAGTCACGCATCAACATCCCCTTCGACTGCCGGGACGGCGCCTGCGGCACCTGCAAAGCCTTCTGCGAATCAGGAAAATACGACGGCGGCGACTACATTGACGAGGCACTCACCGAGGATGAAGCCGAGAAAGGCTTCTGCCTCCCCTGCCAGATGGTTCCGGAAAGCGACCTCGTCCTGCAGGTTGCGGGCACATCCGAAATGGCGAAGGTGGGAGCCACCACCTTCGAAGCCACCGTCAAGGACCTGACCTGGTTCGCGGACAACACCGCCGCCGTCACCCTGGCCGTGGAAAAGCGCAGCGACCTGAAATTCCTGCCCGGCCAGTACATGAACTTCGCGGTCCCGGGCACCGACGCCGCCAGGTCCTACTCGTTCAGCAGCGGGCCCTCCGCAGACGAGCTGCGCTTCCTCATCCGCACTGCGCCGGACGGTGCCATGACCACATACCTCAAGGAGCGCGCCGCCGTCGGTGATGTGATCCCCCTGACCGGGCCCATGGGGAGCTTCTTCCTCCGCGACATCAAGCGCCCCGTCCTCATGCTGGCCGGCGGTACAGGAATAGCACCGCTGCTGTCCATGCTGGAAAAGATCGCCGCCGGCCTTGAGGAAGCCCCGGACCACCCTGTGCACCTTGTCTACGGCGTCACTTTCGACAAGGACCTCGTGGAGCTGGACAAGCTCCAGCACTACGCCGCGACCATCGAAAGCTTCACCTTCGACTACTGCGTGGCTGATCCGGACAGCACCGCGGACAACAAGGGCTACGTGACGCAGTACATCACCGCCGGGCAGCTGAACGACGGCGACGTTGACGTGTACCTGTGCGGCCCGCCGGCCATGGTGGACGCCGTCCGCAAGTACTGGGACGCCCAAGGCATCACACCCGCGAATTTCTATTACGAGCGCTTTGCCGTCGGCAGCACGGCGGTAAAGCCGGCAATGGCAGGGGCTTCCGCTTGATCACCGGCAGCATCCCCGGCTCTGCCCGGCCGGCCCGGGTGTTCAGCCCGGGCCGCTTCGCGGGCAAAGTAGTGATGGTTACCGGAGCCGCCCAGGGCATCGGCCACGCGGTGGCATCCCGCGTGGCGGCTGAAGGCGCCGAGACAGTTCTGGTGGACCGGGCCGAACTCGTCCTGGAAGCCGCAGCGGACCTCTCGGCGACGGTCTGCACCGACGGCGGCTCCGCCGTCGGAATCACCGCAGACCTGGAAACCTACGGCGGTGCCGGCACCGCCGTCGAACAGGCCCTGCAGCGCCACGGCCGCATCGATGTCCTGATCAACAACGTCGGCGGGACCATCTGGGCCAAGCCTTTCGAGCATTACGAGCCGGAGCAGATCAGCCAGGAGATCCAGCGGTCCCTCTTCCCCACCCTGTGGACCTGCCGGGCGGTCCTGCCGCACATGATCGACCGGCAGTCCGGCGTCATCGTCAACGTGGCTTCGGTTGCCACCCGTGGGATAAACCGGGTTCCGTACGCCGCAGCCAAGGGCGGCGTCAAGGCCATCACGGCGGCACTGGCCCTGGAAGCCGCCCCGCACGGGATCCGTGTGGTGGCCACCGCACCAGGCGGCACCGAGGCACCACCGCGAAAAGTGGCACGCGGTCCCCAGCCTGAAGGCCATCAGGAACAGGCCTGGTACCAGCAGATCGTTGAACAGACCATCGATTCGTCCCTTCTGAAGAGGTACGGAACCCTAGAAGAGCAGGCCGGGCCCATCGCCTTTCTGGCCTCCGACGAAGCCTCCTACATCACCGGGAGCACACTCGCGGTGGCCGGCGGCGACCTGGGCTAATCCAACCGCCCGGCCGCAGCCGGCACACATCACCCGCACACAGATCAATACGAACAAGAGCCATCCGCACATCATCAGGCAGTACCCCGACCGGCCGCAATGACGCGGCCCAGGCCAATGGAGTCCGCTATGAACGCACTATCTGCCCCTCCTGCAACCAGTGAAGCGACCCGCATGAAAACAGTCCGCTGGGTGATGGCCATAGCGGCTACTGCCCTGCTCTTTGACGGCTACGACCTCGTGGTCTACGGAACCGTCGTCCCTTCCCTCCTGCGGGACCCCAGCCAGATCGGAGCCCTCAACCCCGCCCAGGCCGGCGCCCTGGGCAGCTACGCCCTCATGGGAGTCATGGTCGGTGCGCTCGCCGCCGGCGCAGTGGGTGACTTCTTGGGCCGCCGGAAGCTCATGCTCTTCAACATCGTGTGGTTCTCCCTCGGCATGGCGTTCACGGCCATGGCCACGAGCATCGCCGCTTTCGGCTTACTGCGGTTCCTCACCGGCATCGGCGTCGGCGCCCTGGTCGCCACCGCCGGCGCCGTGGTTGCCGAGTTCGCGCCCGCCGGCAAGCGTAACTTCTACAACGCGATCGTCTACTCCGGCGTACCAGCCGGAGGACTCCTCGCATCCCTGCTGGCCATCGCGCTGAACGGCATCACTGACTGGCGCGGGCTCTTCCTGGTCGGGGCGCTCCCCCTGGTCTTCCTGTTTCCGCTGGCACTTCTGAAACTGCCGGAGTCACCCCGCTGGCTGCTCGCCCGCCGACGCACCGAAGAGGCCATGCGCCTCTCCATGAAGACCGGCATTCCCCTGGAGGACAGCCCGCACGGCGGCGCCGCCCCTGCCCTGTCCAACACGCATCTGTCCCGCACCTCCGTGCAGCCCCCGCCGGCTGTGCGCAAGGACGGACGCCCGCTCGCCGGCTTCGCAGCACTCGCCGCAGGAAACTACCGCAGGCCCACCGTCCTGCTCGGGCTCATGAGCTTCTGCGGCCTGCTTCTCACGTACGGCCTGAACACCTGGCTGCCGGAGATCATGGGGCAGCACGGCTACGGCAAGACGTACTCGCTGACCTTCCTGCTGGCACTCAATGCCGGAGCAGTGATCGGCGGCCTGGCTGCATCCCGCGCCGCTGACCGCTTCGGCCCCAAGGCCATCGTGTCCACGACCTTCGTCATCGCGGCGCTCTCCCTGGTGATGCTGACACTGAGCTTCCCGCTGCCGGTGCTGTTGATCTCCGTTGCGTTTGCAGGAGTAGGCAGCCTGGGAACCCAGGTCCTCGTCTATGGCTTCGTCTCCAACTACTACCCCACCGCTGCCCGCACCGCGGGCGTCGCCTGGTGCGCCGGATTCGGCCGGCTCGGCGGCATCGTGGGTCCGCTGGTGGGAGGCTTCCTGGTGGGTGCCGCTGCACCAAGCCACGTTGCCTTCCTCGTTTTCGCCGGCGTTGCCCTTGCCGGCGGCCTGGTCACGATGTTTGTCCGCCAGCATGGCGTCATCACCGAAGGGGTCCCCGCCAAGGCCCTGCCCATGGTGATGGCAGCGTCGGGTCCGGCTGCCGGCTCCGGCAAGCCGGTCCAGCCCGGCGCCCGGGACGACGCACCCGAGGCTGCGCACCAGGGGGCCGGCCAGTGGGGATCGTGACGGCCGAGCCCTTGTTGAAGTCGGGATTGAAACTGCACCCTTGCTGAATCTCCACTGACGCAGGTTCGGTACTCTTGGAAGCCATGCCTGACAACGACGCCGGACCATTCCATGAAGGACACACCGCGCAGGCCCGGCAACTGCTGGGCCTGCTGCGGTCTGCCCGTGCAGGAGAACCCCGACTGGCGGTCCTCAGCGGCAGCCCGGGCATGGGCAAAAACGCGCTGTTGGAAGCATTCCTTCACCATGAAGCCGCCACGCTGCCAGGCACCACGGTCCTTCGGGCTGCCGGCGCCGCCTGGGAACAACACGTCGATTTCGGCATGATGCGGCAACTGCTCGCCGGCCGTCCTGGGGGCGGTGAAGTTGCTGACCCCACACAGCCAACCCAGTCAGACCCGGAGCTGCCGTACGCCGTCTCCCACTACGGTGATGCCCTGCTCGCCACAATGAAGGAGCTGACGGGGGGCGGCCGGACCCTGATCCTGTGCCTCAGCGACACCCACCTGGCCGACACCCGGTCCCTGCAGAGCCTCCTCTACGCTCTCCGACGCGCCGGGCGGCTGCCCCTCCTGACCATCCTTTCGCTCGATGCTGAGCCGGCCTGGGCGGATCCGCTGGATCCGTATCCGCTGGATCAGTCCGTGTATGAGCTGCAAGGCGACCGGGCAGGCCGGGGAACCATGAACCCTGGCGTCGCCGGGCTGCTCAGGTTTCCCGGAGCGGCTTCCATTCACGTGGGTCCGCTGACCCCGGATGACGTCCGGGCCATGCGCCGGGGAACTGCAGCCGCTGACCTCACTCTTCCGGCCGCCCGCGCGCTGGTGGAGCATACCGGCGGCCGTCCTGACCTCATTCGGGCACTGCTGGAACAGTTTCCCTCCGCCATCTGGTCAGGGGGCGCCGAGACATTACCGGCACCCTCCGAATGTGTATCGCTCATCGCGTTGGCCCTGCGACGCATGTCCAACGAGGGGGCAGCCCTGGTCCAGGCAGCGGCGGTGCTGGGCATCCGGGCGCAGCTTGCCCTGGCCGCGCAACTGGCCGGCATCCAAGACCCGGTGGCAGCTGCAGACGCCGCGCACACTGCCGGCCTGCTGCACGTCAGCACTGCCGGCGCGGAAACCTGGCTGGAATTCCCGCTGCCCGTATACCGTGCCGCGGTCTATCAACACCTCACCCCGGGCCGCCGGGCGGCTCTGCACACGGCCGCCTCCCGCATCATGACCGCACCCGCCCAGCGCCTGAAGCACCGCGCAGCCGCGGCGCTCCTGCCCGACGCCGGGCTGGCCGATGAGCTTGAAGCCTCCGCCGAAGCCTCCGCTTCAACAGGGGCCTGGAAGCCGGCCGCCGAATCCTATCTTCAGGCAGCGCGCCTGAATCCCCAGGCCGAGGACCGCGAGTCCCTGTTGGTCAGGGCCGTGGACGCCATGGTGGGAGCAGGTGACCTGCCCCGGGCAGTGGCAGCACTCGATGCGCTGGAATCCTTTCCCCCGAGTCCCCGGAGCGATGCCGTGCGCGGACACCTCGCCATTCTGCGGGGCCGTCCGGCGCAGGCGGACGCCCTGCTCCACAAGGCGTGGACCGCCGTCGACCCTGCCACGGATTCCGGGACAGCAGCGGGAATCTGCCAGCGCCAGGTGCTTCACGCGCTGGCCCGTGTCAACGGCCGGGACCTTCTGACATGGGCGGGGCGTGCAAAACGCCTCGCCGCGCCCGGCAGCCCGGCAGCCGTGGAGGCGCAGGCCATTGAAGGGCTGGGCCTGGGCTACCTGGGCCGCTATGTCGAGGCTGAGCAAAGCTACCGGAACGCGGACCGCCTTTCCCAACTTGGGGCCCAGCACCAGCGTCTCGAGATGGGCAAGGGGTGGCTGCATCTAGCCATGGATAGGGTGGAAGAGGCCAGGGCGGAGCTGGCCGGGGCGGTCCCCACGGAGTTCGCACACGGTTCTCAGCGCATTTCACTCTGGGCGCAGGGATGGCTGGCCAGGGCCGACTTCGCCCTTGGCGCCTGGGACGATGCCCTCCGGACCGTCCAGTCGGCCGTGGCGATGCAGGAGGAATCCGGCATTGAACTGCTGCGGCCGCTGCTGCACTGGACCGGCGCCCAAATCCAGGCCCTCCGCGGCAACTGGGACGCGGCCGCCGGCCACTTGGAGCTGGGCGCCGCAGCAAGCAGCAGCTACCCCGCCATGTTGTTGCCCTATTGCCTTGCCCAGGCCCAGGTGGCGGAGACAAAGGCAGATTACGACGGCGTCATCCGCGCCCTGATGCCGGTACTGCGCCTGCAGCGCACGGCCGGGATCGACGAACCCGGGTTTTGGCCCTGGCAGGACCACTACGCCAACGCCCTGGTGATGTCCGGCCGTGTGGAGGAGGCTGACGCCTTCCTGATCCCGCATGAGCAGCTGGCGGAAAGGCGCCGCCACCGCTCCACGCTGGCACGTCTTGCCTATGTCCGGGGCCGGATCCTCGCTGCAGGAGGCGACCTTGACGCAGCCCGAAGCAGCTTCCTCGGCGGGCTCGCCCAGCTCGACGGGCTCCCCCTGCCGTTCGCCCGCGCCCGGATCAAATTCGCCTATGGCCAGTCGTTCCGGCGGGCGGGCAAACGGCGCGAAGCGGGGGCAGTCCTGCTCGAAGCCCGCGACCTCTTCGCCGTGCTCGGGGCCGGGGCCTACGTGGACCGCTGCTCCCGGGAAATGCGTGCCGCCGGCGTTGCTTCAGACGATTATCCGGGCAGCGGACCCTCCGGCCGCACTGCCCCCGGCCAGGCAAACGGCCCATCCGATCTCACCGAACAGGAGAAGGCAGTGGCGGCCCTCGTTGCGTCGGGTCTGAGCAACAAGGAGGCGGCCGCTGAGCTGTATGTGTCGGTCAAGACTGTCCAGTACCACCTGACGCGGATCTACGCCAAGCTTGGCATCACGTCCCGTTCGGGCCTGGCGGCCATCTACCCAGGAACGTACACGCCAGGAACAGGCGCTGCTACGGGGAGCAGTCCCAGGCCGCAGTAGACTGGTCCCAGCCATGACTTTTCATATCTCCTACCCCGCCGAGCTGCCGGTATCCGAGCGCCGCGAGGACCTGATGGCCGCCATCGCGGCCAACCAGGTGACCATCATTGCCGGCGAGACCGGCTCCGGAAAAACCACGCAGATCCCCAAGATGTGCTTGGAACTGGGACTCGGCGACAACGGCCTGATCGGCCACACGCAGCCGCGCCGTCTGGCAGCCCGGACGGTGGCCGAGCGCATTGCCTCCGAGCTTGGCGTGGAGATCGGCCAGGAAGTCGGCTTCCAGGTCCGTTTCACCGGGGAGGTGAGCAAGTCCACCAAGGTCAAGCTGATGACCGACGGCATCCTGCTGGCAGAAATCCAGCGCGACAAGCTGCTCCGCAGGTACAACGCGATCATCATCGATGAAGCCCACGAGCGCAGCCTCAACATCGACTTCATCCTCGGGTACCTCAAACGCATCCTGCCGCAGCGGCCGGACCTGAAGGTGATCATCACCTCCGCCACCATCGATCCCGAGCGCTTCGCGAAGCACTTTGGTGAGGAGGAACCGGCTCCGATCGTTGAGGTGTCCGGCCGCACCTTCCCGGTGGAGATCCGGTACCGCCCGCTGTCCCAGCCGGCGGGCGGGGCGTCTCCGGGTGATGAGGAGGACAATTCCTCCGACGACGAACTCGAGGAAGACCGGGATCCGCTGGACGCGGTGTGCGACGCCGTCGACGAACTCGCCCTGGAAGCGCCGGGTGACATCCTCATTTTCTTCTCCGGAGAGCGGGAAATCCGCGACGCCGCGGACGCCCTGAACGCGCGGATCCAGTCCAACCGGCGGCTTGCCGGAACCGAGGTCCTGCCGCTCTTCGCGCGGCTCAGCCTGCAAGAACAGCACCGCGTCTTCAACCCGGGCGACAAACGGCGGATCGTGCTGGCAACCAACGTGGCCGAGACCTCCCTGACCGTGCCGGGCATCAAGTACGTTATCGACACCGGAACCGCACGCATCTCGCGCTATTCACACCGCACAAAAGTTCAGCGGCTTCCGATCGAGCGTGTGTCCCAGGCCTCGGCCAACCAGCGTTCGGGCCGCTGCGGCCGTGTTTCCGACGGCATCGCCATCCGCCTCTACTCCGAAGAAGACTTCGAGTCCAGACCGCTGTACACGGATCCGGAAATCCTGCGCACCAACCTCGCGGCGGTCATCCTGCAGATGACTGCCATGGGCGTGGCCCGCGGACCCAAGGACATCGAGACCTTTCCGTTCGTGGAGCCGCCGGATTCCCGGGCCATCAACGACGGCGTGACCCTCCTCAGGGAGCTGGGCGCCTTGGGCACTCCGCAGGCTGGCAATGCCGCCGGCAATGGCGGGGGCCGCAACAGCGGCGGGTTGACCGCCGTCGGACAAAAGCTTGCCCAGCTGCCCGTGGATCCGCGGCTAGGCCGCATGATTGTGGAAGCCGGCAGGCGCGGCTGTGTCCGTGAGGTCATGATCCTGGCGGCGGCGCTCACCATTCAGGACCCGCGTGAACGCCCAACGGACAAACAGCAGCTGGCCTCGGAAAAGCACGCCCGGTTCCGCGACGAGAATTCGGACTTCACCGGGTACCTGAACCTCTGGAACTACATCCACGAAAAGCAGCAGGAGCTCTCCTCAACACAGTTCCGCCGCCTGTGCCGGAATGAGTTCATCAACTACCTGCGTGTCCGTGAATGGCAGGACCTTTTCGCTCAGCTCCGGCAGCTGGCCCGCCCGCTGGGCATCAGCCTGGACAACAAGCGGCAGGCCGACCCTGTGGGGAACCATGAAGGCGTGCACATCAGCCTGCTCTCCGGGCTGCTGAGCCACATCGGCATCCTGGACGAGCGGAAGCGGGAATACGCCGGAGCCCGCGGGACCCGCTTTGCCATCTTCCCCGGGTCGGCGCTGTTCAAGAAGTCCCCCACGTTCGTCATGGCCGCCGAACTCGTGGAAACCAGCAGGCTGTGGGCGCGGGTGGCCGCCAGGTTCGAGCCGACCTGGGCCGAACAGGTGGCGCCGCATCTGATCAAGCGCAGCTACAGCGAGCCGCACTGGTCCAGCAAGATGGGCGCAGTGATGGCGTACGAAAAGGTCACCCTTTACGGCGTCCCGGTCATCGCCCAGCGCCGGATCAACTACGGCAAGGTCGATCCGGTCCTCGCCCGCGAAATGTTCATCCGGCATGCGCTGGTGGAGGGCGAATGGAAGACGCACCACAAGTTCTTCCACCGCAACCGGGCCCTGCTCGAGGAAGTCGAGGAGCTCGAAGCGAGGGTGCGCCGCCGCGGCCTGCTGGTGGACGATGAGACCCTATTCGAGTTTTACGACGCCCGCGTGGGTAAGGACGTTGTCTCCGAGCGGCACTTCGACAAATGGTGGAAGGAAGCCCGGCAGCAGGAGCCAGCCCTGCTGGACTTTGACCAGTCGCTGCTCCTGAGCGAGGACGCGGACTCGCTCGACGAATCCGCCTATCCCAAGACCTGGCTGCACAAGGGTTTCGAGCTGCCGCTGACCTACGAATTCCATCCCGTGGCGCCCGGCTCGCCGCCCAACCCGTCCGACGGCGTCACCGCCGAAGTGCCGGTACTGTTCCTGAACCAGCTTGAGGACGCCCCTTTCCGCTGGCTGATTCCTGGCCAGCGGGTGGAACTTGTCACCGCGCTGATCAAGTCGCTGCCCAAACAGATCCGGAAAAACTTCGTTCCCGCTCCGGATGTCGCCCGGCAGGCCGTGGCAGCGCTGGAGTCCGACTTCGACCCGGCCGAGGATGATCTTGAGCCGTCCCTGGAACTCGTGCTGCGGCGTCTGCGCGGGCACATTATTCCGCCCGGCGCCTGGAACTGGGAAGCTGTTCCGCAGCACCTGCGCATGAGCTTCAAAGTGGTGGACAGCAGGGGCAAAGTGCTGGATGAGGGCAAGGACCTCGAGGCGCTTCAGGAAAGGCTTGCCCCTGCCACCCGACGGGCAATCGCGGAATCGCTGGGCGCGACGCCCGCCACGGCGGCGCCCCGCGCTGCCAGGAAGGGTTCGGGCCCCAAAGCAGTTCCTGAGAACAGCGGCCGGGCATCCCATGGGTTCACCGAACAGTCCGGCCTGACCGAGTGGTCTTTCGGCACCGTCCAGCGTGAAGTCAGCGTTACGGTCAAGGGCCACACCGTGACCGGCTACCCGGGACTCGTCGACGAAGGAAACGCCGTTGCGCTGCGGGTCTCCCAGACTGCGTCGGAGCAGCAGGAGGCCATGCGCGGCGGCGTCATCCGCTTGCTGGCGCTCAGGGTGCCGTCCCCGGACCGCTACGTCCTGGAGCACCTCAACAACACCGAGAAACTGACCTTCAGCCAGAACCCGCACGGCTCAGTTTCTGCATTGATCGCCGACTGCGCCCTTGCGGCGATCGACAAGCTCACCCCGGCGGAACTGCCGTGGGACCGGGCATCCTTCGACGCCCTTTACGAGCAGGTGCGCGCAGAACTGATCGATACCGTATTCAGCGTGACGGCCGTGGTGGAGCGGATCCTGGCCAGCACGCGGCGGATCCAGAAACAGCTGAAAGGCACCACGAGCCTTGCGCTCATCAGCGCGCTCAACGACATCAGGAGCCAGCTGGAGCAGCTGGTGTACCCCGGCTTCGTCGCCAAGACGGGCTACGCGCAGCTCAGCCAGCTGCCGCGGTACCTGGCAGCCATTGAGAAGCGCCTCGAAAAACTGCCGGGCAACGTGCAGCGGGATGCCCTCAGCATGGCAGCAGTACAGCGGCTGGAGGATGAGTATGACGACGCCGTGTCAGCTCTGCTGCCGGGACGCCGGGCCGGTGCTGAACTCACCCAGGTGCGCTGGATGATCGAAGAGCTTCGGGTGAGCCTGTTCGCCGTCGAACTCGGAACCGCGTACTCCGTCTCCGAGAAGCGGATCCGGACTGCCCTGAACAAGGCCCTGGCGGCGTAGCATGCCCGACTGCGTAGCAGCCCAGGGCGTCCCCTAGACCGGGAACGCCCTGGGCTCCTACCTGATTTCCGTTGGTGCCGCTTATGCCTCCGGCACGAACTCCCCGTAGCCTGCGTCACGGAGCCCGGCGCGGAGCTTTTCCGCGTTGGCATCGAGTCTGGCGGGATCCGGGTTGTGGTCAGCGGTGGAAAAATCAAACTCCGCCATGCTGTTGGAGGGCCATACGTGCACGTGCATGTGGTTGATTTCGTAGCCGGCAACGATGAGACCGGCGCGGGCGGCTCCGAACGTGTCCACCTGCACTGCGCCGATGCGGCGGGCCACCTCCATGACCTTGGCCAGCGTCTCCGGCGAGGCGTCCGTCCAGCGGTCCACCTCCTCGGTGGGAACGACGAGCGTGTGCCCGTCGGCCAGCGGTCCCATCGTCAGGAACGCCGAGACGTCCGGCTCCCGCCAGACGAACCGGCCGGGTATCTCGCCGTTGAGAATCTTGGTGAACAGCGTGCTCATGCGTCAGCCCTTTCCGACGGTGCCTGCAGTGTGGTGGTATCCAGGACAAAACGGTACTTCACGTCACCGGCGACCATCCGGTCATAGGCCTCGTTGAGCTGCTCGGCCCCGACCAGTTCGATGTCGGAGACAACGCCGTGCTCGGCGCAGAAGTCGAGCATCTCCTGGGTTTCGGCGATGCCGCCGATCAGGGAACCGGCGTAGGAGATCCGCCGTCTGATCAATGATCCGGGGTTGACGGGCGGCATGGCCTCGGAGGGCAGGCCCAGCTGGAACAGCGCCCCGTCACGGCGCAGGGTCCGGAAGTACGGGTTAAGGTCGTGCGGCGCCGCCACCGTATCGATGATGACGTCGATGCTGCGGTTCTCGGCGGTCATCGCCTCCTCGTCGCGGGAGAGTACGACGGCGTCAGCGCCAAGTTCCAGTGCCGCTGACACCTTCGACTCCGAGGTTGTGAAGACCTTGACCTTCGCGCCCATCGCCTTGGCCAGCTTGACGGCCATATGGCCCAGGCCGCCGAGCCCGACCACGCCAACCACGTCCCCTTCTTCAACGCCGAAGTGGCGGAGCGGGGAAAAGGTGGTGATGCCGGCGCACAGCAGCGGCGCCGCCGCGGCGGGATCGAGGGTTTCGGGCACGTGCAGGACGTAGCGGCGGTCCACCACAACAGACGATGCGTAACCGCCCTGGGTAATGGCATCCCCGTTCCGGCGGTCCTTGGCACCGTAGGTTCCTGTCATGCCCTGCTCGCAGTACTGCTCGAACCCGTCCAGGCAGCTCTCGCACTCCCGGCAGGAGTCGACGATGCAGCCGACGCCCACGAGGTCACCAGGGGCGAAGTCATCCACGTCCACACCGACACGGCTGACGCGGCCCACGATTTCATGTCCTGGGACCAGCGGGTAGTTCTGCGTGCCCCATTCTCCGCGCGTGGCATGCACGTCCGAGTGGCACAGTCCGCAAAATTCGACGGCGATTTCCACGTCATCCGCCTTCGGCGCGCGGCGCGCAACCGTCAGCGGAACCAACCCGCTGGTACTGGACACGGCTCCGCGGGCGGCGGCGGGCAGTCCCTGCCCGGCCCGCTCCGACGCGAGGTCCTGCCCTGCGTCGTCGGCTGGCGGAATACGGAGGGCAAGGGGCGGCGGTACGGGGCGTCCAGGAGTCATACTCCGACGCTACCTGCCGCAGCCGGAACTGTGCCACCCGGACTCCGCCTACCTGGCTTCGGCTCCATCCGGTGCAGGGCCGGTCACCACGGGCCGCGACGGGTCATTCGACCACTCTGAGAAGGAACCGGGAAAGAGGGCCGCAGGGATTCCCGCTATTTCAAGTGCCGCGATCTGGTGGGCGGCTGTGACACCTGAACCGCAGTAGACCGCCGTCGGGGTTTCTGTATCTGCTCCCAGGCGTGCGAAGCGGCGCCGCAGCTCCTGCGCGGGCAAAAAACACCCGTCGCCGTCGAGATTTTCTGTGGTGGGGGCGCTGACGGCACCGGGGATGTGCCCGGCCCGGGGGTCCACCGGTTCCGTCTCGCCCCGGTACCGTTCGCCCGCGCGCGCGTCGAGCAGCACTCCATGTTCTGCCCATACCGCCGCCTGCGCCGCAGTGATGGTACTCATGCCGTTGCCCGTGAGCAGCACATCTCCAGGGGCCGCTTCCTCCGCGCCTCCCTGCAGGGGCAACCCGGCCCGCCGCCACGCGGCCAGGCCGCCGTCGAGCAGGCAGACATTGCCGAACCCGGCGTTGCGGAGCATCCACCAGACACGGGCGGCCGACGTGTTTCCGGCGTCGTCGTAGGCAACCACCGTGTCACCATTACAGATCCCCCAACGGCGGGCGGCGGTTTGAAACCTGGACAGCGCCGGCAAGGGGTGCCGGCCACGGTCCTGTTCGGCCGGATCCGCCAGCTCCGTCGGCAGGTCAACGTACACTGCGCCTGGAATATGCGCATCAAGGTAGTGCAGCCGGCCGTCGGGGTCGCCCAGCGCCCAGCGGACGTCCAGCAGCACAGTGCGCTGTCCGGACTCCATCCGGGCGTTCAGGGCGGGCACGTCCATGAGCGGATCCACTCGGTCTCCTTTGGCTGGGCTGCAGCCGGTCCGTGGCGCCGGCCGTCAGCACCAACTCTATCGCTGGGCCGGATCCGTCCGCGGGTAGGCTGAACCGGTGAGCAGAGCAGGCAGCAGTGACCGGGCGTGGGCCGATGAAGCCATCCGCAAAATCGACGCGGAGAACAACAGGTCGGCGGACACGCACCTGTATTCGGTCCCGCTGCCGGAGCACTGGGGCGTCCAGCTGTACCTCAAGGATGAGTCCACGCACCGCTCCGGCAGCCTGAAGCACCGGCTGGCCCGCTCGCTGTTCCTGTTTGGGCTGGTCAACGGCTGGATCAGGGAAGGCACCACGATTGTGGAAGCCTCGAGCGGCAGCACCGCCGTTTCTGAAGCCTACTTTGCGCAGCTGCTGGGGCTTCCCTTTGTCGCGGTCATGGCCCGCACCACGAGCCCCGAAAAAATCGCGCTGATAGAGCAGTTCGGCGGGGCCTGCCTGCTGGTGGACCACGCATCCGAGGTCTATGCGGCAGCAGCGGAGGTGGCGGCCACCAGCAACGGCCACTACATGGACCAGTTCACCTATGCGGAGCGGGCAACGGACTGGCGGGGCAACAACAACATCGCCGAATCCATCTTCGGGCAGCTTGCTGTGGAGGAACACCCGGTACCCCGGTGGATTGTGGTGGGAGCGGGAACGGGCGGGACCAGCGCCACGATCGGCCGGTACCTCCGGTACCGCCGCCATGACACACAGCTGACCGTCGTGGACCCCGAAAACTCGGCCTTCTATCCGGGCTGGCACAGCGGTGCGGCCAGCTTCAGCACCGGCCGGCCTTCCCGGATCGAGGGCATCGGACGGCCCCGCATGGAGCCCAGCTTTGTGCCCTCCGTGATCGACCGCATGATCCAGGTGCCGGACGCAGCGTCCGTTGCCGCCATGCGGCACCTGCGCACTTTGGCGGGACTGCACGCCGGCCCTTCCACCGGCACCAATCTGTGGGGTGTCTGGCAGCTAGTGGCGGAGATGATCGCCCAGGGCCAGCGGGGCAGCGTCGTCTCACTGATGTGCGACGGCGGCGACCGGTACGCGGGCAGCTATTACAGCCCGGAGTGGCTGGCATCGCAGGGGCTGGACCCCAGTCCGCACGAGGACACCATCAGGGCCTTTTTCGATTCGGGCGACTGGAAACCGTAGCTCAGAGGTTCACTGACTCCCGTGCGGACAGGTGCGCGTACTCCGTCCCGTACTTGGCGCCGATCCGCTTGACGTGGCCTTCCACCAGGTCCAGGCCGGTGCCGTTGAGCAGCGCGTCATGGATGGGGAACGCCCGGGGCGCACGCACTCCGATGACGAAATCGACCACTTCGCTGACCTTGTTCCAGGGCGCGTGCACGGGGACCAGCAGGGTTTGAACGCTGATGCCGTCCGGGATGATGAACGAGTCCCCGGGGTGGTACACGTTGCCGTCCACCAGGTAGCCGATGTTGGCAACCAGAGGGATCTGCGGGTGGATCAGGGCGTGCTGCCCACCGAAGCTCCTCACATCAAACCCGGCAGCCTCGAACGATGTTCCCGGCTCCACGGTGTGGATGCGCGACAAGGCATCGGCTGCTTCGATCCGCATGGTGTCGGCCACTCCCAGCGGCGCGAAGAGCTCCAGTTCGCGGTTTTCAGTGAGAGCAGACTTTACGGCCGCCACGTCGATATGGTCCTTGTGTTCGTGCGTAACCAGGACCGCCCGCGCCCCGTCCAAAGCCTCGGCCGTTTCCGAGAACGTGCCGGGATCGATCACCAGGGCGCCGCCGTTTTTTTCGAGGCGGACGCAGGCGTGCGTGTATTTAGTCAGCTTCATCCGGCCAGCCTAGGCAAGGCGCCTATCAGTGTCCACGTCAGGTCCACATCAAAGTCCACGGACCGCCGGCTGGTAATCTTGAACACTGCAACTACCCCTAAGCGAAGCGAGTCCATTCATGCCACACGGCGCCAGCGCTGACGGCAGGCCGCTGACCCCTCTGGTTGCGGCCGGCGGGAAAGAGCAACGGGTCACGAAGCAGCGGCTTGCGGTAAGCGCCGCCCTGGATGAGCTTCATGACTTCGTCAGCACGCAGGAACTGTACCGGATCCTGCAGAACCAGGGTGTCTCCGTTTCCCTGGCCACGGCCTACCGTATTCTGCAGTCCCTTGCCGATGAGGGTCTCGTGGATGTGCTGCGCAACGGCGACGGCGAGGCCGTCTACCGCCGCTGCGCTGTCACCGGTCATCACCACCACCTCCTCTGCCGCAGCTGCGGCAAAGCCGTGGAAATTGAAGCCCCGGCCGTGGAAACCTGGGCCGCGCGGACGGCCCAGGAGCACGGTTTCACTGAGGTGGCACACACAGTCGAAATCTATGGACTGTGCCCCGCCTGTGCAGCCCGGAAGGCCGGCGCCGGTAAGTAGGACGCCGGGGAGTCTTGCCAGCCCCGGCGCCCTTGCCACTAAGGGCGCTGCTACTCCCCGTTCTGGGCACCCAGCCGGCGGATTCCCCTGGCCTGGGTTGCGTCCCGGATTTCCCCGACGAGCTGCTCGATCACATCTTCAAGGAACAGCACCCCGTCAGTCTGGCCATCGGATCCAATGACCCGCGCCAGGTGCGAGCCGGTTCGCTGCATGACGGACATGGCGTTCTCTATCTCAGCGTTCCGCGGGAGATTGGCCAGCGACCGGATCCGGCTTTCGGCAATGGGATGCCCGTAGCCTGACTCCGGAATCGAGAGCACATCCTTGATGTGCAGATAGCCGGCCAGCATTCCGTCATCGTCCACCATCGGGAACCGGGAGAAACCGGTCCGGCTTACCGCCTTTTCAAACTCCAGCGGTGTCGCGGAAGTTTTCAGCAAGACCAGGCGCTCCAGAGGAACCATGACGTCCGCGGCGGTGTATTCCGAGAACTCGAGCGCACCGGTGATAAGGCCGGCGTCGTCGTCCACGAGCCCGTGCCGGGTGGACTCCTGCACGATGGACTGCACTTCCTCGAGGGTGAAGGACGAGTTCACCTCGTCCTTCGGCTCAATGCGCATCAGCTTGAGGATGTGGTTCGCGGACCAGTTCAGCGTAACGATCACCGGATTCACGATGCGCGCCACCAACATGAGCGGCGGCGCCAAAACCAGGGCCGCCTTGTCAGCGACAGAAACCGAAATGTTCTTCGGCACCATCTCCCCGAACGTCACGTGCAGGAACGTCACTGCCATCAGCGCGATACCGAAAGCTCCGACGTCGGCAATCTCCTTGGGCACGCCGAGTGCTTCCAGCGGAACGGCAAGCAGGTGGTGGATTGCCGGCTCGGCCACCAGCAGGATCAGCAGCGAGCAGACCGTGATGCCCAGCTGGGCACATGCCAGCATCAGCGAGACGTTCTCCATGGCGCGGAGCGTGGTCTGGGCACGGCCGGAGCCCGCCTCAGCCAAGGGTTCAATCTGGCTGCGCCGCGCCGACATCACAGCAAACTCGGCCGCCACAAAAAAGGCGTTGCCCAGCAGCAGCACCACAAGCCAAATAATCCCGGCCCAGTCACTCATGCGGCACCGCCCTCCGGGAGCCTGCATCTTCCGACCCCGCAGAGCCGGCTCCCGGGTTTTCCGGGGCTACGTTCCGCTGCTTCCTGCCGTTTCCCGGCTTTCCGTTTCGGGACACACGGCTCCTGGACACACTGTTGCTTGACACACTGCTCCTGGAGGCGCCATTCCCGGACGCCGCGTTGACGGGCTTTCCGTTCCCGGTCTTATCGCTTCCTGTCTTGGCGCTTCCGGTTCCAGTGTCAGCGGGGGCGTGGTCCGCGCCCGCGCGGTACGGCTTGTAGCAGATCCTGTCGACCCGGCGCCCGTCCATGCGGGTCACGCTCAGCGTTCCCCCGCCGACGTCCACCGTGTCCCCCACTGCGGGGATGCGTCCAAGCTCGCTCATGACGTAGCCGCCCACCGTTTCATAGGCTGCCTCATCGGGAACGGTCAACCCGGGAATTTGTTCTGAAAGTTCATCGGGCCGCAACAGGCCAGGGAAGTACCAGTCGCCGGAGGCGCTTTGCAGCAAGCCCGGCCGCACCCTGTCGTGCTCGTCGGCCACTTCTCCGACGATCTCCTCAACGAGGTCCTCCAGGGTGGCGATGCCGGCAGTTCCGCCGTACTCGTCAAGCACTACTGCCAGCTGCAAGTTGCCTTCCCTGAGCTCTGCCAGCAGGGCGTCGAGGTGAATGGTTTCCGGGACCCGGAGAACATCGGTCATGATGGCACCCGCCTCCAGGTTGGGGCGCCGCTCCCCTGGCACGGCAATCGCCTTTTTGACATGGACCAGGCCGCGGATGTCATCGGCAGAGTCGCCGATCACGGGAAAGCGCGAATATCCGGTGCGCCGGGCGGCGTCGAGAATATCCGAAACCGGCTGGTCGGCGTCAATGGTCTCGACGCGGATGCGCGGGGTCATCACATCGGCCGCGGTCCGCCCCGAGAAGTTCAACGTCCGCGAGATGAAGTTAGCCGTGCCGGGATCCAGCGTTCCCATGGCTGCTGAGCGGCGCACGAGGGACGCCAGCTCCGCCGGGGTGCGCGCTCCCGAGATTTCCTCCTTGGCTTCGAGGCCGAAGACGTTGAGCACCTTGTTCGAGAAACCGTTAAGGAGGATGATGGCGGGCTTGAAGACCGCCGTAAACATCAGCTGCGGACGCGCCAGCGCCCGGCCAATGCGGAAGGACAGGGCGATCGCCATGTTTTTCGGGACCAGCTCGCCGAGCAGCATGGACAGCAGCGTGGCCAGCACCATGGCGAGGATAAGCGACACGGACTTCGCAACAGCCTCGGGAACCCCGACGGCGGCCAGCGGCGCATGGATCAGCGCACCGACCGATGGCTCCATCACGTAGCCGGTCAGCAGGGTTGTCATTGTGATGCCCAGCTGGCAGCTGGACAGTTGCGTGGACAGCGACTTCAGGCATTTGAGCAGCGGGACCGCAGCCGTGTCGCCGTCATCAACTGCGCGCTGCACTGTGGGTTGGTCAAGGGCAATCAGTGAAAACTCGACAGCTACGAAGAAGCCGGTGCCGAGAATGAGCAGCAAACCTGCTCCGACAAGAAGCCACTCCATTCAGCAACCTGCCCTGAGCTGCAGGATGCAGCGAATGCGGCTGGTTCGACTGGGTCTGCTTCCTCGCCGACGGCCAGGCGGAGGCTGGTCGGCAGCTGGCCGCGCTGCCTCACTGGAGGCCCCCGTCAAGGAAAGCGACGGACGTTGGGATCGTGCACGGGGTTTGCCGGCGCTGTGGTCAGGCTGTGCCGCGGTGCTGATTCTGCCCCGCTGACAGCCCCCAGGCCGGCACCTAGATTTACTGTCCATAAGAATTGCAGTTTACAG
>JAPSIT010000023.1 GCA_031178585.1 Arthrobacter sp.
TGAGGACGGCACCGTGAGTAAGGGCAGCATGTGAATGAGGACGGCATGAAGGTTCTGGTCGCCGGGGGCAGCAGCGCGTCGGGCATCGCGGTGGCGCGCGCCCTGGCCCAGGCCGGCTGCACTGTTTACACAGTGGGCTCGGACCCGGACAGGATCGCTGCCGCTGCGGCAGCGGCCGGCCCCGAGGTCAAGCCGCTCACCTGCGACCTGGCCAGCCTGCCTGCTGTCCGGCGGCTCCACGCTGGGCTCTCCCGCGGAGCCGGCGGGATCGACGGCGTGATCCACCTCGTGGGAGGCTGGCGGGGAGCGCAGGGCATTGCCGACCAGAGCGACGAAGACTGGAATTTCCTCGAAAGCAGTTCCGTCACGACTCTTCGGAATATTACCCGTGTTTTCTACGGCGACCTGGCTGCTTCCCCTGACGGCCGGTTTGCCATGGTGTCGTCGACGGCGGTGACTGCACCTTCCGCTGCCGTCGCCAGCTACGTAGCGGCCAAGGCCGCCGCGGAAGCCTGGACCATGGCCCTGGCGGACGGTTTCCGGCGGGAAGCGGCGGAAGCAGCCGAACAACACAGTGCCGCCGTCGTCCTCGTGGTCAAAGCGCTCGTGGACGATGCCATGCGGAGCCGCCACCCCGAACGCACCTTTCCCGGCTACACCGACGTCGAAGACCTGGCGGCCGCCGTCGTCGGGCTTTTCCAAAAGCCGGCTGCTGAACTGAACGGGCAGCGGATCCTGCTCACCCGGTGACCGGGGGCGTGCCCGGCCGGAAATCCCTAGACTGAAAGCGTGACCAAAGCGATGACACCCAGTGTTGAGACGGCCAGCGTAGAGACGGCCACTGTCGAGGCGGCCGGCACCGGCGCCATGTCCCGGCTCCATGACCCGTCCGTCCGGGGCTTCGCCTCGGACAACTACTCCGGCGTGCACCCCGAAGTGCTGGCCGCCCTGGCGGCCGCCAACGAAGGCCACCAGGTGTCCTACGGCGAGGACGACTACACCGCCCGGCTGCAGGAACTGATGGAGCAGCACTTCGGCGAGGGCATACAGTGCTTTCCCGTCTTCAACGGCACCGGCGCCAACGTTCTGTCGCTGCAGTCCCTGCTCCCGCGCTGGGGCGCCGTGGTCTGCGCGTCGACGGCGCACATCAACATGGACGAAAACGGCGCGCCGGAGCGCATCGGCGGCATCAAGCTGCTGCAGGTGCCCACCACCGACGGCAAGCTCACGCCCGAGCTGATCGACCGTGAGGCCTGGGGCTGGGGGGACGAGCACCGCGCCCAGCCGCTTGCCGTTTCCATCACCCAGACTACGGAGCTCGGCACGTGCTACACGCCGGACGAGGTGCGCACGATCGCCGAGCATGTCCATGCCAAAGGCATGAAACTGCACATGGACGGCGCCCGGCTCGCGAACGCGGCCGCACACCTGGGCGTTCCGCTGGGGGCGTTCACGCGCGACGCCGGCGTGGACATTCTGTCCTTTGGCGGCACCAAGAACGGGCTGCTGTTCGGTGAAGTGGTGGTGGCGCTGAACCCGGAGGCCGCCCACGGCCTCCTGTTCCTGCGAAAGATGAACATGCAGCTGGCGTCGAAGATGCGATTCATGTCTGCCCAGTTCATCGCGCTGCTGGAGGGTGACCTGTGGTTGCGCTCGGCTGCGCATGCCAACGCCATGGCTGCCAGGCTGCGCCAGGCGGTGGACGGGATCGACGGCGTGGTGCCCACACAAAAAACGGAATCAAACGGCGTCTTCGCCATCCTGCCCCGCGATGTTGCTGACAGGCTCCGGAGGTCCTTCCGCTTTTATGACTGGAACGAAGCGCTCGGCGAGGTCCGTTGGATGTGCTCCTTCGATACCAGCCAGGAAGATGTGGATGCCTTTGTCGAGGCCATCCGCCGGGAGATGTCCACGTACACCGCTTCCCATCCGCACACTGAGGCGAGCAGGGAATGACTCTTCACGATCACGCTGCCGCGCGGCGTGCCTGCCGGGCGGAGCGACCCCTGTTGCGTAGCCTGCGATTGTGAACGCACTTGCCCAGGTTCCCGCGGACTTTCTCTACGCGTTGGGAACACTCCGGAAAGCACGATGCCGCAGCGAACTGCGCCTGGACGAGATCCCGGCTCCCTCCCGGCTCGCGCCGTTCGCCGTTGCCCTCGGCGCAGAAGTCATCGCCTCGGCAACCCGGAGCGGCGAACCTTTCGCGGTGCACGGTCCCGCGGCGATGGCGCTGGCCCGCTCCTCCGCGGCCAGCGATGAGGACGGCGATGAACTCGCCACCGGCAGGTTCATCCTGCTGCATGATCCCGATGGATCGGCTGTCTGGGACGGTGAATTCAGGATCGTGACGTATATCCGGGCCCAGCTTGATGCCGAGATGGGCAACGACGAACTGCTCGGTTCTGTGGCCTGGACCTGGCTCGTGGAAGCTCTCGAGACGCACCGGGCCCCCTACCGGGCGGCGGGAGGAACCGCCACCCGGGTGCTGTCGGAGAGCTTCGGCACCCTGTCCGACAGGCCCGGCTCGATCGACATTGAACTCCGCGCTTCATGGACCCCGGCAGGCCCGGACGTGCAGGCACATCTGGAGGCCTGGTCCGACATGGTGTGCACGTTCGCAGGGCTGCCGCCGCTGCCTGACGGCGTCTCCGCACTGCCCCGCAGGCGCAGGAACTAGCCCTTGCGGGGAGCGTCGACTCAGGCCGGCATCGTGCTGCCGGTAAACTAGGGGCATCATGACCCCGCAAAATCCGGAAAACACCACAGCCGGCGCTCCGGCTGCTGAAACCGCACCCCACATATCTGTAGAGGGCTTTGACAGCCGCGTCCCCGTCGTCATCGACCTCGACTCCCCCCGCGAGGGCGTGCCCCTGGTGATTGAAACCCAGTCCGGGTTGGAGCGCTGCGCGGCGGCCATCGCCGCCGGAACGGGTCCGGCCGGAGTGGACGCGGAGCGGGCCTCGGGTTTCCGGTACGGCCAGCGGGCTTTCCTGGTGCAGATTCGGCGGGAGGGCTCGGGCACGTGGCTCATCGATCCGGAGCCATTTGAGGACCTTAAAATCATCAACGACGCGCTGCAGGGCGTCGAATGGATCCTGCATGCGGCCAGCCAGGATCTCCCCTGCCTCTCCGAGCTTGGCATGTGGCCGGACAAACTTTTCGACACGGAACTGGCTGCGCGCCTGGCCGGGCTGCCGCGGGTCGGGCTCGCCGCCGTGATCGAGCAGCTCCTGGGCTTTGGCCTTGCGAAGGAGCATTCAGCTGCCGATTGGTCCACCCGGCCGCTGCCCGAACCGTGGCTCCGCTACGCCGCCCTCGACGTCGAAGTCCTCACCGAACTGCGCGAGGAACTCATTGAACTGCTCGAAGCGGACGGCAAACTCGAATTCGCCGAGCAGGAATTTGCCGCCATCCTCGCGGCCGGCCTGGCGCCGCCCCGGATCGATCCCTGGCGGAAAACCTCGGGGCTGCACCAGATCCGGGACCGCCGCCAGCTGGCCGCTGTCCGCGAGATGTGGCTGGAACGCGACGCCCTGGCGCAGAAGCGCGACGTAGCCCCCGGCCGGCTCATTCCCGACTCCGCCCTGGTGGCCGCCGCGAAGGCGATGCCAACGACCGTGCCACAACTCCTGGGCACCAAGGGCTTCCACGGACGGGCGGCCCAGCGTGAGGCACCCCGCTGGCTCCGGTGCATTGCTGCTGCGAGGGCACTCGAAGACCTCCCGCCGCTGCACCTTCCCACCAACGCGCCTCCGCCGCCGCGCGTGTGGGCGGACCGGGACCTGCCTGCCGCGGAGAGGCTTTCCACTGCACGTCCCCTGCTGCAGAAGAAGGCCGAGGAGCTGAACCTGCCCCTTGAGAACCTGCTGACGCCCGATTATCTGCGCCGGGTTGCCTGGCGTCCGCCGGCCGACATCAATGAATTGTCCGTGGCCGAGGAGCTTCGCGGGCTGGGTGCCAGACCATGGCAGGTCGAGATCGTGGCGCCATTGATCACTGAAGCGTTCCTCAATCCCCAGCCTCTGCCGCCAAAGGAATCCAGGGAGCCGAACGCCTGACCGTCCTCCTTGCGGGCTGCCCTGCCGCCTTTGGTTGCAGGCTAAGTTACTGGCAAGTAACGTTGTGCTCACTGACGCCGGCGCCCTGGTGATCTGGACAGGACCGGCACCAAATGTCTCAATGAGGAGCAGCACGTGAGCCAGCCAGCCACCACCCAGCCTGCAGGAGTGCCAGCATGAGCGCCGCCGAATTCAGCAAGCTTGCCGGGTTGTTCCCGGACGAGACAGTGACGCACTCCTATGTGCGGGATGTCCGGCTGCCGGCCACTGCGGGCGGATCAGGCGGGGGGACGTTTGTGCTCATCACCCTCGACAATGGCCTCGACCCTTCCAAACCCACCACCTTGGGACCCAATACCCTGGTGGAATTGGGCACCGTGCTGGAAGGACTCCGGGAGCGCGCGGCCAACGGAGAAATCATCGGTGTTGGCGTCACGGGCAAGCCCAACTTCCTGGTGGCGGGGGCCGACCTGTCCGCCGTTAAAAGGCTCGACCGCCGCGAGCACGGCTTGTGGATGGCACAGCTGGGACACGAGGTCTATGGCACGCTCGGGAACCTTGGCGTTCCCAGCTTCGCGTTCATCAACGGCGTGGCCCTGGGCGGCGGGCTGGAACTAGCCCTGCAATCCACCTACCGCACCGTGTCTTCCGCCGCCGGAGCGCTGGCCCTGCCGGAAGCCCTTCTCGGCCTGGTTCCCGGATGGGGTGGAGTGTACCTGCTGCCGAGGCTCATCGGACCGGAGAATGCGGTGCGGGTGATGATCGAAAACCCGCTCAGCAACAACCGGACGCTGTCCGGTCCGGAAGCGTACGGGCTTGGCATTGCCGATGCGCTGTTCGAGCCGGCCGCCTTCCTTGAGGAGTCCCTCTCGTGGGCTGCCCGGGTCATCGCCGGCGAGGTCACCCCGGAACGGCCGAACGCCGTCGAGCCCTCCAACCCGGACGTTGCGGCGCGCTGGACACGTGCTGTGGCCGGCGGCCGTGCCTTGGTGGAGTCCAAGACCTCCAATGCCGCACCCGCCCCTGCCAGGGTGCTGGACATTATGGAGGCAAACCGGACGATGTCCCGGACTGATTCAGCGGCCCTTGAGTGTGAAACGCTGGCCGGGCTCATGCAGACCGACGAGTTCCGCGCCACGGTCTACGCGTTTTTGGACCTTGTCCAGAAACGCTCCAAGCGCCCCGCCGGAGCACCGGACCGTGCGCTTGCCCGCCCTGTGACGAAGGTCGGCGTCGTGGGTGCCGGGCTGATGGCGAGCCAGCTCGCCCTCCTGTTCGCGCGCCAACTCAAGGTACCGGTCGTCATGACCGACATTGACCAGGCCCGCGTAGATAAAGGCGTGGGCTACGTGCATGCGGAAGTCGACAAGCTGCTCGGCAAGAAGAAGCTCAGCCAGGATGCAGCGGTTCGCACAAAAGCCCTGGTGACCGGCTCTGTATCCAAGGAACCGTTCGCCGACGCGGACTTCGTCATCGAGGCCGTCTTTGAGGACTTGAATGTCAAGAAGCAGGTATTTGCAGAGGTGGAGGCCGTGGTCTCCCCCGGTTGTATCCTTGCCACCAACACGTCGTCGCTCTCGGTTACGGCGATGGCGGCTGACCTCCAGCACCCGGAGCGGCTGGTCGGTTTCCACTTCTTCAACCCGGTGGCGGTTATGCCGCTGCTGGAGATTGTACGGGCACCCAAGACCGACGACGCCGTGCTGGCCACCGCCTTTGAACTCGCCAGGGGCCTGAAGAAAACCGCCGTCCTGATTAAGGACGCCCCGGCGTTCGTGGTCAACCGCGTCCTTCTGCGGCTGATGGGTGAAGTCATTGCTGCCTTCGACGAGGGCACCCCCGCGGAGGTCGCCGACAATGCCCTGAGACCGATGGGTCTTCCGATGACCCCGTTCACGTTGGCCGCGATGGTGGGCCTGCCAGTGGCGCAGCACGTGCAGGAGTCACTGCATGAAGCCTTCGGTGAGCGTTTCCGGGTCTCGCAGAACCTGCAGAAGCTGATCGAGAACGGCGTCATGTCCCTCTGGGTGCCGGCTGCGGACGGTGGCCAGGAGATTCCGCAGTCAACCATAGCCCTGCTGTCCTTCGGTTCCTCTCCGTCCACAGGAGAGGAGGTTCTCCGGAGGACCCAGGACGCGCTCGCGGAGGAGATCGGCCTGATGCTCGAGGAAGGTGTGGTGGCCGGACCGGAGGATATCGACCTTTGCATGATCCTGGGTGCCGGCTGGCCGATGTTCCTGGGCGGCATCACCCCGTATCTGGACCGGGTGGGCGCGTCGGAGCGGGTCAATGGCAAACGGTTCCTTCCCCCGGGCGTGGCTTCCCGGGCCTGAGGGAAGGGATGTTCTTGCCGGAGCCGACACACGGCCCGATCATCCCCACCAGCCGGGCTCGGAGCGGGGGGAACCGCGGGATGTAACCGTTCACACCTCGAAAGCCGTACGGAACGCAGCGAGGGCGGCGTCCCCTGCTTCCACCCCTGGCCCGCCCGAGGCACCGGCTTCCAGACCAACAACGCCCCCGTACCCTGCCTGCGCGAGCGCTGAAGCAACGGCACGGTAGTTGATCTCACCCGTTCCAGGTTCGAATCTTCCCGGAACATCGGCCACCTGCACCTCGCCGATGCGGGGAAGGGCTGCACGGACCAGCCCAATCAGGTTTCCCTCGCCGAGCTGCGCATGGTACAGATCCAGCATCATCTTCACGTTCGGGTGGTCGACTGCCGCGACGAGGGCAAGGGTGTCCTTGGCCCGCGCCAACGGAATCCCCGGATGGTCCAGGATCGTGTTCAGGTTTTCGAGGGCAAAGGTCACGCCATGCTTCTCCCCTAGAACGGCAAGGCGTTCCAGGGTGCGCAGGCCGGTCAGCCACATTTGGCCGGTGGCACGGTGCAGCGGCCGCACGGCGACGCCGCCCTCACCGAGCTCAGCAGGGTGCACCACCAGCCGCTCGACACCAAGTTCCAAGGCAGTTGGAATGAGCTTTTCGGCGGAAGTGACCACCTCATCAGCGCTCTCGGGATCGAGGAGGCTGCCGCCGAAGTAGCCGCTCATCGACGAGAAGCGGGCGCCGGTGGCCGCGAGGGCAGCGATGTCCCGGCCCCGGGTGTCCCAGAGCTCAACCTCGAAGCCCTGGTCATGAATTCTGCGAACGCGGTCAATCAGAGGCAGTGCGCCGTAGACCATTTCCGCGCAGACCGCCAGGCGGAAACTCATACCGTGTCCCCCACCAGTTGCCGCTCAGATCCGGGTGCCCGCAGTTCCGGCTCGGCTGCCCGGAGTTCGGCGACTGTGGACACCTCGACGGGGAGACCCGTTTCGGCTGACTCTGCTGCTGCCAACGCCACCGCGAGGGCGTTGCGGGCATCGGTCCAACCCGGTCCCGCTTGGGCGGAGGCATCCACGCCGTCCCGGTGTGAAATGACGGCATCCGCGAACCGGGCCACTTCCGCGGTGTAGGCGTCGTGGAAAAGATCCACGTTCAGCCGCACGGTGGCCGAGCCGATACCGGCCGCGGTGTAGCTCACCGCCCCCGAGGCCTGGGGACCGCCGGCCGTCACCATGCCCGCGGAGCCGAAGACCTCGCCACGCACGTCATAACCATAGAGCGCGTTGAAGTTCGCCTCGGCCACGGCGATGGCGCCGTTGCTGTAGGTCACAGTGACAACCGCCGTGTCGAGGAGCCCTCCGGCTTTCGCTGCCGGCGCCACGAGGGCGTCAGCGACGGCGTGGACGCGGACAGGAACAGCACCGGGATTAAGCCAGTTGAGCGTGTCAAAGTCATGAATCAGCGTCTCCAAAAAGATTGTCCGTGGCGGGATCCGCTCAGGGTTCGCGATGCCGGCTGCTGTTCCCGGATCCCGTGTCAGCGACCGGAGCAGCTGGGGGACTCCCACCACGCCGTCGTCGATCAGTTTCCGTGCAGCCGCGAAGTCCACCGCAAACCGCCGGTTGAAGCCGAACTGCACCATGGCCCCGGCGTTCTCGGCTGCCTCCATCGCTCCGTCCAGCTCCTCGACGGTGCGACCTCCTGGCTTTTCGCAGAAGACGTCCTTGCCGGCCTGTGCAGCGGCGGCGATGAGTTCCGCGTGGAAACGTGCAGGCGCGGCGATCAGCACCGCATCGACGTCGGGATCAGAAAGCACGTCAGCCGGGTCGGTGCTGATTTTGGCAACTCCCAGCCTGCTGGCCAAGGCTTCCACCGCGGGCAGCGCGGGATCGGCAATGGCTTCGAGACGCGCATTGGGTATACGGCGGGCAACGGACTCGGCGTGGAAACCGCCGATCCAGCCCGCGCCGATTACGGCGATGCGGGCTGGCCGGTCAGCGCTGACCGGGTGCTGTAGGTACGTCATGGGTTCTCCCGGGGCTTGGTTGGAACATCAAACGGTAAAGCTAGATCGTTCTAGTCAAACCATCGTGACAGTGAAACCGCCGTCTGTCTAGATCGTTCTATAGACTGATCCGGACGGAGGAGGAACATGACCGAACAGCAGCGCAGGCCCACCCTGGTGGATGTGGCCCAGGCGGCAGGGGTTTCGCGGGCGCTGGTCTCCATCGTGATGAGAGGAGCACCGGGCGCGTCGGAGTCCACGAGGCAGAAGGTCCTGGAAGCCGCACGGGATCTCGGCTACCGGCCTGACAGCCGGGCCCGCCTGCTGCGGAGCAGCCGCACCAGGCTGTTGGGCCTGAGCTTCTTCAGCTCCGAGGCCTTCCATGCCGAGATCGTGGACGCCGCCTATGCCGAGGCAGCGGCGTGCGGATATGAGATCGCCCTGAGCGCAGTGGGCAGCGGCCGGCCGGAGGCGCGCGCGGCCGAATCGCTCCTCGATTTTGGTTCCGAGGCGCTGATCATGGTGTCCCCCACTCTCGGCGCCCCGGAGCTGGCCGGGTATGCTTCCAAAGTTCCGGTGGTCAGCCTTCTGCGGAACGACGTCGGTGGCCTGGTGGACTCGGTCAGCAGCGATGACAGCGCCGGCATCAGGCTGGCCGTGGACCACCTGGCCGGCCTCGGGCACCGCACCATCGTCCATGTCGACGGCGGCGCGGCCGTTTCCGCCAGCCAGCGCCGGGCGGCTTTCAGGGCTGAAGTGGAGCGCCACGGCCTTGAGGTGAGGATTGTCCCCGGCGGACCGACGGAAGAGGACGGGCTGAATGCATTCCGGTCCCTGCGCGGTAAACTCCCCTCCGCCATTCTCGCCTTCAACGACCGTTGCGCCCTCGGCCTGATCGAGGGCCTGCGTGCCGACGGGCTGAAGGTGCCTGATGACGTCTCAGTTCTCGGATACGACGACAGCCAGTTCGCCCGGCTCAGCTACATGCAGCTGTCGTCCGTGAGCCAGGACGCACCGTTGCTCGCTGCCACGGCCGTCAAACGGGCTGTTGACCGGATCGAAAAGTCGCAGGAGCCCGGCCACATCATCAGGACGCCGCACCTGGTGGTGCGCACGTCCACTGCAGCACCCCGTGACGGGAGACGCGGTAGCTAACTCCCCAAAAGCCTGCCATTCCTGAGTTCGACAATCCTGTGGGCGTGGGCCCGGGCGAAGGCCAGGTCGTGGGTCACCATCACGACGGCGGCACTCCGGTCCGTTGCCTGGGCAATGGAGGCGGCGAGCCGGTCCAGGCCGTGCGCGTCAAGCGCCACTGTGGGCTCGTCCAGTGCCAGGACCGCGGGCGTCCGTGCGAGGACGGTGGCCAGCGCCAGCAGGCGCTGTCCTGAGCCGGACAGCTCGTGGGGATGGACAACGAGGGAGCTGCCGAGCCCCACCGACTCCAGCGCTTCCCGTGCCTTCGCTTGCGACTGCTGGCCGTACAGCCGCTCCAGCCCGAACATCACTTCTCTCTGCACTGTGCGCTCGAACAGCTGGTGATGGGGATGCTGGAACAGGAGACCGAGCCGCGCGGCAACGATGCCCGTGGGGACACCGGCGATCGATTCACCGGCCACCCGTACTTCCCCCTGCGCCGGCCGCAGCAAGCCGTTGCAGAGCCGGAGCAGCGTCGATTTCCCGGCGCCGTTGGGTCCGGTCACAGCGAGAATTTCGCCTGGGCTGACTTCCAGGTCAATTTCCTCCAGCAGCCGCCTGCCGCCGGACTGTTTGGCGTCGAAGCCGAAGGACACGCCGTCCAGTTCCAGCGCAGGGGCGGCAGGGGCGGACACAGCCGTGGGGGCGGCGGCAGCCCGGGGCGCCGCTCGGTCAGGAGACGGTCCGAAAGGCTCAGGGAGGATGACTCCGGAACCGGCCAGGGAACCTGCGGCCAGCAGCCGGTCCGGAGGCCCGGCTGCTGTGAGTGTCCCTTCATTCAGGACCAGCCACTGCGCCGCCGCCCGGGCCAGCTCATCGGCCTGCTGGCTCAAGACCACGACGGCGGTCCCTCTTGCCAGCAAGTCGGCGACGAGTTCCGTGATGGTCTGTGCCCCCGCGGAGTCCAGGGACGCCAGGGGTTCGTCGAGGACCAGGACAGCGGGATCCGTGACGACGGCACACCCGACGGCCAGACGCCGCAGCTCTCCCCCGGACAGCGTTGCCGGGTCCCGTTCCAGCAGTCCTGTGAGGCCGGTTCGAGTGGCGGTGTCGGTCACGATCTGCATCATGTCCGCCCGGGCCACTCCCAGGTTTTCGAGGCCGAAAGCAAGCTCTTCAGCCACAGTGCTTCGCACCCCTGAAAGCATGGCTGCGGCATCTTGCGGGACGTAGCCCACATGCTCGGCCCAGGCGGCCGGGTCAATGTGGGGGTCACTCTCGTCACCGGCGAAAGTGAGCGGCCCGCCGTCGTCCGTGCTTCCCGGGACATCCACGTGCAGGGTACCCGTGAGCTTGCCGTCGCGTCCGCCCGCCAGCCAGGCCGCCAGCAACCGCCCCAGAGTGGATTTACCGCTGCCCGAACCGCCAAGCACGGCAGTCAGTGATCCCGGGGCAGCCATGAGGTCCACACTTCGCAGTGCCGGGGAGGAATCGCCATGAAATGTGAACGACGTGATGTGCGCGCACAGTGTTGCGCCGGCGGCAGCCCGGCTGCTCACGCAGGCGTACCTGGAGAGTAGGTCGTCACAAGCCGCAGGACAACCGCACAAGCCGCGAGCAGGAGGACCGACCACCGGAAGACGCGCTGTCCTGCCGAATCGTGCACTGTCCGGTAGCTGGTCCTTGGACCTGGCCGTCGGAATCCGCGGGCATCAAGGGCCTGCGCGCGGGTGCCGGAGTCGTGGACGAGGCTGATCACCAGCGGAAACATTTGCAGCCGGAGGGCATGCAGGCGGCTGCGGAAGTCCTTCCCGATCACCAGTCCGCGGGACTCCTGCGCCTGGCGCACAGTCTGGAGCCGCGCCGCAATGATGGGGGCGAGCAAGAGGGTGGAGGCCAGTATGTAGCCGAACTGCGGCGGCACACGGAGCGTTGTCAGCGCCGCCACCAGGTCCGGAATCCCGATGCTGAAGGCGAACACCATCAGCACCAGCACGAAGGCGGAGGTTCTCAGCCCCATATCCACCGCAAACCCCAGCCCTTCAGCTGTCACCCTGGCCGGCCCGAAGGCGGCGAGGACAATGCGCCCCTCCGGGAAAAACAGGCCGTGCATCAGCAACAAGGAAAGCCAGAAAGGCACCAGGATCGCCCCTCCGGCGAGGAGGACGCGGCGGGCGGTGCCCGTCAGGGCCGCCAGCGCTGCGGCGCCGGCAGCGACGGTGAGGGACACCTGCCAGTTGGAGGCCGCCGTCATGATCGCCAGGACTGCGGCCGCCGCGGCCAGCAGGGTAAGGGGGTTGAGTCGCGACGCCACGTCTGTGATGCGAGCCTTAGGCGTTTTTCCGGGCGGCGGTTTCCCCGGCAGCGTTTTTCTCGGCTGTGTTCTTGCCGGCCAGGACGTTAAAGCGCCGCACAAACGGGAACTGGAAGGTGGTGCGGCGCGGCAGGGCGTAGACGAGCAGGGCGGCGATGGCGAACACGATGGCCTTGTCCATCGGGTCCGAGATCAGGGCCTGCTTGGTGATGGCGGCGAGCAGGGTGTCGCCCATTGCCCGGAAGGCGCTGACGATGGCACCGGTACCCGCGCCGGAGGTGCCGCCAAAAACGAATGCCGCGATGGGGGCCGAGACCACGCCGGCGAGGATTCCGGTGGCAAAGCCGGCAACGGGGGCCAGGTAGAAGCGGCGGAACAGCCCGTAGCGGGCGGCCGTTCCCGCGAGGAACCCGATCAGCGCGGAGCCGGCTGCGAAGGGAAGGACCGTGGGGTTAATGAAGGACCAGACGATGCTGCTCAGGGCCCCGGTGGCCGCTCCGGCGGCCGGGCCCGCGAGAACTGCGATCAGGACAGTGCCGATGGCGTCGAAGTAGAAAGGCAGGCCGCTGGTGCCCATAAGCTGCCCGAGCACGATGTTCAGCACGAGAGCCACCGGCATGAGAACCACGGTCGACGTCGGAAGCGTGGGCAGAACCCCGGCGATCAGCAAGGCTGCGCCGAGCAGGAAACCGCCCAGGGCCACGAGTGCGGAGACGCTGCTGAGCCCGCCGGTGATGTCGGTGGGCTGGGTGAGCACAAGGTAGATGAAGGTGGCCCCGATCGCGGCAGCGCCGAGAAGTTCGAGCAGCCGGCGCTTGCGGGCCGACTGCTCCCCAGGGGTCGGGAGGGTCAGGGAAGGCTGAGACATGATGGGTCCTTTGGCTGATGACGGCGGCTCCGCCCTGTGGCGTGATCTTCCGCGTACGCAAAACAGGGCGCCTATGTCACCTCGACGCGGCTACCATCCTACCGAGCTGCGGGCACGGCTTGCTACAGAGCTGCGGGGCATGCCCTGCTCCAGCGGGAACTGCGGCCTAACCGTCGACGGCGGAGCGGGGCGTCAGCGTGCGGGCCAGCGCACCGACAGAGGAGATCAGCTCGTCGAAGCACTGCTCCGGTTCGTTCCAGGTCACGATCCGGGCGTTGGGAGGTTCATTCCAAATGCCGCGGAAGTCAGCTACCGTGGTGCCCATGAGGCGGGGCGCTGCCGTTTCGACGTGGACGGTCGCTGTGCGCGTCCGGAACGGGGTGCGGCCGATGGCAGCGGCGGCCGCGAAGGCGTCGTGCATGTGCGCGATGTAGCCCTGGTCGTAGAGCCGGTGGAATTCCAGGTAGAAGCGGATGGCGTCCGAGAGGCAGGCCACCAGCGGGTTGTCTGAAACACTGCGCTGTCCTTCACGCTGCTCCGGCAGCACGAGTTCCGGTTCACGTGCCCCGGCGGCCTCCCCCAGCCTCTGCAGGTGTTCGGGCCGCAGCTCGATCCGTTCGGTCGTTTCAAGGGCGCAGACAACCGGCAGCCGGTCCTCGGGCAGACCGTTGTAGGCCGTGAAGACCTCCTGGGCGGCATGCGGATCAACGGACACGTTCCACTCGGCGGTGGGCGTGGTGTTGCCCTGGTAGTTGAAGCACCCGCCCATGATCACCAGGCCCTTGAGCAGCGTTGGCAGCTCAGGCTCGCGGCGCAGGGCCAGGGCGAAGTTGGTCAGCGGGCCGGTGATGAGGCCGGTGATCTGACCGGGATGGGCGCGGACAGTGTCTACCCAGACATCAACGGCATGCCGCGGTGAAATGTCCTGCACTGGAGGCGGAAGCTCCGCGTAGCCGATCCCCTGCGGCCCGTGGGTCTCTTCCGTGGTGACCAGCGGAATCTCTAGCGGCACCTCGGCGCCAACGGCTACTTCCACACCGGATCTGCCGCAGAGTTCCAGCAGAGCCAGATTGTTCAGCGCCACCTGCCGGGCACCCACATTTCCCGCGGTGCAGGTGATGGCCTCGAGCCGGACCTCGGGGCGGGACAGCAGGTAGACCAGCGCCAGCGCGTCGTCGATCCCGGTGTCGACGTCCATGAGGACAGAGTGCGCCAGGCCAGCTTCCATCAAACCTGTGTCCATTAAAAAAGGGCAACCTTGGGTGTCCGCGGGAAGATCCTGTCCAGTTCTGCAAGCTCGGCCTTGTCCGGGACCCAGGCCACAGCTTCGGCATTCTGCCGGACCTGTTCGGGCCGGGTGGCCCCGGCGATGACGCTGCTGACGGAGGGCTGCGCCGCCAGCCAGGAGAAGGCAACCTGGACCTCGGTGAGTCCGCGTTCTGCGGCGAAGTCACTGAACTCCTTCAACTGCTGCCAGTCGGCCTCGTCCACCAGGTGCGTCCGGGTATGGCTCAGCCGCGTGCCTTCGGGCGCCTGGTGCGGTGCGTATTTTCCGGTCAGGAGCCCGTTCGCCAGGGGGAAATAGGGCAGCACCCCGATTCCATAGGCTTCAGCGGCGGGCGTGACCTCCAGCTCAGCCCGGCGGTCCAGCAGGTTGTAGTGGTTTTGGGCAGAAATGAACCGTGCCCCGCCCCGGACCCGGGCGACGTATTCGGCTTCGGCGATCTGCCAGCCGGCCCGGTTGGAGTGGCCGATGTACCGGACCTTGCCGCTGGTCACCAGGTCGTTCAGGGCATCCAGGGTCTCTTCGATCGGCGTCAGCGGATCCGGGGTGTGGAACTGGTACAGGTCGATCCAGTCCGTACCCAGCCGCCGCAGGGAGGCCTCCGCGGCCCGGATGATGTAGCTCCGGGATCCGCGGGCGCCGTAGTCCTTGCCGTTGGTGCCGCGCATGTCCAGACCAAACTTGGTGGCGACTACCGCTTCGGCCCGCCTGCTGCCGAGGGCCTTGCCGAGCATGGTTTCGCTCAGGCCGGGTTCCCGGCCGTACGAGTCTGCAACATCGAAGAGGGTCACCCCGGCGTCGAGGGCGGCATGTACGACGGCGTCAGTCCCCTCCTGCGACTCGGTCACTGTATTTGCCCGGCCGAGATTGTTGCAGCCAAGTCCCACAACGGAGACGGTCAGTCCGGATGTTCCCAGCCTGCGGTATTCAGTCATGAAAACACCCTACAACGGCAGCGATGAAGGCCTGCCCAGTTGCCGGAACCCGGTCAGCTGCCGGAAAACGACAGGCCGTGCTCGTCGAGGGCATCCTGCAACTGCGCCATGGTTTTCGGATTCATGCCCGGAAGCTGCGTGACTTCGCGGTGTCCCAACTCTGCGAGCTGTTCGAGGGTCTCCACGCCGGCATGGGCCAGCATTCTCCGGGTGGGTGAGGCTATGCCCCGCGGCAACGGTGTTCGACCCGGTTGTGCTGGTTTCTGCGGCATTCGGTCTGCCTTCCTCTGGGGAACGTAGGACTGGCGTTACAGGATGACCCGTCAGGGAATGAATCGTTAGAGGGAATCGCGAAGGGGAATAAGAAGCCGCTAAAGGGTAAAAGCAGAAGCCTGCTTCGGTGAGTGCTTGAGCTTCAGTGCTGTGGGATCCGTGTAAGGTGCGGCGCCAATGCTCAGCTTGGTGAAGTCGAGGTCTTCCCCGCGGATGCAGACCTTAATGGCGTTCACGGCCTTGTTGACGTCGGGGCACAGGCAGAAGATATTGAGCTTGGAGTCGCTGAATTCCGAGCGCTCCACTGTTCCGAGGCCACGCCAGGCCAAGTGGCTGATCAGCGCATCCTTGGCCTTTTCTTCCAGGTACCTGTCCCGGCTGGTGCCTTCCCGGGTCTTCAGGGCGTACTGGGCAATCACCCAGAACTGTTCCTCTTCCGGAAGCTCCGCATATCCGTCCTCCTCGCACTGCGCAGCGAACGCATCCATCAGGCGGTCGGCGGCCTCGGCGTCGGCGACGTCCGTTTCCTCGGTCTTGCTCTGGTGGCCCACTGCCCCGTGGTTCATGACGAACTGGCTATAGTCCGCGTCGAACCAGGCCTCCCTGAAGTGGAGGGTCCCGTCTTCGTTGCGCTTGTAAACCCGGATAATACCGCTCATGCCAGTCCTTTGGTGGATCGCCCGCGGCCTGAGCCGCCTATCAGTGGATGCCTGGCAGTGGATGCCAAACTGTGGAACTCGCGCCCTTACGGCGGTAGAAATTTTGTCGTGATGCTGACGGCACAGCCCGTCTACAGTTTGGGCAGGCTGCCCGTGGTGGGGTGCTCCTGTCCGGGAAGGGGCCGGGCAAAGGGCACCTTGGTGCCCAGGACCTGGGCGACGACGTCGTGGGTGATTTGTTGTGCCGTGAGGCCCACACGTTCCATTACCTGGCTGCGCGTGCCGTGGTCCAGGAACTCCACCGGCAGGCCGACTTCGTTCAGCGCGGTGTCCACGCCTGCAGCGCGCATCTCCTGGCGGATCCGGGATCCTACGCCTCCGGCGCGGACGCCGTCCTCGATGCAGATCACCAGGCGGTGCCGTGCCGCCAAGGCGATGATGGACTTCCGGACCGGAAGCACCCAGCGCGGATCCACGACTGTGGAGCTGATGCCCTGCGCGCCTAGCCGGTTCGAGACGTTGAGGGCCAGCTCTGACATGGCGCCGACGCTGACGATGAGAACGTCGTTTTCGGTCGAGCCGGAGGGACGCCGGGCGAGCACGTCCACGCCGTCGCTCAACCGCTCGACTGCCTCGATTTCCGCCCCGACGGTGCCCTTTGAGTAGCGGACCACGGTGGGAGCATCCGTGATGGCCACTGCTTCGCGCAGTTCTTCACGCAGCCGTGTGGCGTCACGAGGCGCCGCAAGGTGCAGCCCCGGAACGATCTGGACCATGGCCATGTCCCACATCCCGTGGTGGCTGGGGCCGTCGGGGCCCGTGACACCGGCCCGGTCAAGCACGATGGTCACGCCGGCCTTGTGCAGCGCCACGTCCATGAGCAGCTGGTCAAAAGCACGGTTGAGGAAGGTGGCGTATACGGCGACGACGGGGTGCAGCCCGCCGAAAGCCATTCCGGCAGCAGAGGTGAGGGCGTGCTGCTCGGCGATGCCGACGTCGAACACCCGCTCCGGGTGCCGGGCGGCGAATTTGTGCAGCCCCACCGGTATGAGCATTGCACCGGTGATCCCGACGATGTCCTTGCGCTCGTCCGCGATGTCCGCGATCTCGTCGGCGAAGACGGAGGTCCAGGATTTGGCTCCGCCGGCCTGGGTGGGCTCGCCGGTTTCCGGATCAATGATGCCGACAGCGTGGAACTGATCCGCTTCGTGGGCCCGCGCCGGCGCATAGCCGTGGCCCTTCTCCGTCATGGCGTGCACAATCACGGGGCCCGCATAGTTCTTGGCGGTGGACAAGGCATGTTCCATCGCCTGGAGGTTGTGTCCGTCCACCGGGCCGATGTACTTCATGCCCAGGTCTTCAAACATTCCCTGGGGAGCCCACCAGTCCTTGATGCCTTTCTTCATGGCGTGCAGGCTCTTATAGGTGAACTGGCCCACGGGGCCGCCGCTCTGCAGCCTTTTCTTCCACCAGTCGAGGGCTACCTCGTACGCGGGCGCGGTGCGGAGGGAGTCAATGGTGGGGCGCAGGGACGCGAGGTAGTCGGCGAAACCGCCCACCGTCGGGGCGTAGGAGCGCCCGTTGTCGTTGACAACAATGACGACGCGGCGCTTTTTGTCCGCCGCGATGTTGTTGATGGCCTCCCACGCCATGCCGCCGGTCAACGCGCCGTCTCCAACAATGGCGACGACGTAGCGGTCGCCTTCACCTCTCAGCTGGCGGGCACGGGAAATTCCGTCGGCCCAGGAAAGGGAGGACGAGGCGTGCGAGCTTTCGACGATGTCGTGCTCGGACTCGGCACGGTCGGGGTAACCCGACAGCCCGCCCTGCTGGCGGAGGGTGCTGAAATCCTGGCGCCCGGTGAGGAGCTTGTGCACATACGACTGGTGGCCGGTGTCAAAGACGATGCTGTCGCGGGGGGAATCGAAGATCCGGTGCACCGCCATGGTCAGCTCGACAACGCCGAGGTTGGGACCGAGGTGTCCGCCCGTCTGGGAGACGTTGCCGATCAGGAATTCCCTGATGTCGCCCGCCAGTTGCGTCAGCTGCGCCTGGGACAACTTGCTCAGGTCCTGCGGATTCCGGATGGTCTCCAAGATTCCCAACGGCCTCTCCTTCAGGGTGGTAGACATGCCTATTAACTCTAACGCCTTAGAACCTGCACCAACGCATGAGGCCCCGGCCGGTCAGTGACCGGCCGGGGCCTCTCAACGTACTGCTCAGAGTACTGCTTGCCGGGTCAGCCCCGGCAGAAAACCGCTAGTTCGCGGAGATCTGGCGCAGCACGTACTGCAGGATGCCACCGTTGCGGTAGTAGTCCGCTTCGCCCGGCGTGTCGATGCGGAGCACGGCGTCGAACGACTTGGTAGAGCCGTCCTCTGCCGTTGCGGTGACCTTCAGGGTCTTGGGCGTGGTGCCTTCGTTCAGGGCGGTGACGCCCTCGACAGCGAAGGTTTCCGTGCCCGTCAGGCCCAGGGTCGCAGCGGATTCACCGGCCGGGAACTGCAGCGGCAGGACGCCCATGCCGATGAGGTTGGAGCGGTGGATGCGCTCGTAGCTCTCGGCGATGACGGCCTTGACGCCCAGCAGCGCGGTGCCCTTGGCAGCCCAGTCACGGGACGAGCCAGAGCCGTACTCCTTGCCTGCCAGAACAACCAGCGGGGTGCCGGCAGCCTGGTAGTTCTGGGCGGCGTCGTAGACGTAGGCCTGCGGGCCGTCGGCCTGGGTGAAGTCACGGGTGAAGCCGCCCTCCACGCCGTCCAGAAGCTGGTTCTTGATGCGGATGTTCGCGAACGTGCCGCGGATCATGACCTCGTGGTTGCCACGGCGCGAGCCGTAGGAGTTGAAGTCCTTCCGCTCCACACCGTTCGCCAGCAGGTACTGCCCTGCCGGGGTGTCCGACTTGAAGGAACCGGCCGGGGAGATGTGGTCGGTGGTGACGGAGTCACCGAGCTTGAGCAGCACGCGGGCACCGGTGATGTCCTGAACCGGATCCGGCTGGGCCTGCATGCCCTCGAAGTACGGAGGCTTCCGGACGTATGTGGACTTCTCATCCCAGGCGAAGGTGTCGCCTGCCGGGGTGTCGAGCGCCTTCCAGCGGTCATCACCTTCGAAGACGCCTTCGTAACCCTTGGCGAACATCTCCTTGTCGATGGAGGAGTCGATGACTTCCTGCACCTCGACCGGGTTCGGCCAGATGTCCTTCAGGAAGACGTCGTTGCCGGCTTCGTCCTTGCCCAGCGGGTCGGTTTCAAAGTCGAAGTCCATGGAACCGGCCAGAGCGTAGGCGATGACCAGCGGCGGGGAGGCCAGGTAGTTCATCTTGACGTCCGGGTTGATGCGGCCTTCGAAGTTGCGGTTGCCGGAGAGAACAGCGCTGACAGCGAGGTCGTTGGCCTGGATGGCCTCGGAGATTTCAGCTTCCAGCGGGCCGGAGTTGCCGATGCAGGTGGCGCAGCCGTAGCCCACGATGTAGAAGCCCAGCTTCTCCAGGTACGGGGTGAGGCCCGACTTCTCGTAGTAGTCGGTGACTACCTTTGAACCGGGGGCGACCGAAGTCTTTACCCACGGCTTCGCGGTGAGCCCCTTGTTGACAGCGTTGCGGGCCAGCACAGCGGCCGCAAGCATGACAGAGGGGTTGGACGTGTTGGTGCATGACGTGATCGAGGCGATCGTCACCGCGCCGTGGTCCAGGTCGAACTCGCGGCCGTCCTCCATCTTCACTGCGACAGGGCTGGATGTGCGGCCCTCGGCGCCGTGCGCGGCGGAGTACTTGGGCGGAACGCGCTCGGTGTCCGTCACGTGGGTGCCGCCGGTGGTGAACGAGGGCGGGTCGGAAGCCGGGAAGGATTCCTCGAGCGACTCGTCCAGCGAGCCGGCGTCGGCGTCGTGAAGTACGTAGTTCTTGAGGTCGTGGCGGAACTCGTCCTTGGCCTCAGTGAGCTCGATGCGGTCCTGCGGGCGCTTCGGGCCAGCGATGGACGGAACAACGGTGGACAGGTCCAGCTCGAGGTACTCGGAGAAGCGCAGTTCGCGGGACGGGTTGTGCCAGAGGCCCTGTTCCTTGGCGTAGGCCTCGACCAGCGCGACGTTCTCGTCCGGACGGCCGGTGAGGCGCAGGTAGTCGAGGGTAACGTCGTCGATCGGGAACATGGCAGCCGTGGAACCGAACTCCGGGCTCATGTTGCCGATAGTGGCACGGTTTGCCAGCGGCACAGCGGCGACGCCTTCGCCGTAGAATTCCACGAACTTGCCCACCACACCGTGCTTGCGCAGCATCTCGGTGATAGTCAGTACCACGTCGGTCGCCGTGGCACCGGCGGGGATGCTGCCGCTGAGCTTGAAGCCCACGACGCGCGGGATCAGCATGGAGACGGGCTGGCCCAGCATGGCTGCCTCGGCTTCGATGCCGCCAACGCCCCAGCCGAGCACGCCCATGCCGTTGACCATCGTGGTGTGGGAGTCGGTGCCGACACAGGTGTCGGGGTAGGCGCGCAGCGCGCCGTTAACTTCGCGTGTCATGACGGTGCGGGCCAGGTACTCGATGTTGACCTGGTGCACGATGCCGGTTCCCGGAGGAACGACCTTGAAGTCGTCGAACGCGGTCTGGCCCCAGCGCAGGAACTGGTAGCGCTCACCATTGCGCTGGTATTCGATCTCCATGTTGCGCTCCAGCGCGCCGGAGTTTCCGAAGACGTCGATCTGCACGGAGTGGTCGATGACCATCTCTGCAGGTGCCAGCGGGTTCACCCTCTTCGGATCGCCCCCCAGCTCCTTTACAGCCTCGCGCATGGTGGCGAGGTCAACAACACAGGGCACGCCCGTGAAATCCTGCATGATCACGCGTGCGGGCGTGAACTGGATTTCAGTGTCGGGCTGGGCATTAGGATCCCACCCTGCCAGGGCGCGGACGTGATCGGCAGTGATGTTCGCGCCGTCCTCGGTCCTCAACAGGTTTTCAAGCAATACCTTGAGGCTGAACGGAAGGGATTCTGACCCTTCAACGGAGTTCAACCGGAAAATTTCGTATTCGGTTCCGGCTACATTAAGTTTGCCTTTTGAACCGAAGCTGTCCACAGTGCTCATCGCAGGACTCCTCTCGCAACAGTTTCATCTTTGTCGCGCGGTAGACCGCTTGCTAGTTAGGGGAGCCTAATTAGTGCTCGACTCGTCAAATTGCAGGGGTCAGCCGTGAAGCCGGAGCGCGACGTGGGACTACGAGCCCCATAGTAGTGGCATCAGCTGCGGGGCGTCAGCAGAGCCACCGTCTCCAGGTGGTGCGTGTGCGGGTACAGGTCGAAGGCCCTGATCTGCGTCAGCCCCCAGCCGCCCTGCTGGAAGTATCCGATGTCGCGGGCAAAGGACGCAGGATCACAGGAGACGTATGCGATGGCGCGCGGAGTCGAGGCCATCAGCTGGTTCACCACTGCCTTGCCGGCACCGGCCCGCGGGGGATCCAGCACGAGTGCATCGAAGTTTCGGGGACGCTGGCGGAGGATCCGCTCCACGCGTCCCTGCACGATCTCCACCTGAGGGGCTCCGTGCAGGTTTTTCCGCGCGTCCCTGCTGGTGCCGGGCGCACCTTCCACCGAAAGCACTGATCCCGTGACGCCGACGGCGTCCGCAAGCGGGGCGGTGAACAGTCCGGCGCCGGCGTACAGGTCCGCGACGGCAGCGCCCGGCTCGAGGAAGCCGCCGTCGTGCAGGAACTCTGAGACAGCGCCGACCAGTGTTTCCGGGGCAGCGCGGTGGATCTGCCAGAACCCGGCGCCGGTAACGCGGTACTCGTGGCCAACGGCGGTTTCCTGCACCCAGGTCCTCCCGCGCAGCTGCAGCGTCTCGTCCTTCAGGGGATCGTAGCTGGCCACGGAGACGTCCGCCGGAAGCTGGGCAAGGATGGAATTGAGACGTTTGACACTGGTGCCAGGGGCGGGCGCGAGCAGCACGAGCGGGCGGGAACCGTTGGCGGGTGCCGCGACCTCCACCCTCTCGATGCCCTGCAGGTCGACGTCCCACAGGCGAAGATCGTTGATGGCCGCCACGGCGAGCGGCATTTCCCGGACCGGCACAATGTGATCCGAACGATGGGCATGCATGCCCAGCTTGCCGCCGCCGGTGACAGCAAAGCCGGCCCTGGTGCGCCACGCCAGGCCGTCGCCGCCGTCGGACGTTGTTCCGTTGCCGACGCCGTCCACTGGCTCCACCTCGGGGGAAAGTCCGACGCCGGCCAGCCGCTTGAGCTGTTCGGCCAGCACCTCGGACTTCAACCTCCGTTGCCGCGCCAGTGAGATGTGCCCCAGCTCGGCGCCGCCGACCGGCGGCCGCCCCCGGTGCCATGCAGCGAGCGAATCGGCGACCCGCCAGAAGTGCGGGACCCGGTCAGGCGATGCCTCCAGGACCTCCACCACGTCGGCGCGCCAGAACTTGGCCGTCTCCCCCGCATCGGTCAGGCGTACGCGCACCTTTTCGCCGGGAATGCCGTGCCGGACGAAAACCACGCGGCCCTCGTGCCGTGCCACGCAGTGCCCCCCATGGGCTACGGGGCCGACGTCAACCACCAGTTCTTCTCGGGTGGAGGTGGTCTGGGATTCGGGGTTCATTGGATGTCCTGCAGTTTCTTTGCTTCTTCGGATGATTTGAGCTGCCAGGGAACGCTGGCCACCATGACGCCTGGTTCGAAGTGGAGCCTGGTCTTGATGCGCAGCGCCGTCTGGTTATGGACGAGCTGTTCCCACCATTTGCCCACCACATATTCGGGGATGTAGACGACGATGAGGTCGCGGGGTGAGTCCCTGCGCATGTTCTTGATGTACTCCATGATGGGAGTCACGGTCTCGCGGTAGGGGCTGGCAAGGACCGTGAGCGGCACGGGGATGTCCAGTTTTTCCCAGTCGGCGAGGGTGTGCGCTGTTTCCTCCTCGTTGATGTCCACGGTGATGGCGTCCAGCCGGGAGGGACGGGAGGCGCGGGCGTAGGCCAGGGCACGGAGCACGGGCTTCCGGACATGGGACACCAGCAGCACGGCGTGGACACGGGTGGGCAGGGCGCGCGGTGAGGAATCCTCATCGACGGCGAGTTCCCTGGCCACGTTGTCATAGTGCGCCCGGATGCTCCACATGATGAGGAACAGCACGAACATTGCCAGCAGCGCAATCCAGGCCCCCTGCTCGAACTTGGTGACGAGCACGATGACGAGGACGAGCGCTGTCATCCCGAAGCCAATCATGTTAATGGTCCTGGACTTGATCATCCGGAGGCGCACCGACTTGTCCCGGGCCAGTTTCAGCTCGCGGCCCCAGTGCCTGACCATGCCAAGCTGGCTGGCCGTGAAGGAGATGAAGACCCCTACGATGTACAGCTGGATGAGCTTGGTCACATCTGCGTTGAACGACAGAATGAGCACCAGCGCACCGGCGGCCAGGGCGAGCACGCCGTTGCTGAACGCGAGGCGGTCGCCTCGGGTTCGAAGCTGGCGGGGCAGGTAGCCGTCCTGCGCAAGGATGGACCCCAGCACGGGGAAACCGTTGAAGGCCGTGTTGGCGGCAAAGACCAGGATCACGCCGGTTGAGGCGACCACAATGTAGAAGAAGATGGACGCGGGCCCGAAAACGGTCTGCGCGATCTGGCTGATGGCGGGGGTCTGGATGTACCCCTCCGGCAGCGGCTGCCCATTCAGGAGGAACTCGGTGGCCGGATCCATCACTATGTGCACTTTGGTTGCATTGGCCAGGAATATAACGCCGGCCAGCATGGACGAACCGATGATCCCGAGCAGCAGCAGGGTGGTCGCTGCGTTTTTGCTCTTCGGCTTCTGGAAATTGGGCACGCCGTTGCTGATGGCCTCCACGCCCGTGAGCGCCGCGGCCCCGGAGGAGAACGCCCGCAGCAGCAGGAATGCGCCGGCCAGGCCCACCAGCCCCTCGTCGAAACCAGGGGCCGGCACGATGGTGAAGGCGGCCGAGGGCGCCTGGCCAAGCCGCCCCGTCAGCGCCTGGAAAATACCGACGGCAGTCAGGCCCAGGATCGACGCCATGAAGATGTAGGTGGGCACCGCGAACAGGCCTCCGGCCTCCTTGACGCCGCGCAGGTTCACGAGGGCCAGGATGACAACCCCGACCGTGGCCAGCATCGCCTGCTGGCCGTGAAGGGAGGGTATGGCTGTGGTCAGGTATGTAGCCGCAGAGGACATCGAAACCGCAACGGTCAGCACGTAATCCACGAGCAGCGCCGACGCCACAGTGAGTCCGGCGTGCTTTCCCAGGTTCACGTTGGCGATCTCGTAGTCGCCGCCTCCGGAGGGATAGGCGTGGACGTTCTGGCGGTAGGAGGCCACTACCGTCAGCAGCACCACCATGACAGCGAGTCCCACAAGGGGGGAAAACGCCACCGCGCTCACGCCGGCCAGCGCCAGCGTCAGGAGGATCTCATCGGGGGCGTAGGCGACGGATGACAATGCGTCCGACGCGTAGACGGGAAGCGCAATTCTCTTCGGCAACAGCGTGTGGGCCATCCGGTCGCTTCGGAAGGGCCTCCCCACCAGCACCCGCTTCACCGCATTCAGAATTGTCAGCACCACACAAAGTTAGTCTGATTCACGCGCGATGTCATGGCGGTGATCCGGCGGTAGAGTCGTACCGGGCAGCAGAGGAAACTGGAGGAGACACGAGTGGCGCACTTCGTGATCATGGGTTGTGGACGCGTCGGGGCCACCCTCGCGCACACGCTCGAGGACGCAGGCCATTCAGTGGCCATCATCGACCAGGACGACCGCGCTTTCCGCCGGCTGCGTTCGGGCTTCACGGGGCGCAAAGTCACCGGCGTCGGTTTTGACCGCGACACGCTGAAGCAGGCGGGAGTGGCCGAGGCCTACGCTTTCGCCGCCGTTTCCAGCGGTGACAACTCCAACATCCTGGCCACCCGCGTGGCGCGGGAGACCTTCCACGTCCAGCATGTGGTCGCCCGGATCTACGATCCGGGCCGGGCCGAGATCTACCAGCGGCTCGGCATTCCCACGGTGGCTGCAGTGCGGTGGAGCGCCGACCAGGTCCTGCGCCGCATCCTCCCCGAACAACATATGGCAGGGGACTTCCGCGAGCCTTCGGGGCGGTTGGTCCTCGCCGAACTCGACATCGACCCCGCATGGATCGGCCACCCTGTCGCCTCTATTGAGAAGGCCGCCGATGTCCGCGTCGCATACCTGACCCGCTTCGGCGAAGGGATGCTTCCCACCACGGGCACCTCGTATCAGGACGGCGATACCGTGCATGCCATGATGCGCCTGGACCGCAGCGTGGAAGTGTCGCAGATTCTCGCCAAAGCACCCGCCAAGGAGTTGTAGTGAAAGTCGTCATCGTCGGAGCCGGAAGCGTGGGTTCCTCGATCGCCCGGGAGCTGCTGGCCCACAAGCATGAGATCCTGCTCATCGACCTCAAACCCGAGGTCATCGGCCGCAGCGGACTCCGCGGAGCGCACTGGCTGGTGGGGGACGCGTGTGAACTGAGCACACTGCAGGACGCAAAGCTTGAAGACGCCGACGTGGTGGTCTCGGCAACCGGCGACGACAAAGTCAACCTGGTGGTTTCCCTGCTGGCCAAGACCGAGTTCGGTGTGGGACGCACCGTGGGGCGCGTGAACAACCCCAAGAATGACTGGATGTTCAACGACTCGTGGGGCGTCGACGTCGCGGTCAACACGCCGCAGCTCATGACGGCGCTGGTGGAGGAAGCGGTGGAGATCGGCGACCTGGTCCGGCTGCTCACGCTGCAGACCGGAGTGTCATCCCTCGTGGAATTCACGGTGCCGCATGATTCCCACGCCATTGGGCTCACCGTGGGAAGCATCGACTGGCCGGAGGACTCGACGCTCGTGGCGATCCTCCGCGACCAGGCACCGATCACGCCGAGCCGGGACGACGTCATTGACGGCGGCGACGAGCTCTTCTTCGTAACAACGATTGCCGCGGAGGACCAGCTGCGTGAGCTGCTCTCCCCCGGATCGTCACAGGGCCCCGGATCGTCACACGGCGAGGAGCCTTCCGGCGGAATTGCCCCCTCTGGTGAGCCTTCTGATGAAGCAGCCCTGACGTCCAATGAGGCACGGCCGCAATCGAACGGAACGGCGGCCGGGGGGACGTCAGAGAACGTTCCGGCGCCGGTCCCGCAGACGAGGCTGGATCAGTCGGTGGAAGACGACGGCTTCGACGGCTGACTTCCCGGCACGGGTGCCGGCCGCGTCACCAGCCACGCCAGCCACACACCCAGAATGTACAG
>JAPSIT010000075.1 GCA_031178585.1 Arthrobacter sp.
GATGCGGACAGCGAAGTTCCAGCTGAACCTGCGCCGGCTGGGTGACGTTTCCGGGAGGCCCTGGGACAGCTTCGGGGAGTGCCCCGGAGCCAGGCCGTGCTCTGTTGTGGTGGTCATGGCTGGCCTTACTGGTAGAAGACGAATCGCTTGCTGAGCCGGAACTGCGCGGCCGTGATGGCCATGATGATCAGGGTGAGAAGCACGCCGATGGCGGATGCCTGACCGAACTCGAGCCGCTGGAAGGCCGATTCGAAGATCACCATGACGGCGGTGCGCGTGGAGTCTCCGGGCCCGCCGCGGGTCAGCACATAGGGCTGGTCGAACACCTGCAGCGCACTGATGATGGCCATCACCGAGGCCACCAGCGTGGTGGGGCTCAGCAGGGGCAGCGTCACGTGCAGGTGCTTGCGCCAGCCGGTGGCGCCGTCGATCGATGCGGCTTCGTAAGTCTCCACGGGGATGGAGGCCAGGCCTCCGATGAACAGCAGGAAGGAGAACCCGAAGTTCTGCCACACGAAGACCAGGACCACGACGGCGGCGGACCCGCCGGGCGTGGTCAGCCACGGGACGGCGGGGATGCCCACAAGGGACAGGAACCAGTTGACCACGCCGAACTGTTCGTTGAAGAGGTACCGCATGAAGATGGACACCGAGGCAGCGGACAGGATCAGCGGGAAGAAGAACGCCGAGCGGAAGAACACCCGCAGCCAGGCCGGCATCTTCTCCTGCACCATGACGGCCAGAGCCAGGGCGAGGCCCAGCTGGAGCGCCACGGCCACGACCACGAACGCGATGGTGTTCAGGAAGGACACCCGGACGGTGGGGTCTTGGACCACCTCAGAGAAGTTGTCGAAGCCCACGAAGGTCGGCGCCGAAATGATGTCCCAGCGGAAGAAGGCGAGGACCACGGACGCCACGATCGGGATCAGCGTAAACAGGCCCATGCCGAGGATCGTGGGCGCCAGGAAGACCCAGGCCAGCCAGCGCTGGCTGTGCCTGCCGTTGCTGTTGGCGTTGCCGGGGCTGACCGCGTTGGTGCGGGCCGCCGTCGGGGTTGCCGGTTTGGCGGCCCGATTTGGATCCCGCCGCGGGGTGGTGGTGCTCATGACTGCCTCCTCAAGGCCAGCTCAAGATCGCGCTGCAAGGAGGCGAGGGCCTGCTTGAGCTGCCGCTCGTCGCCGCTGACAGCCAGCGAGACGTTCTTCATCAGGGCTGTTTCGACGGCGGCCTGCTGGGGTGGCGCCGGAATGGGGCCCGTGGTGGGGAACCGGTCCAGGGTGTCGTAAAAGACTTTCCAGTGGGCCGGCCCCTTGCCGGCGTAGAGCTGCTGGTTGACCATGGAGCGGCGAGCCGGCGTGGTGATCGGATTGGGGAAGATCAGTTCCATCGCCTCGCGGCTGGAGCTGAACTTGATCCATTCCCAGGCCGCGTCCTTGTCCTTGGCGGTTTTCATGATCGCGTAGCCCGCGGTGCCGAACTGGTGGCGCTGCGTCTTCCAGCGCGGGAAGAACTGGACGTCGAAGTCACTCCCGCCCATTCCGGCCTCGTGCAGGCCCTGCACCCAGTAGCCGCCGGCCGGGGTGGTGCCGATGCGGTTGGAGGCGAACAGTCCGACCAGTGAGCTGCCGCCGCCTTCCTCCGGGCGGACGCCGAGCCCGTCCTTGACAAGTCCGCGGAGGTAGTCGAAGGACTCGAACACACGGTCGTCATTAGCGTTGGGCTCCAGCCATTGGTAACCGCCGGACCGGAGGCTGCGGGAGGGGTCGTTGGCGTAGAAGCCGTCCCAAAGCCAGTCTCCGCCGGCGGACCGGGTTTCCTTCAGGAAGCTGGTGTCGTTGGCGTAGAGCCACGGCACCACGCCGCCGAAGAGCCGGTTGGTCCAGTAGTAGGGCGTGAAGTCCGAGGTGCGGGCCTTGCGCATCGCGGCGAGGCTGGTGCGGAAATCGACGTGGGTCCAGTCGTCGGCAGGGCGCTCCAGGCCGGCCTGTCTGAACGCGGTGGTGTTGTAGTACATGTTGGCCGCGTTCCAGTCCATGGGGAGCTGGTACAGGCTGCCCTTGTACATGAAGGCTTCGACGAGGCTCGGGTGCACGTCGTCGAAGAACTCGGCCATATCCGCGGCATCGCGGCGCACGTACTCGTCGAGCGGATGGGCCAGTTTTTCCGCGAACAGCTGGGCGCCCTCGGTGGCAACGTAGACCACGTCCGGCGGCGTGCCCGCAGCCACCATAGTGAGGATTTTGGTGAAGAAGTCTTTCCAGTCGACGGCCTGGATGGCCTGGACCTTGACTTTGATCTCCGGGTGGAGCCGGGTAAAGGCGTCGATGGCACGCTGGCGGGCGGCGGCGTCCGCTGCGGTGCCCATGATGGCGATGCTGAGGCTGTTGTCCCCGCGGCCGGGAATGTCCGTTCCGGAGAGCCGTGGCCACGATGCCACGGTAGCTCCGATTATTCCCGCGCCGAGGGCACCGAGGGCGGTACGGCGGCTGATTTCCCGCAGGTGCCCGTTAGTGTCTCCGGTCATGTCTTTCCCTTCCTAACACGTGTTAGGAACTGTAGGGCGCGCACCTAACACGTGTCAAGTGTGCTTGGTCACGTCGCGAAGACGCACCTGGACATGCCCCGGCCTCCCTCCCCCTCCTGGTTGCCCTATCCTCCCGGCGGACCCTCCGTCACTTCCTGCCGTCTTTGACCGGACGCCCCGTCACTTCCTGCCGACCAAACTCCAACGCTCCCTCACGTCCTACCGAATTTGGCCGGACGCTCCGTCACGTTTGGCCGGACCATATGTGCAGGAGCGTTGGCCGGAAACCTGCAAGATCTGCAGGAGGGTCGGATAGAAACCCGCAGGATGTGAGAGAGCGTCGGTAAAAGAGGTGCAGGATGTGAGAGAGCGTTGGGGGTGGGGGTGGGTGAGGGGTGGCGTGGTGGGGTGGCGTGGTGAAGTTAGTCGTCCGTGCGGAAGACCTGGATCACCGAGGGGCGCGGGGCCCTTGCCTGGCCGGTCTTCACCGGGAAGCCTGCGCGGACGTAGTCCGGGAACAGGGAGTTCGGGGCCTCGAACGTGCCGTCCTCGCCCGGGTGCTGCACGGAGACGAACACGGTGCGCTCGTCGTCGTGAATGATCGGGCCGCAGGTTTCGGCGTCGCGGGGAACGGCGAGGAACTGCTCCACGCGGCCGCGTTCTGCACCTTCAAGCGTGACCTTGAACAGGCCGTCGTTCTTGCCGATGCCGGAGGGCGCCCCGTCGGTGGAGATCCACAGGTTGCCGACGGAGTCGAAGGCAAGGTTGTCCGGGCAGGAGATCGGCGACACCTGGTCCACCGGGAAGCCGGAGAAATAGGTGACGTCACCCTGGGCCGGGTCGCCGCAGACCATGAGCAGGTTCCATGTGAAGCGCGTGGACGTCTGGTCTCCGGTTTCCGTGATCTCGACGATGTGGCCGTCGCGGTTGGTGTTCCGCGGGTTGACCTCGGTGGCGCCTTCCTTGCCGATCTTGCCGCGGTCCGAGTTGTTGGTGCACGCGACGTAGACCTTGCCTGTGAAGGGGCTCGGTTCAACGTCCTCGCAGCGGTCCATCTTTGTGGGGCCCACTTGGTCAGCGGCGAGGCGGGTGTAGACGAGGACTTGCTCGACGGACATCCCGGGGACAGCGGACTTGCCGTCGAGCACCAGCGGCAGCCATTCACCGGTGCCGTCAAAGGCCCCGTCCGCGGGCACACGCCCGGTGCCGTCAATTTCGGCCGCCGGGGAGTCACCCGTGAACTTTGCGACGAACAGGCTTCCTGCGGAGAGCAGGGTCATGTTGTGCTTGCGGTCCCCCTCGATGTACTTGTCCTTGGAGACGAATTTGTACAGGTAGTCGAAGCGCTCGTCGTCGCCGGAGTAGGCCACCACGTGCCCGGACTCGGCCACGATCACGTTGGCGCCTTCGTGCTTGAAGCGGCCCAGCATGGAGTGCTTCTTGGGGGTCGACGTCGGGTCGAACGGGTCAACCTCGACGATCCAGCCGAAACGGTTGGCCTCGTTCTCGTAGCCGGCGTTGTTGGTGTTGAAACGCGGGTCATCCAGTTCCCACTCCCGCGCCGTGGGCTTGTTGGTGAGACCGTAGCGCTTATCCCCCTCCGAGGTTCCCGGGGCAACAAAGTAGCCCTGGAAGTTCTCTTCGCCGGAGAGGATGGTGCCCCAGGGCGTGGTGCCGCCGGCACAGTTGCCCAGCGTGCCGTTGATCCAGCGGCCGGCGGGGTCGGCGACGGTCTTGACCAGAGCAGATCCGGCGGCGGGTCCGGTGAGCTCGTAGCGGGTGTTGTTGAGGAAACGTCGGTTGAGCGGTGCGCCCTGCACGTAACTCCACGGCTTGTTTTTGTTCTTGCGCTCCAGCTCCACAACGGACAGCCCGTGGGCTGCCTGGCTGATGGCGCGGACTTCCGCGGCAGGCATCGACGGCGGGAACATGATGGCGTCGTTGGTGTACTCGTGGTTGGCGAAGAGCACCGCGCGGCGGCCCTTGCTGCCGGGGATTTCGAGAATATCGGTGTAGTCGTTGTTGTAGCCGAACTGCTTCTCCTGCTTGGCGGCAGTCTGGGAGTTCAGGTCGAACGCCGGAGCGCCCTTGAAGATCGGGTCGCCCCACCGGATGACCGGCTGCCAGGTGAAACCGGCAGGCACGGTAACGGCGTCGACGTCAGCCGGAACGGACGGGATAGCGGTGAACCGGAGCTTTGAGGCCCCGGCGTTGCCGTAGCCGTTCTTCGCGGCGGCCGAAAGGCCGGTCCCGCCGTCGGCTACTGCCGTTTCGGAGGATGCCAGGGAACCGCCGAGCACGACGGCGAGGGCTCCGGCGGCGCCGAAGCCCAGGGCGGCGCGGCGGGACATCGTCGTGGATGCAATGTCGCGGAAGTAGCTGTTGGAGCTGGTGTTGCAGACGTCGCCCGAGCAGGCGTTGTCGCACTTAAGGGCGCAGGTGACGGGGCTGCGCTTGCCTTTGGTGTGGCCGAGCATGGGCAGCAGGGCAAACTTGCGCCCGGGAATTTCAGACATGGAGGACCTTCCAAGGGATGTGTTGCGGTCCCGCCCACCCTGTCAGCGCAAACTAAATGTGAGAGGTCACTCCGGTTAAGTTCCGGTGAACTTACATGCCTGTAAGTTCACCTCGGCAAGTTTCGCTTTTGGCCGAGCTCTGCGTAGGCTCCGCGGAGCCGGTCCAGCCACCAGTTCTTGCGGTCCTCAGCAGCGGCGTAGCGCTCCATCAGTCCCTCGTCCGGCACGGCGTCCCGCAGCCGGATGGCGCCGTCGTCAGCCACCAGGGGATCCGTGGTGACGTCCCCGTCGAGCAGCGAGACGGTCCCCAGGCCGCAGGCATACGGCAGTTCCGGAAGGGCGGCGGCGAGCGCCAGGCCGGCCCGGATGCCGACGGAGGTGTCGAGGGCGGAACTCACGACGGCGGGCATTCCGGCCTGTGCAACGATGTCCAGCGCACGCCGCACTCCCCCCAGCGGGGCCACCTTAACGACGATCAGGTCCGCGGCGCCGGCCCGTGCCACTTTCAGGGGGTCGTCCTCCTTGCGCACGCTTTCGTCCGCGGCAATGAGCACAGGGACGCCCGCTTGACGCAGGCGGCGTCGCACTTCAGCCAGGGCGTCGATGCCCAGGACCGGCTGCTCTGCATATTCAAGGTCGAAGCCGGCGAGCCGCGTCAGAGCTTCCACAGCCTCCGGCACGCCCCACCCTCCGTTGGCGTCGACCCGGACGGCCGCCTCAGGGAGCTCGGCACGCACGGCCGCCACCCGGGCCGCATCGTCGTCGAGGGACTGTCCTGGTTCGGCTACCTTGATCTTGACTGCGTCCACGCGCCCGAACCGTGCGAGAACGTCCGGCACACGTGCCGCGGGGACTGCGGGCACGGTTGCGTTGACCGGAATGCTGTCCCGGAGCGGCTCCGGAAACCCCTGCCAGCCTGCTTCAATGGCGGCGCGTAGCCAGCGGCTGGCTTCCGCGTCGCCATATTCAGGAAAAGCACCAAACTCTCCCCAGCCCGCGGGTCCGCGGAGCAGCAGAGTCTCGCGCTCGAGAATGCCGCGGAATTTCACGCGCATCGGAATGGACACCACCCGTGCGGCGCTCAGCAGTTCGGTGAGCGGGGGCAGCTCCTCAGGTGTCGGCAGGCTGTCCCCGGCGGACAGTCCGGACCGCTGAGGAAATTTGGAAGCCCGGGAAGGCGATGCGGCAGGCATAAATTCACTGTACCGGCGCCCCTCCACGGACCTCGGCGGGAAGTCCAGCCATGTGGAAAACGGATTGGCGACCCAACCATGCGGTCCCCAGCCGGAAGTTGAGGTGAGTGCGGGATTGGGACGCAACCCTATGGAGAGTCTCAGGAGGAGATCAGCCAGGGCGGACGGCGTGGCCCAGGATATGCGCCATGGGCGGGGCCAGCAGCTGCGGGGCGAAACCGAAACGCTCGTTGTCCTGCACCTGAAATCCGGCGGCAGTGATCGCTTCGAGCGTGTCCCTATTGAGATGGCAGCCGCCAGCGAACCGCTGCCAGCCCGGCGTCAGCGCGTCCTCCACGGCGGCGACCCACCGGCGGTGGGAGCGGACGTGCTCATAGAACGCGAGCGTTCCGCCGGGACGGAGCACCCGGTAGATTTCCGCGAGCGCCTTGCCCTGGTCCCCGACACTGCACAGGACAAGGCTGCACACCACTACATCGGCAGCGGCACTCGGGGCGGGGAGATGCTCGGCCGATCCCGCCACCACCACGACCGGAACAGACACGGATGCGGCCCGCTGCTCGGCCAGGCCGCGCAGATAATCGTCCGGCTCCACGGCGAGAACGTCAGTGACGGCAGAGGGGTACAGCCCGAACGAGGAGCCCTCGCCGGCCCCCACTTCGATGACACTGCCTTGCAGGCCGGACAGCAGGCGCCGGCGGTGTTCAGTGCCGCCGCGGCGGTTCATCCCGACGACGGCCCTTGCGTAGGCGCGGGCAAACCGCGGGTGCTGCAAGGCAGCGGGTCCGTCCGGTTTCGGGGATGACATGGCGGATGTACCTTCTCTGGAATGTGCCGGCCCCTGCGTCATTGAAGGGGCCGGCAGCTTGTTGGGGTGTGGCCTCCGGCAC